>CAZNTR010000044.1:0-23966 GCA_964575925.1 uncultured Chitinophagales bacterium
AATGATGGATTCTTCACTGGTGTAGTAGTTACCTTCTACCAACACATTTTTCATGATAGCATTTTTATAGCGTAGATAACCAATTCCTATTCCTATAAGAATTATGGCAATGGCTGCTATAGTGTACCATCCTCTTTTCTTTTTTTTAGGCTCTGTACTATTTTCTTGTGTAGAGCCTGATGCAGAAGTTTTTGCTGAAACTTCTTTCTTATTTGTTTTTTCCTTTTTTAAAGGTTCATCTGAATTCGAGTTTTCATTTACTTCAATAGTTTTTTCTTTGTGTTTTTTTGAAATTTGAGTTGATGAAAACTGTGTTTCAAAATCATAATCGGGCTGTACTTTTCCCTTTTCACGTTTAGGCAAAGCATTATCATTTTCTGATTTCATATCAGAATCGTAGGTATTTACTTGCGATGATTCAGACTCGTTTGCACGTCTTAAATATTCATCAAGAAAATCACTTTGCTCAGTTAAAGGTTTATTTTTTTTGTCAGCCACTTTTGTGAATAGTTATACTTTTTGTTTTAATAATTCGGCAAATTCTTCGCCGTATTTATAGATGTCACCAGCACCCATCGTAATCACCATGTCACCAGTTTCTACAATTTCTTCTAGCTTTGCAGCTAAATCTTTCTTATTTGGCACGTAATACACATTTCGATGCCCATAATTTCTAGCAGTATCTGCAATTAAAGCACCAGTTACACCTTCAATAGGTTTTTCTCTTGAAGGATAAATGTCTGTAATTACTAGTACTTCTGCCTCGAAGAAACTCAGACCAAATTCTTCATATAAATCTTGTGTTCTGGAATACAAATGCGGTTGAAAAACAGCAACAATTCGTTTGTCTTTCCAGCCATCATGTGCTGCTTTTAACGTTGCTTGAACCTCTGTTGGGTGGTGAGCATAATCATCAACAATGAGAATGTCATCAATATCTTCTTTAACTTGGAAGCGACGAAATACACCAGAAAATTTCTCAATACCTTTTTTAATGTTGTCCCAGCTCATTGTTAATTCTAATCCGATACCAATTGAAGCCAATGCGTTTTTAACATTATGAATGCCAGGCGCCTGCAAGGTAACTGTTCCCAATACTTCATCATTAAACACTACAGTAAATGTTGTCTCCATTTCAGAAGCTTTGATATCAATTGCTCTTAATTGCGCTTGAGGTGTTAAGCCATAAGTTACCATTCGTTTTTTCACATGAGGAATTATAGAACGAACCATAGGATCATCTAAACAGATTACAACTGCACCGTAAAATGGAACTTTATTGGCAAACTCAATAAATGCTTCTTTTATGTCATTAATATCTTCGTAAATATCTAAGTGATCAGTATCAATATTGGTGATAACCACTAGATTTGGGCTTAATTTCAAAAAGGTTCTATCATATTCATCTGCTTCAACAATCATGATATCGCCATTGCCCACTACAGCATTTGTTTTGTCAAAACTGTGAACTCTTCCTCCAACCATAATAGTAGGACTAAATTCACCCGATTGCACAACTAATCCGGTCATTGTAGTGGTGGTTGTTTTACCATGTGTTCCAGCAATACCAATTCCGAATTTCATTCTCATCAATTCTGAAAGCATTTCTGAACGCTTAATTACAGGAATTTTTCTTTGTATTGCCTCACGTGTTTCAACATTTTCCATTGCACTAACAGCACTGGTAAAAACGACTACATCAGCGCCTTCAATATTCTCAGCTGCGTGACCAATGTGCACTTTTGCACCCAAACTTTTTAGTCTTTCGGTATTTTCACTTGCAGCTCCATCAGAACCTGATATTTCATAGCCTTTTTTCAGAAGAATTTCAGCCATTCCACTCATTCCAATTCCGCCAATTCCAACGAAATGAACTTTTTTTGTTTGTCCGAAAATGGGTTGTGTTTGAATCATTTGTTGCATGGTACTAATTACTTTTACTATCAATTAAATGAAGAATTTGATCCGCTATTTCTTTTGCGGCATCTGGTTTTGCAAGGGAAAATGCTAGGGCAGACATTCGCTCTAATTGTTCACTGTCGAATATCACATCCTTAACCGTTGAGACAAATAAACTCGATAATTCATGGTCTCTTAGCATTATAGCAGCTCCATTTTCAACCATTGCTTTTGCATTATAGGTTTGATGATCGCCCGCCACATAAGGTGATGGAACTAAAATGGAAGGTTTTCCTGTTACCAATAATTCTGCACAAGAACTTGCACCGGCACGACTAACAACTAAATCACTTATTCCGTAAGCAAAGGGCATATTATCTAAGAAACTGACTAAACGAAGATT
This sequence comes from uncultured Chitinophagales bacterium, assembly GCA_964575925.1. Classification (GTDB taxonomy): domain Bacteria; phylum Bacteroidota; class Rhodothermia; order Balneolales; family M1805; genus M1805. Next base: position 2,303 of record CAZNTR010000044.1, read on the forward strand.
ATCGTAGTTTTTAATGGGCACTTCTTTAATCAATGAGTCATAAAAACGAGTTCCACATTGCCATAAAATTTGTAAACCCATTTCATTATGTAATAAATCAAGATTATGACGAACGGTTTCGTTTATTGCACGAGCACCGAGACTTCCGCCTAGAACAAGTAATGTTGGTTTATTTGGGGAAAAACCAAATGCTACAAATGCTTCATTACCTACTTTTTTAAGAAGGGCTTTCCTTGTTGGATTTCCTAATAAACGTGTTTTCTTTTTCGGGAAAAAGTCATCTGCCTGCTCAAAAGCAGTAAATATTAAATCGGCTTTGGAAGCCAGTAAGCGATTGGTGACTCCGGGTAAACTATTTTGTTCTTGTAACACAACAGGTATTTTTAGTTTGTTAGCAACATATCCGACCGGTCCAGCAACATATCCACCACAGGCAACTATTAAATCCGGTTGTATTTTTTTCAGAATACGACGAGTCTGTAATAGGCTACGAAGTAACTTAAAAGGGAAAAGCAGATTTTTCAAGGTGAAGTTTCTATGAAAACCACTAATCCATATATCATGAATTTCATAGCCAGCTCTTGGTACGGCTACAAATTCCATTTTATCTTTAGTTCCAATAAATTGAAGATGTACAGACTTTCCTGTATCTCTTAATGCATCTGCAATGGCAATGGCGGGGAACACATGTCCACCAGTTCCACCTGCAGCTAATACAATTTTATATGTGCTTAGTGTACTCATTTAAGCTATATCTTTCTTTTTAGAAACATTGAGGATTACACCCACCATGAGGCCAGCAAATAGCATATTTGTTCCACCATAACTCACAAAAGGCATAGGAAGTCCGGTAACAGGAAGCAAACCAGAAGCGACTCCAGCATTTATATATCCAAATAAAGCTACAGTTATAGTAAATGACGAAGCAAGCAATGTACCTTGTAAATCAGGCGCTTTTCTTGCAATTAGTACTATTCCTCGTAAGAGAAAGATGGTAAATAAGACCATGAGAACGAAAGCTCCAATCAAACCATATTCTTCGCCTATTATGGCAAAAATGAAATCATTATAAGGAGCGGGTAAAAAATTTCTTTGGGAGCTTTTTCCTATGCCAACACCAAAAATGGAACCACACGCAAACGCAATATGTGCTTGTTGAGACTGATATCCTTCATCAAGAGCGAAACGGTCACTTTTAATATGAATTACTTGATCAACATAATTATCAATCCGTTTTTGTCTTTCAGGATTCTGTCCAATTAAAACTATGCCTCCTAAAATTCCTAATCCGATTAAACCACTTAAATGCATCAATTTTATTCTACCAATAAACAAAATTAATAACGTGATGCTAAGAAGTAATGCAGCAGAACTAAAGTCTTCTTTTCCAATTAGTGCACAAGTCACTAAAATCCAAGTCATGATGGGCAAAAACGCTTTTTTGAAATCATGAATATATTCTTGTTTGCTTTCTACCATTGCTGTGACATACAAAATGAGGGAAAATGTCGCTAAACTTGATGGCTGAAATGAAAATCCAGCTATTGAAATCCATCTTTTTGCTCCAAACGATGAAGTTCCAAATAGAATTACACCAAGTAATAAAATCCATGAGACCAATAACAAGGGTTTTGAAAAACGAAGTAAGGTGTGATAATCAATTTTTGATGCCAACAACATTACAACGAACGCTATTCCCATTTTAAAAATGTGACCAATCATTAAATTCCCAGCACTTGTTTGCTTTGTTTCAGCGAAGTAAGCAATTGATGAATACACCGCAAGTAAACCCACCATCATGAGCATTACAACAATAGCTAAAAGAATCCGGTCGGAACGTTTTTTACCGATGTCCGCTTCTTCAGCATCCGTTGCAATAAACATCGGATTAACTTTTTTGTTATTTGGCGAATAAACTTGCATAGTCGTTTTGATTTTTATAATTGTTGAACCAATTTTTTGAATACTCGTCCTCTGTGTTCATAACTTTCGAACATATCGAATGAAGCGCAGGCTGGACTTAATAAAACGACTTCACCTCTTTTAGCCTTCTTTTGAGATACGATTACGGCCTCGTCCATCGTCTCAACCTCAATCAGATTCGGTACAACTTCGCTCAATTGGTCTTTCACTTTATGTTTTGATTCTCCAATTGCAATTATTGTATGCACTTTTTCTTTGATCTGATTATTCAATTCTGAGTAATCATTTCCTTTATCGCGCCCACCAAGTATCAATACCATTGGAACTTGAAAACTATCGATGGCAAACCATACTGAATTCACATTTGTCGCTTTACTATCGTTTATATATCGAACTCCATTTACTTCACGAACAAATTCTAAGCGATGTTCAACTCCTTGAAAACGACTTAAACTTTCACGAATGGATTCATTTCCAATTTCAGAGGCTCTTGTTGCTATTGCTGTTGCTAAGCCGTTTGATAAATTATGTTGCCCAGAAAGTCCTAATTCTGAAGTTGGCATTAATACTTCTTTTTTCTCATCCTTTTTATATACTATTGCATTGTTTTCGACATATACCCCAGACTCAACCTCTGCCTTTGAAGAAAAACCATAATAATTTATTTTCTTACCATAATCTTTTGCTTTTTCAATTGCAATATGAATCAAAGGATCATCAACCCCATAAACCAACACATCTGTTTCATCTTGATTTTCGAATATGCGATATTTTGCTTGGGCATATAAATCCATATTATATTTATAACGATTTAAATGATCAGGTGTGATATTCAATAAAACGGCAACTTTAGGTTTAAATGTTTTTATATGATCTAGTTGAAAACTACTAACTTCTAAAATAACAGTAGTTTCTGCACTTGTTTGTTCCACTATTGACGAAAATGCAATACCGATATTTCCAGCCATGATATATCGTTTCTTAGCTTGTTCAAATGTATGAGCAATCCAAGTGGTAACCGTTGTTTTTCCGTTTGAACCAGTTATGGCAACAATCGGACTTTTACAATACCAACTTGCCACTTCGATTTCACTAAAAACATCGATTTCATTATTTAAAAAGTATTGTACTAGATTAGCCTCAGTAGGAACCCCAGGTGAAATAACGGCAAACATACATTCTTTAGCTCTCTCTGTATGTCCACCATCTTCCCACGATATTTGTAACGTGTTAAGAAATAAGCGATCGTCCATCGAAATTTTACCGGCATCGGTAACAAATACATCAGCACCCTTACGACGAAGTAAAGCAGCTGCAGCTAATCCACTTTTAGCAGCACCGATAATAGTTACAGATTTTCCTTCAACAGTTATCATCTTATTTTTAAGGTAATTATGGTTAGTATGGCCAGTAAAATGGAAATAATCCAAAAACGAACTACAATTTTTGGTTCAGCCCATCCAGATTTCTCGTAATGATGATGAAGTGGTGCCATTTTGAAAATGCGTCTTCCTTCACCATATTTATTTTTCGTGTATTTAAAATAGCTTGTTTGTATTATAACGGATAACGTCTCCATGAAGAAAACTCCACCTAACATGGGTAGTAATAATTCTTTTTTTACCATGATGGCTAATGCTCCAATAGCTCCTCCCAAGGCAAGTGAGCCTGTATCACCCATAAAAACCTGTGCAGGATAGGTGTTGTACCATAAAAAGCCTAAAGTTGAACCAACCAATGCAGCTGAAAAAATAGTCAACTCTCCGATACCTGGCAGATAGAGAATATCTAAGAAATTAGAAAAGTCAACTCGACCAGAAACGTAAGCTAATATTCCAAGAGCCATTCCAGTAATTCCTGAAATTCCTGACGCAAGTCCATCTAAACCATCGGTTAAATTAACCGCATTACTTACCGCTGTAAGTATGAAAATTACAACGGGGATATAAATAATCCATCCTAAATCGGGCCCTAAAATGGCATAATCTATAGTAAATTGTTTTAAAAATGGAACTGTTGTTAAGGTATTGTATCCAGCAAAATCTGACCAGAAATACAAAATTGTTCCAAGTATCAATCCTGTTAGAACCTGTCCTGCGACTTTTAATCTTCCTGCTAATCCTTTTTTGTCTTTTTTGATAATTTTGATGTAATCATCTAAAAATCCAACTCCACCAAGAACAATCATTACAAAGATTACTAACCAACCATAGATATTGTCAGGTTTTGTCCATAGAATACTTGGAATTACACAAGAGAGAATAATGATTATTCCACCCATACTTGGTGTTCCAGCTTTTGATAAATGAGAATCTAAGCCAATATCTTTACGAACAACTTCTCCTAATTGCATTTTTTGCAACCATGCAATAATCTTCTTTCCTACAAATAAACTGATTAACAAAGCAAACAAAGCCGCCATTGCACTTCTTACAGAGATATAGGCAAAAGCTCCAAAACCAGGAGGCTGATACATTTTTTCTAGCCAATCGAGCAAACTGTACAACATTTAAAAACGTTCCTTTTCAGTTAATTCTTCTTGTTGGGTATATTTTTGAAGCAATGCGTTTGTCGCAATCAATTTGTCATCCATTGGATATCGAATGCCTTCTACTTCTTGATAGGTTTCGTGACCTTTTCCCGCTATTAGTATTAAGTCATCTTTAGTTGATTCCTTAATTACAGACTCAATAGCGTGTTTTCTATCCGTAATTCGTTCAAAATTCGCAGTTTCTGAAAATCCCTTTTCAATTTCATCTAAAATAAATTCAGCTGATTCAAATCTTGGATTATCTGATGTGATGATAATTTTTGTAGCATATTTTTCAGCGATTTCAGCCATTATTGGGCGTTTTCCTGAATCACGATTTCCTCCACATCCAAATACAATAACTAATTTTTGACCGGCTTCTTGAATTCCTTTTAGGGTTTTTGATACATTTTCTAAAGCATCAGGAGTGTGCGCATAATCAATAAATACAAATGGATAAGAATTTGATACATCTAATTTGATCTTTTCTAGTCTTCCAACGGCTCCCTTGCATGTTTCTAAAGTTAATGCAAGCCCATGTTGATTTACACCTAGTGCGACACAGGCTAAATACGCCTGAATAATGTTATAAGCATTGAATATTCCAGAAAGCGGAGAATTCAAATGCATACCATCTAAATCTATTTGCAAACCTTCCGCATCATTTTTTAAAACAACAGCGCCCGATCCTTTTTGTAAGGAAACTTCCCAAACCGTTGCTTGCGTTTTAGATATCATTTTCTCAGAATATTCATCATCAGCATTTACAATCGCTACCGATTCTGAACTCAATGAATTAAATAAATACTGTTTTGAAGCTACGTAATCTTCAACTGTTTTATGATAATCTAAATGATCACGAGTCAAATTCGTAAAAACTGCTACACTGAAATCAAGCCCTTTTACTCTGTTTTGTTTTAAAGCATGAGATGAAACTTCCATGATTACATGTGAGCAACCTGCAGCAGCCATTCTTGTCAAATCATTAGCTAATTCTATAGCTCCAGGGGTTGTTAGTTTACTTTCTAACTCTTCGCTTCCAATTCGCTTAGATACCGTTCCTATTAATCCTGCCTTATAACCTAATCCACGCAATAAATCATGTATTAAGGTTGAGACTGTTGTTTTGCCATTGGTGCCAGTAACTCCAACTAATTTCAAGGATTTTTCAGGATTTCCAAAAAATCTTAGGGCTAAAGGAAGTAATTGAGATTGGGTATTTTCAATAATAATTTGAGTTGTTGATATGGAGTCATTTACTGATTCACATAATATTGCAGCAGCACCTTTTTCGATTGCAATCTGAATAAACTGATGCCCATCAAAGCCATTTCCTTTTACAGCAACAAATAAATCGCCAGGTTTTACTTTTCTCGAATCGTCTGTAATTCCAAAAATTTCAACTTCATTCAGACCAATAATTTTTGTACAGCTTTGAATAGATGTAAGAAGTTCCTGTAATTTCATTTTTTACCTGTCACTTTCTCGAAATCTTGTGCTTTGCCTCGAATCGTAATTTGAGTACCTTTTCGTACAATTGCTCCAGCTCTTGGATACTGTGCTATAACTGTCCCTGAACCTATTCGTTCAAATGTGAGTCCATAATTAAGTAATTTCATACTCGCTTCTCTCATGCTTAATTCTGCAATATCTGGTACAGTCACGTTGTCTTCTGCAATTATTAAAGTCGGTTCGCCTAAGCTTAAAAGCAATTCATCGCCTTCCATAATCTCTGATCCAGGAATTGGTTTTTGAGCAGTAATTATACTTCCTTTTCCTACTGTATTAAATTGAATTCTACTTTCTTTTAACAATTGTTTAACTAAATCAGTACTTTTGCCAGTATAATCGGCTAAAATTGCAAAATAATCAGATTTATGCGGTTTTAAACTTTTCTGTAATTCTCCATCCATTCCAACTAAACGTGTTGCAACTTGTCTGAAAACAGGTGCCGCTGTTGTTCCACCATAAATCGATGTTCTTGGCTCATCCATCAATACTAGACAAACATATTGTGGACTTTCTGATGGAAAAAATCCTACAAATGATGCTCTATATCTTGTTCGATATTTGCCGTTTTCATATTTCTGAGCTGTTCCAGTTTTTCCAATTACATCCAATCCTTCTACTAAAGCCTGATTTGCTGTTCCTGAATCACTAACTACTCCACTAAAAATCGGTTTTAATTTCTCTAGTGTTGACTCTTTCGCAATTTTTCTAACTTCTAAAGGAATGTGTTTTTTTACCACATTGCCATCATTGTCAATCAATTCATCAACCAAATATGGTTGCATTATAATTCCATTATTTGCAAATGCCGCATACACTTGAGCTATCTGAATTGGCGTAACTTGAATTTCATATCCTACTGACATCCATGGCAAGGTTACTTGACTCCAATCATGTGGTTTACGTAAACGTCCTTCTTCTTCGCCAGGTAAATCAACATTCGTAGCATTTCCAAAACCCGCATTTCGCACATACTGATAAAATTCACTTTTATCTAAGCGCATTGCAATTTCTGCAGTAGCAACATTCGAAGACTTTTCTATTACTTGACGAAAACTTAAGGTTCCAAGTGGATCATGGTCACGCATCCATTGACCATAAATAAGTCTTTGCCCATTTTCTGGAGTTTCAAATTGCTCCTCAAAATTCACTTTATTTTGCTCTACTGCAGCAATTGCCGTAATCAATTTAAAAGTTGATCCAGGCTCAATCATATCAGAAATTATGGAATTTCTTCTAGTTTCAGTTTCGCTTTGCCCAGGCAAATTTGGATTGTAAGCGGGATAATTTGCCATTGCTTTTATTGCACCTGTTCTTGGATCCAATACAATGGCCATACCTTTATCTGCACGACTTTTTTTAACACCTTTTTGAAGTTCTTCCTCCAAAATAGCTTGAATTCGAACATCTAAGGTCGTTTTTAAATTATATCCGTGTTGTGGCATTTTTTTGGGAACTCCAACTATTGCCCGAATGCGATTTGCACGGTCACGTTGCACTTGTTGACTTCCATCTTCACCACGTAATAATTCATCATAATAATTCTCTAAACCTGCCATGCCCTGCGCTTTATGATTCATAAAACCAAGAGCATGTGCAGCTAAGGAATCATAATTGTATCTACGCCGATATTGTTCTTCCAGAATTACGCCGCGTTGATTTAAATTGTATAAATCTTCATACACATCTATTCCTAAACCTTTTCCCAATATTATGTATCGAGACCCCTTTGGAGCTAATTTAATTTTGCGTAGAAATGAATCTTTCGATCGCCCAGTTCTGACGGACAAAAGATGACATACCGTGTCTATACTCTGTGGACTCATTGTTCTATAAAGTGGGTCAATGGCAACGGTATATGCTACAGAATTGGTAACAAGTATGGTTTGGTTGGCATCCATAATTGAACCACGTTGCGCAGGAATCGGAATATAATCCACAGCCTGTGCACTCCATAACTCTCTCAAGTTATTCCCTTCAATTACATTGATTCGGAATACCTGAAACAAGATTGCTGTTGGTAAGAGTAATACAACTCCTAACACAAGAAACAATCGACCAGCTATAGATTTACGATTTTTGTCCACCATCAGTCATTCTCGATATAAATGATTCCCTCAGCAGGTCCACCATCTTGAAGTCCAAGTTTTTTGGCACGTTCATAAACTTCGGCAGGTCCTATCATTCTGTCGTAGGTAAACTTGCGATCGGCGTACAAACGCTTCACTTTTTCGTATTCACGCTGAAGTTGTAAGACTTCTTTATAACTTTTTTGAACCGCAAAAACATGATTTAAATAAATTAAACCAGCAATTCCAACCAGTAAACTCAATAAAATTACCTTACCAGACGAAATTGATTTCGATTTACCTTTGACAAGCTTTGTTTCTTTTTTTACATTCCTCTTACCGCTTTTTGAAGTATCTCCAACATATTGTTGCATCGGTACACCCATCGAATTTGTTCTTTTCTTATTCGGTTTTGAGTTGGTACTTCCTAAACTAGATTTAACGTACATCACTTACTGTTCCCTTTCTTTTAGTTCAACAGCTCGCAAACGCGCACTTCTTGATCGTATATTTATCTTAATCTCTTCTTCTGATGCTTCTACCGCTTTTCTTGTAATTACTTTGAAAGGAGATATATCGTTACCAAATACATCTTTTGGAATCACTCCAGAAAAGTCACCTGCACGCATATAATGCTTTACTAATCGATCTTCTAAAGAGTGGTAGGAGATTACAACTAAACGACCATCTTTAGCTAGCCATTCAACTGATTTCTCCAGTACATTCCGTAACATCTCTAATTCTCGATTTACTTCTATGCGTACGGCTTGAAAAATGCGTGCTAAGGTTTTATTCTCATGCTTACCACTAACAATTGAACGAATTGCTTTTTTTAATTCAAACGTTGTTCGAATTGGTCTATTTTCGATAATTTTTTTTGCTATAGCATTACTGTGACGCTCTTCACCGTACTCCAAAAATATTCTTTTTAGCTCCGTTAGTTCATATTCATTTATAACCCTTTCAGCTGTTAACCCACTCAAATTTCCCATTCTCATATCTAATGGTCCATCTTGTTGAAAACTAAAACCTCGATCCCCCTCATCTATTTGGTGACTAGAGACACCGAGGTCAAGCAATATACCTGAAAGGTTTCCCTTCAATTTTTGGTCAAGATATACATCGAAATGACCGAAATTCCCTTTTACTGCGGTAAATCTTTCGTCACTACCTAGTCTATTACCTGCTTCTTTAAGCGCTTCATCATCCTGATCAAGACCGATGAGTCTTCCAGTTGTATCAATTTTTCCCAAGATAGCTGCTGAATGTCCACCACCACCAAGTGTAGCATCGAGATAAATACCTTCATTATTTGTAATTAATAATGCTACAGACTCTTTTAATAAAACGGGTACGTGATATGTTTTATCTAAGGTACTCATAGTGAAATACCTCCAAAAACTTTTTCAAACAAAGCTTGCATATCTTCTTCTGAAACATCACTTGTTTGCGTATCTAATACCTCTGGAGCCCACAATTCCACACGATCACCTGCTCCAATGAATGTAACTTTTGCATCTATTGCAGCTAATTCAATCATTTTGGGCGAAAGTGCAATTCTATTCTGATTATCTAGGGAAATATCCTCAGCATAGCGTAAAAACTGCCTTTTTACCATTCGTCCTTCAGCACTAAAAGAACTTATCTGATTTAATTTGTCTTCAACTTCTAGCCATTTGTCTTCAGGATATAGATATAGACATTGCTCTAGACCCTTTACCAAAGTAAAGCGATCTTGAACTGCGGGATTAATGTATTTCCGCAGTTTGGCTGGAAAAGCAACTCTGCCTTTCGCATCCAATGCATGTTCATATTCACCTTTGAAGATACTCACTGTGATTCAAAAACCAGTTTAACACTATTTTCAGAAGTTGCTAGGTAATATACCCCACAACCTCCCACTTTAACCCACAAAGTACCCTTTTTTACTCAAATATGTCAACTGTTTATCATATTAAATTTTCAAGCGTATACTCCAACCCACTTTAATCCTTCTTTTCAGTAAAATTTGAACGATTTTTACAAAAAAAAAGATTAATCTTGGTGGTTTAAAGTGGGGACTTTTTCCAAATCGTGACTTTATGACAAAAAAAAAGCCTGAAACGTGAGTTTCAGGCTTTTTTAAAAACTTAAAAATATTACCAACGAAGCAGGTTGATTTCAGAAATATCTACCATTAGGTTATTCCTAAAAATGGCAATTATAATGGCAAGTCCCACTACTGCTTCTGCAGCAGCAACACACAGGGAGAAAAACACAAGAACCTGACCCGTCGAATCGCCAAGTTGGGCACTAAAAGCAATTAAACTCAAGTTTACTGCATTCAACATAAGCTCAACGCTCATGAAAATAACAATAGCATTTTTCCTAACTAACACCCCAATAATGCCTATCGAAAATAAAACCGCACTCAAAGCTAAATACCAGTTAATCGTTACCATACTAAATACCTTATTTTGTGTTTACTTTTCTGTTTGCAATGATTAACGCACCAACTACAGCAGCAGTTAAAAGGATACCTGTAACCTCGAAAGGCAACAAATAATCAGTATAGATAGCTGTTCCTAAAGACTCAACTGTTCCAATTTCCTGAGAATTTAAGGCTAAAGGAAGTTCTGTACCTGTATAATTTAATATCATATAAATCAATTGCGCAAAAACTACAAAACTTGCTAAAGCTGAAAACAGATACTTAAAGCTAACTTTTTCAAATAAGCCCTCTTCATTTTCTTGATTGAGCAACATAATTACAAATAGAAACAGAATCATTATTGCACCAGCATACACCAAGACTTGTATAACAGCCAAATATTGAGCATCGAGGAGGAGATAGACACCTGCTAATGATATCATGTTCATAACTAAAAACAATGCACTTGTTACTGCACTTTTACTTGTTACCAGTCCAAATGCAGCGCCAGTTGCGATTGTAGCTAATAAAATAAATAAATAATCTGCCATAATTGATTTTCAGATTTGTTAAATGCGTGCAAAAGTACCCAAAAAAAGCTTCTTGTTCAATAGAAATCAGCTAGATGTACAGGGTTTTATTGAAATGTTGAGATTCCATTTAATAGCATATAGCTTAAAAAAAGAACTCCTATAGCAATTCTGTAGTACCCAAAATGCTTGAATCCATAATTCTCTACTATTTTAACAAAGATTTTTACTGCAATCCAGGCAAAAATAAAAGATAATACAAGCCCTACAACTAAAATAAGTATCTGATCACTCGAAAACTGAATATCCGATTTCATTAAATCATAACCTGCGGCAGCTATCATTGTGGGAACAGCTAACAAAAAAGAAAATTCTGTAGCTTGTTTCTTATTAAATCCGTTCATTACGCCACCTACTATTGTCGCAGCAGCTCTAGAAACACCTGGGACCATCGAAACACATTGCATTAAACCAATAAAGAATGCATTTTTATAACTTACCTCTTCAACATCTGCTACTTTACTTTCTTTTTCTACAACCCATCTATCGATAATTATTAAAATAATACCACCAATAATTAAAGATGTTGAAACAACATAAGGATTAAACAAAACTTCTTTTATGGTTTTGTATGCTAAAAGTCCTATTACAGCCGTTGGTAAAAATGCAAAAGAAAGTTTATAATAAATGGTTAAACTTCTCAAAAATCGTTTTGCATATAAAAGCACGATTGCAAATATTGCTCCGAGCTGTATAACTATTTCAAAAGTTTTCACAAACTCATCTTTGTGAATTTGCATTATTGAGGAGGCTAAAATCATGTGACCTGTTGATGAAACAGGAAGAAATTCAGTTAAACCTTCAATTATTGACAGGATTATTGCTTCGAATAAATTCATTTAAACTTATCTTTGTTTGAATTTTTAAAAAGAAAACTAAAATACCAACTAATAAACTTAAATACCATGTCTTCTTACACTATCGACATGCAAAAACTTACTGAGGAAATTCAAACTTCTTCAGCATTCATAGACGACATCTACACAGAACTTGACAAAGTCATTGTAGGGCAAAGATATATGGTTGACAGGCTACTAATTGGCTTACTTGCCGATGGTCATGTACTTCTTGAAGGTGTCCCAGGTCTTGCAAAAACATTAACAATATCATCGCTTGCAAAAGTTATCGATACAAATTTTCAGCGAATTCAGTTTACCCCAGACCTTTTACCAGCAGATTTATTGGGAACCTTAATTTATAATCAAAAGATTGGTGAATTTACGATAAAAAAAGGCCCCATTTTTTCAAATATTATTCTTGCTGATGAGATAAATAGATCTCCTGCAAAAGTGCAAAGTGCTCTATTGGAGTCGATGCAGGAAAGACAAGTAACTATTGGTGAAACCACTTTCAAATTAGAAGAACCATTTTTAGTTCTTGCAACACAAAACCCAGTTGAACAAGAAGGTACTTACCCCCTACCCGAAGCACAGGTTGACCGATTCATGTTGAAAATTCACATAGATTACCCAACTGGTGAAGAAGAACTCGAAATTATGCGACGAATGGCAAAAACTGGGAAAAAACCAGAATTAAAACCTGTGGTTTCTCCTGAAAAAATCCTTGAGGCAAGAAAAGTGATTAATGCTATTTATATGGATGAAAAAGTGGAACGTTACATTGTAAACCTTGTACTTGCTACTAGAAATCCTGAAAAATTCAATCTTAAAGATTTTGCTAACCTTATTTCATTTGGGGCATCGCCTAGAGCTACAATTAGTTTAAACCTTGCCTCTAGAGCTCATGCTTATATGCAACACAGAGCTTATGTAACTCCCGAAGATGTGAGAATGGTTGCAATGGATATCCTTAGACACAGAGTAATACCAACTTATGAAGCAGAAGCAGAAGAAATAACTTCTGAGTCTATAGTTAAAACAATTTTAAATACAGTTCCTGTTCCATGATTTTCTTTAAATTATTTTGGTTATAAAAATGATTTATTTATATTTAAACCAACTGTGTTTCATTAAAATAATAAGGTAGAAATTATGAAATTTAAATTTGTAGATCGTGGACTTGTAAAAGTTTCTAAAAAAAGTGCTTCTAAATTCCGTCCATTAACGGAAGCATTAGAGAAATTAGAGTCTGGTGGACAAGCTCTAGAAGTAAATTACACAACTGATAAAGAATTAAATTCTATGCGTAATGTAATTTATATGTACAATCGTGAGACCGGGAAAAAAGTAAAAAGTGGCAAAGACTCTGTAAATAAACGTGTTTTCTTCTACTTATAAGATTTTTCTATTTTTATGAAAAAAGGGGGCTTGAAATTCAAACCCCCTTTTTTAATTCTATTATTTAGTTTTTACTCATTTCTAGCATTCGATCAAGTGATTTTTTTGCTTTGATACGAATCTCTTCATCTATTTCTATTTGCCATTTGTCATGTCTCAAACATTCAAGTGTATCTTCTAATGTAATTTGATTCATGTGTGGGCAACGTACACTACATAAACCTAAAAATTCTCTATCTTGATTTTCAGCTGCAATGTTATCAGCCATTGAACATTCAGTTAAAATCAAAAACTTTTGGGATTTACTGTGTTGAACAAACGAAACCATAGCACTTGTTGAACCACTAAAATCAGAGGCTTCAACAACTTCAGGTGGACATTCAGGATGTGATAGAATTACAGTGTCAGGAAACTGTTTTCGCACATTTTCTATATCACCAACTGTGAATTGCTCATGTACTTCACATTTACCATTCCAAATAAGCATCCCCTGTTCTCCAGCATATAACTCACTCGAAGGGTACAAAATTTTCTTACCTGTTTCTTTAGCTACATTTCTTGCTAAAAACTCATCTGGTAAACAGATTACAATATCTGAATCGAGCTGTTTAACAATATCAACAGCATTACTTGATGTGCAACAAATGTCAGTTTCTGCTTTAACATCTGCATACGTGTTAATATAGGTTACAACAGGTACTCCTGGAAATCTTGCTTTTAATGCACGAACATCATCTGCTTTAATACTACTAGCTAATGAACAACCTGCAAACTCAACAGGTAATAAAACCATTCTAGTGGGGTTTAATATTTTTGCAGTTTCAGCCATAAATTTCACACCACAAAAAATAATTCTATCAGCACTACTAGCTTCGGCAATACGACTTAGCCCTAAAGAATCGCCTACATAATCAGGAATACTATGATACAAAGCAGGTTCCATATAATTATGCCCTAAAATTACTGCATTCTTTTCTTTTTTTAATGTATTGATTTCAAATGCTAATTCAGCTTTATACTTTAATTCAAAATCAGGTACAATTTTATGCAATCTCTGATACATTAACTCATAGGTCTCTTTTATGGAAGATGCATCCTGAACTCTTTTCATAGTCTTAGTCCGTTTTCTATTATTTTTGGATTGAATAAAGATACAAATTTATACCGATATCCATTTTTTAAATTACTTCAAAAAAAAAGGAGAAACCATTTCTGATTTCTCCTAACAATACATCTCAAAATTGAATCTAAATTAGTTTAGTTCTCTTCTGCATCTTGTTTTTCTTTTTGAGCTAATTCTCTCTTTAAATCAGCTAAACCAGACATTTCGCCTAGTGTAAGTGCTTCAGGCTCAGCTGCTTTTGCTTTTTTTGCTTTCCCTTTTTTCACTTTACCCAGTTGTTTTTGACTAACGTTTAACGTTTTATTATTCTCATCTATTTCAGTAACAACAACTTTAACGTCTGCGCCTTCAACTACTTCGCCATCATATTCATCTTTTGATAAGAAAGCTTCCGCATCGGAACCTAAGGCAATAAAAGCACCTTTGTCTGTAACTTTTACAACTTTACCATCTACTTCGTTGCCTTTTGCAAATTCAACTAAGTATTTTTCCCAAGGATTAGATTCGATTTGTTTGCGACCTAAAGTAATTCTGCGATTGTCAAAGTCAACGGCAAGAATCACAACATCAATAACTTCACCTTTTTGAACTAACTCACCTGGATGGTTAATTTTATCGGTCCAACTTAAATCTGAAATGTGAATTAATCCATCAATTCCTGGTTCTAATTCTACAAACACACCAAAGTTAGTTAGATTGCGAACCGTTCCTTTATGTTTAGATTCGATTGGATATTTCTCTAACAAGTTTTTCCAAGGGTCATTTTCTAATTGTTTAACACCAAGAGAGATTTTTTTGTCTTCTTTGCTGATGTTTAACACAATGCACTCAATCATTTGATTTTTTTCGACCAATTGGGAAGGGTGTTTTATGTGTTGTGTCCAACTCATTTCAGAAATGTGAACTAAACCTTCAACGCCTCTTTCAAGTTCTATAAATGCACCATAATCTGCAATAGATACTACTCGACCTTGAATTTTCATTCCTTCAGGATATTTCTCATCAATTCCATCCCATGGATGTGGTTGAAGTTGTTTTAGACCTAAAGAAATACGTTTTGAGTTCTCATCAAACTCTAGAACAACTACATTTAGTTTTTGGTCTAATTTAACTACTTCATTTGGATGCTCAACACGTCCCCATGATAAGTCTGTAATATGAAGTAAACCGTCAACACCACCAAGATCGATAAATACACCAAAATCTGTGATGTTTTTAACATGACCTTCAAGAATTTGACCTGGCTCCATGCTTTGTAGAATTTGTGAACGTTGTTCTTCAAGATCTGACTCAACGATTGCTCGGTGAGAAACAACAACATTCTCGCTCGACATATTCAATTTAACAACCATGAATTCCATGGTTTTGCCAACATAAGCATCAAAATCACGAACTGGGCGCACATCAATCTGCGAACCTGGTAAGAATGCATCAATTCCCTCAACATCGACAACCATACCGCCTTTAATTCGACGTTTAATAAATCCTTCGATGATTTTTTGAGTATTGTGTGCTTCTTCAATAAATTGCCATACACGTAAAGTGTCTGCTTTTTTACGAGATAAAACTAATTGACCTTCACGATCTTCAACTTTATCTAAGAAAACTTCAATTTCTTCGCCGACTTTAATTGTTTCAGGATTACGGAATTCATTCAGAGGAATGATACCTTCTGATTTAAAACCAATATCAATAATTACATATTTCTCGGTAATTTCAACAATGCGACCTGTAACAATTTCTTTTTCAGTGATTACATTTAGAGTTCCTTCATACATATTCAACAATGAGTCGAATTCGTCTTTGGAATAATCACTAAGACTGTCTAAATCTGATAACTTAAAGACTTCGCCTTCAATATCACCTTTAAAAATTTTGCCAAGAACTGGCTCTGTAGCTTCAATTTCCACTACAACTTCTTCTACAACTTCAGTGGTTGTATCTACAATACCTGTGGACTCTACGGCTTCTTCTACTGGGTTTTCGTTTTCTTCGGACATTTAATTCCTTAATTGCCACATACAAACAAATTATTATTAGTTAATGTTTATATGGGATAAGTGTTATTGTTTTAGTTTAGTAATCCTTTGCTGCGAATCAAATTGATAATTTCATCAACTTGTCCATCAAAGCTCAGATTTGATGTATCTAATTCGATAGCCTCTTCATGTTTTTTTAGAGGAGCCTCTTTCCGACTGGAATCTAATAAGTCTCTTTCTAAAAGATTATTTTCAATTTCATTATAATCAGCACTTTGTCCCATTTCAGCAAGTTCTTTAAAACGTCGTTCTGCTCTAGCCTGAATACTTGCAACCATATAGATTTTAAGTTGCGCATTAGGAAAAACTACGGTTGCTAAATCTCTGCCATCCGCTATAAAAGAACCTTTTTCTACTACAGTTTGCAAATATTCATTAACAAAACTGCGGACATCTTTTTTTGCTGCTACTACAGAGACTTTAGAACTAATTTCATGAGACCTTATAATAGCAGTTACTTCTTCATTATTAAGCCAAATATGAAATTGATTATTCTTGAAATCAAATCTTAGCTTGGATGTTTTGAGTTTCTCATAGAAATCCAATTCGTCTTCACCGCTTCTTACATATATAAGAGTAACTGCTCTGTATAGAGCACCTGAGTCAAGATAAATAAGACCTGTTTCTCGGGCAACAGCTTTGGCTGTGGAACTTTTTCCGGATCCTGCTGGACCATCAATTACTATAATCATATTGCAAGACGAATAATTTATGAATTAATTCATAAATGGTCAATTAAATATTGATTATATATTGAAAGTAAAGCGAATAATTGTTAATTTTTGTGACTCAAAAGAATCGAAAATTAATTAATTCGAAATTAAACATGCCACAGCATAAATCAGCAATCAAACGCGTTCGTCAATCTATACGTCGTCGTAACGCAAACCGCATGAAACGTTCAAAAATGAGAACGTTATTCAAAAAAGTATTAACTGCAGAAAATAAAGCAGCAGGTGAAACAGCTCTCCCACTAGCTATATCATATATTGATAAAATGGCTAAAGTAGGTATGATTCACAAAAATAATGCTTCAAACAAAAAAGCTCGTCTAGCAAAATTCGTAAATAAATTAGCATAATTGTATGGCAAAGGCCTTTCTAGTAATTTTAGATGGATACGGAATCGCAGCAAATCCAGAGGTTAGTGCAATTGAAAAAGCAAACAAACCTACGCTCGATTCTATTTTTTCAAACAATCCAACTTCACAGTTAATCGCATCTGGCGAAGCTGTAGGATTACCAGAAGGTCAATTCGGCAACTCCGAAGTTGGTCATTTAAATATTGGGTCAGGACGCATTGTTTGGCAAGATATTTCTCGCATTAATAAAGAAATTCGAGAAAAAGATTTTTTCAACAATCCCGTTCTTAAAGCAACTGCTGAAAAAGCTCGTAAAACAGGAAAGCTCCATTTAATGGGTTTAATTTCTGATGGTGGCGTTCACAGTTACATTACTCATATTTACGCTTTATTAGATTTCGCCAAACAAGAAAAAATTCCTCAAGTTTACATCCACGCTTTTACCGATGGCAGAGATACCGATCCAAAATCTGGAAAAGGATTTGTAGCCTCAGTTGAAAAGCATGCTGAGTTAATTGGTTTAGGAAAAGTTGCATCCATTATTGGTCGATATTATGCCATGGATCGTGACAATAGATGGGAACGAGTTCAACGTGCTTACGATATTTTAATCAATGGTAAAGGAACCGTTTATTCTTCTTCCGAAGAAGCATTTGATGCCAATTATAGTGCTGGTAAAACAGACGAATTTTTAGAACCTTGCATTTTAGACACGTCCGCGGCTAGTCGATTGCAAGCTAACGACGCAGTTATTTTCTTTAATTTCAGAAGTGATCGCGCTCGTGAACTTACCCGCTCTCTTACTCAAACTGATTTTGATGGATTCAGTCGCGATTCCCTACTGAATCTTCAATATGTTTGTTTTACTCAGTACGATGCCTCATTCAAAGGAGTATCTATTGCGTTTTCTCCGCAATCTTTTGAAAATGTTCTCGGAAAAGTTGTTAGCGATGCGGGGCTGACTCAGCTTCGAATAGCTGAAACAGAAAAGTATCCACACGTTACTTTCTTTTTTAATGGTGGGGAAGAAACTCCATTCAAAGGCGAAGAACGAATTCTAATTCCATCGCCAAAGGTTGCCACTTATGATATGCAGCCTGAAATGTCAGCTCCAGGGGTTGGAGAAGCACTTCACAAAGCAATTGAATCTGAAAAATTCGACTTAATTATTCTAAATTTCGCCAATCCTGATATGGTTGGTCACACTGGTGATATAAATGCGGCAGCAAAAGCTATTGAAGCTGTGGATAAAGAACTTTCCCATATCGTTCCTATTGCTGTAGAAAAAAGTTATCAAATAGTGATTGTTGCAGATCATGGTAATGCAGATTGTATGACCAACCCTGATGGATCACCAAACACGGCACACACTACACAGCCTGTACCTTGTGTACTCATAAATAGACCAATTACTGGAAAACTCCATAATGGAATTCTTGCAGACGTTGCCCCAACACTATTGAAGATTCTAGAACTTCCTCAACCTTCCGAAATGACTGGAACGCCTCTATTTTAATTTCATACTACATCACATTTCTATTGCGTTTAACTATCTGCCGCTTTACTTTAATGTAAAATGGTAAGCCATAAATAATTTTATGGAACTCAGCTTTACAGTTGTTTTCTAAACCTAAAAAGCAGTTAGATGGAAGGTAATTTTTCTAGTAGAGTAAAAGATGTAATTCAATACAGCAGAGAAGAAGCTCTTCGCTTGGGTCATGATTACATTGGAACTGAACATCTCATACTTGGAATTGTAAGACTTGGCGACGGCGTTGCTGTTAAAATTTTGCAAAACTTACGTTGTGATTTATCCAAATTAAAAAAAACAATTGAAGATACCGTAAGAACAACGGGTTCTTCAATTAAGGTGGGGCACGTGCCTTTAACAAAACAGGCTGAAAAAGTACTTAGAATAACGTATCTTGAATCCAAGTTATACAAAAGTGATACAATTGGAACAGAGCATCTTTTGTTATCCTTACTAAGAGACGACGAGAATATTGCAGCACAAATTTTGCATCAATTTAATGTAAATTATGATGCTGTAAGAGTTGAATTAGATTTAATTATTACTGGTAAAACAAATCCAAACCCAACTAAAGAAGCAGATTCCACTTTATCTGCAGAATATATTTCTTCACAACAGGATCCTCAAGGATCTGGTAACATCAGGTCGAAAAAAATGGAAAAAACAAAAACACCCGTACTAGATAATTTTGGACGTGATTTAACAAAATTAGCAGAAGATGGTAAATTAGACCCAATTGTTGGTCGTGAAAAAGAAATTGAACGTGTTGCACAAGTATTAAGTAGACGAAAAAAAAATAATCCAGTATTAATTGGTGAGCCTGGAGTTGGTAAAACTGCAATTGCCGAAGGTCTAGCTCTTCGTATAGTTCAACGAAAAGTGTCAAGAGTTTTATTCGATAAACGAGTTGTTGCATTAGACCTAGCTGCCTTAGTTGCTGGAACAAAATACAGAGGTCAATTCGAAGAACGAATGAAAGCTGTTATGAACGAATTGGAAAAAACTCCGAACATTATACTATTCATTGATGAGCTTCATACCATAGTTGGTGCAGGTGGAGCGAGTGGTTCGTTGGATGCATCCAATATGCTTAAACCTGCATTGGCACGAGGTGAAATCCAAGCAATTGGAGCTACAACTTTAAATGAATATCGTCAATTTATTGAAAAAGATGGCGCTCTTGAACGTCGTTTCCAAAAAATTATGATTGAGCCAACTTCTATTGAAGAGACTCAAGAAATTTTGAACAGAATTAAAAGTAAATACGAAAAACACCATAGCGTTCACTACTCAGAAGAGGCACTCGAAGCTTGTGTTAAATTGACCGATCGTTACATAACAGATCACTTTTTACCAGACAAAGCAATAGATGCACTTGATGAAGCAGGTGCAAGAGTTCATCTATCAAATATTTGTGTTCCTGAACATATCATTAAACTTGAAGAAGAAATTGAAACCACTAGCATAGAAAAAAATGCGATGGTAAAAAAACAGCGATTTGAAGAAGCAGCTCGTCTTCGTGATCGTGAAAAACGTTTGATTGAAGAGCTTGAAATAGCTCAAAAAATATGGGATAAAGAAAGTTCAGAAGTCATTTATAACGTTGAAGAAGAAGATGTTGCTTCCGTAGTGGGTATGATGACTGGAATTCCAGTGAGTCGTATTACTCAGAATGAGAGCGACAAACTTCTCAAAATGAGAGATCAACTTGCAGATAAAGTTATTGGGCAGCCTGAAGCTATTGATAAATTAACACGAGCTATACAACGTACTCGTGCTGGCTTAAAAGACCCTAATCGTCCAATTGGCTCCTTTATATTCCTAGGTCCCACTGGTGTAGGTAAAACTGAAATGGCAAAAGTTATTGCTAAATATCTTTTCAGTACCGATGATTCACTAATTAGAATTGATATGAGTGAATATATGGAAAAATTTACAGTTTCAAGATTAGTTGGAGCTCCTCCAGGCTATGTTGGATATGAGGAAGGTGGAATCTTAACTGAAAAAGTTCGCCGTAAACCGTACTCTGTAATCTTACTTGATGAAATTGAAAAAGCACATCCTGATGTTTTCAATTTATTGTTACAAGTTTTAGATGATGGAATCTTAACCGATTCGTTAGGAAGAAAAGTTGACTTCAGAAATGCTATAATTATTATGACATCTAATGTTGGTGCTCGTGATATTAAGAATATGGGTAAAGGTATAGGCTTTGACTCTGATTCAACAGCTTTTGACTATGCAAAAATGAAATCAACTATTCAAGATGCTTTAATAAAAGTGTTTAATCCTGAATTTTTAAATCGAGTTGATGATGTAATCGTATTCAAACCACTTGAAAAAACCGATATTTTCAAGATTATTGATAATTTAACTGCTAGTTTGTTCTCAAGAGTTAAAGTACTTGGTTTTACTATTAATATTGACAATTCTGCTAAAGAGTTTATTACTGAAAAAGGTTTTGATCCTAAATTTGGTGCTAGACCACTAAAAAGGGCCATACAAAAATATGTTGAAGATCAGCTTGCAGAAGAACTTCTTCAACAAACAAGAGATGTTGGCTCACTTCTTCATATTTCTCAAAATGAAGCAAAAGATGGATTATCTTTTAAATGGACAGAA
>CAZNTR010000045.1:0-23657 GCA_964575925.1 uncultured Chitinophagales bacterium
ACTTAAATGAAACACAATTAGCGTATTTAGAAAAATTTCCTCAATCACTACAAACCCAGTTAACAGAATTAAACGAATACATCAAAGATTCATTAAAAGCACTCAATAAAACTGTAGCAGGTATCAAAACTCACGATGATTTAGTTAAATGCGAATTATGGCGTTGTATGCAAAAAGTGTTAGACGAATATCCCTATTTAGAAAATGAAAAAGCATTAATACATTGGGATACAACATATTTATTTACCTTCATGGGCAATCCCTTATTGTTTTACCGCATTATGTTTAATTTAATCAAAAACAGCCTATATCAAATAAGAGAAAAAGGCCGCGGTGAAATATTCATGCGCGCCGAACAAACTGAAACGCATAATGTGCTCTATTTCAAAGACACCGCAGGCGACGTCACTCAAGAAACTGTAGACAATATCTTCAATAGTTACCAAACCACCAAAGCCGAAGGCACCGGCGTAGGACTGGCTTTTTGCAAGCTGACCATGCAAAGCTTTGGGGGAGAGATGAAGTGCCAGCTGGTGGATGGGAATTGTATTGAGTTTAAATTGCAGTTTCCAATAAATGCTGGAGTGAACCGAAAATTACAAAGCTAAAGAAGATTCTAAGGTTTTGTTTAGGTTATTGAAGAAATGTAGCTTAGAAGAGCTCTTAATGTGGCAAGCATTACTCAATGATGAAGAAGGGTATTTAAGTATCAGTCACATTCAGACAGTACATTGATTTTCGATGCATTGGAAAAAGCAGAGCAGGCTGCGATGTTTGGTTTGATTCGTGAACAGGAAAATCAAGCTGTCAAAATAAAGCTAGTTCGTCATATGGGTGGTAAATATATGGTCAGTGATGCTGATAGCAATATTGACGCATATAAAGAAGTTATGCCAAGCCAAATTTGCGGTACGGTTGTTCAGATTAAGCGACAGCAACATGTTTAAATAGCGGGTGATAAGGTGGTAAATGAGGCGATCAAAAATTTACCTCTATCTATCCCCGCATTTTTTATTTTGAAACAAAACTGCTTTTCATGCCACCATCGACAGTAAAAATAGAACCAGTAATCCAGTTAGCTTGATCAGACATTAAAAAAATTGCCAAATTTGCAATATCTGTTGGCTCACCGGTTTTTCCTAATGGTATTTTCTTACTTCTTTGTTGCCAAACTTCAGGGTGGTTTTGCCATTGTTCTTGGTTAATATTGGTTTTGACTAATCCGGGTTCGATAGCATTTACGCGAATATTGTATTTTGCCAATTCAGCTGAAGAGCTGCGAGTTAATGCATTTAGTGCAGCTTTACTGCATTCATAATGTGTTAAACCGGGAGAAATGACAGAGGCGCTGATGGATGAAATGTTTAGAATATTACCATTAATTTTTTTTTGAACCATATGACTGGCGATAGCTTGAGACAATAGAAAAGGTGCTGTTATATTTACGAATTGAACAGAATTCAGGTCGCAAAAGTTGATATCCAAAAAACTAGCATGCCTTGATATAACACCCGCATTATTAACCAAAATATCAATTTTACCTAATTTAGCTATCGCATTTTTAACTAAATGCGCAATATCATCTGGGTGGGTTAATTCACTTTGCAGTAGACAACTACGTGGGCTACAATTTATAATTTTTTCAAGGAGTTGTAATGCACGTTCTCTTTTTTTAGCGTAAGTAAATAAGACTTGGGCGCCGGCTTCAGCTGCTTGTAAAGCAATGGCACTTCCAATCCCGCTACTTCCACCTGTAATTAGTACTTTTTTGTTTGAGAGTACGCCCATATTTCAAATATTCCTATTTACATGCTAAAATACACAAAAATTGTACTACACTGGATAATAACTATAACAAGGTCTTTGCTTTAATGAAACTTGCTTTTGAAAAAAATGTTTGTCTAATCGTGGATGCATATTCTACAGGTAAAGGTTTAGCTAAGGCAATTAACGCCAGAGGTTATGCGTGCATACATATAAAAAGTTCCCGAGATTTACCTGAACGGTACAAACATGATGAGAATGATTTTGTCGAAAGTTTGATTTATGATGGAAATATTCAATCAATATTAGAGAAGCTTCAGCATTATAATATCAAGCTTTGTCTTCCTGGTTATGAATCTGGAGTTTTATTGGCTAATCTTTTGTGCGCAGAATTATCGTTGCCAGGAAATGATTGCCAATATGTAGAGGCTCATCGAGATAAAAATCGAATGATGGATTTAGTTGCTAAAAAACTTCCGACGATTAAGCAGTTTGTCGCACATACCTTGCAGGAAGCATTTAGACAACGTGAATTAATTAAGACGAGTCCAGTTGTATTAAAACCTTTAGATAGTGCGAATGGTGATGGTGTCTTTTTTTGTTTTAATACTGAAGATATTACATCTGCATTCAATACTATTATTAATTCAAAAAACCAATTTGGTAAACAAAACGCAGCGGTTTTAATTGAAGAATATAATGATGGACAAGAGTATATTGTTAATACGGTGAGTTGGGCTGAACTGATATGTATCGCAGAAGTATGGAAGGTTACTAGAATTCCTAATACCACGATTTATGATACAGTTGAACTAGTTGATTCATCAGATGAAGCATGGTTGGATATTACCAATTATACAAAAGGCGTTTTGGAAGCACTTCATATCAAATATGGCGCAGCGACGACAGAGCTAAAATATAAAAAAGGTCGAGGTGCGCTGTTATTGGAAACGAGTAGTAGATTAATGGGAGGTGCTCCATTATCTTTGTCGCAAGAAGCTATGGGTTTTAGTCAGTTAAGTCTATTATTAGACGCGTATTTAGATAATGAAATTTTCCAGTTTCGAATAGCTACGGAAAGAAAACGACTAAGCAAATATGCTATGGCAGTATGTTTGATTTCACGAATTGCTGGAAAAATGAAAAAAAATATAGCTGTCATGAGCTTTTATGATTTACAAACCTTACATGGTTATTGCTTTAATGCTGAGAAAGGTAAGTTTTTACAGGAAACCACAGATTCATTAACATCGCCTGGCGAAATATATTTATCAGGTTTTTCACAAGAGTTAATCAAAGAAGATGTTGTAAAAATTCGCCAAATAGAAAAAACACATCTTTATAGTGATGCTGTTGGATGTTCAACATTAGGATTGTTAGCAAGTAAGCAGCGGGTTAAAAATGATGTTCCAGTAAATCTTGAAAAAGCGTATTCAATATGATGAATTATAAATTCATATGAAACTTGTAGAAACTAAAGAGACACAACAGGAAATTTGAGAGGCTAAAATGAACTGGTTAAAACAAAAAATTATTAAATCTCAAAAACATCAGAGTTCAGCGCAAAAAGAAATTAACTTTCTACCTTTTGTTAAACGATGTGATAAAGAAGTCTTGTTGGAAAATGGTGAAAAATTAATTGAATTTGTTTCTTGCTCATATTTAGGTTTAGACCAAGATGCCAGAATAATAAATGCTGTTTCAAATGATCTGCATGATGTTGGTTTTTCCTTTCCTGCAGCACGAACAAGGATTTATAGTCAAAAGTTAGATATTTTAGAAACGCTGTTAAATGAAATTTTCTTTAACAATTTTACGGTACTTTTTCAAAACTTACATTCATGCCATCAAGGAGTTATTCCTCTGTTAGGCTCTGGCGAAATGCCTGGATATCCCATAAAACCCAAAGGAGTAACTTTTGTTGTTGATAGACATGCACATTCATCTATACAGATTAACCGTAGTCTGATGGAACAATTTGGTAATGTTATTGTTGTTGATATTACAAAAGAAAATGATTTTAAAACAGTCATAGAGCAAATTAGCAATAGAGATACGACCCCCATATTGTTTTGCGATAGTATTGGTTCTATGGGAGGAGAAGCTGATATTATAAAGCTATATGAACAAATCCGAGAATATGACGGCTATCTTTATATCGATGACGCTCATGGCATGTCGATCCATGGAACAAATGGCTCGGGGGCTGTATTAAAACATTTTGACAACACATTACCTGTAGGCATTATCTTAACGACATCGTTGGCAAAGGGGTTTGGAACCTGTGGTGGTATAATAGTTGTTCCTTTGAAAAGCAGTATGGAGTTTATAAAACGATTTTGCCCCACTTACATTTTTGGAGGCCCTCCTGTCATACCAATTATTAATGCGTCAATCGTGGCAGCAGAAATACATTTATCTAGTGAAATTATAGCGCTACAAAAACAACTTTGGAATAACTTAGAATTATTTGATGAGCTGGTCTCAGAAGATATTGTAAATTATGGACAAGAACTTCCTTTAAGAGGTAAACTGCTAGGTAATGAGTTTGATGCAATTGATATGGGTAAAAAACTTCGTGCTGAAGGGATTGCTGTTACAGTTGCTATGTACCCAACTGTTGAATTACATAACCCCATGATAAGATGTGCTTTTTCTGCAAAGCACACAACTAAACAAATTAGACAACTTGCAGGTAATCTTCTAAACTCAAAGGTGTGATAGTATTAATTGCAAGTGTTGTAAATGGAATTCATATGAAAGAATTTTTTATAGAATCAGAAATACATTCGTTTTATCCATTCTTTGATCTTTTTGATGAGTTGGTTTTTTTTCATGACTGTGATAGCAAAGTTATTTTCTGCAATGCTGCTTTTAAAGAATGTTTTAACTTAAATTTAAATACCTATGACGATTTTAAAAATGTATCAATTTCTTTTTCGCCAATTGAAACACACTTAACCGCCAGTGATCAGTTATGTATACAGTCAAAGAAAGCCGTATTGAATAAACATGAATATTTAGTGTGGGATAAAAAAGAAAAAAGCGAAGTGGTTATTGATCGATATCCAGTATTTTCTACTGACAAAAGTAAGGTAATAGGTATATTAAGTATAGGAAGGCGAATTTTTGAAGATGAAATCTACAATTTTAAATATATTCTGGCAAATGCTCCAGGTTATATTTATTGGAAAGACACACAATCAAAATATAAATGGTGCAACAATAATTTAGCAAAATTTGCAGGACTGCGATCGCCTGATGAAATAAAAAATAAGACTGATAGAGATTTTTCATGGGCAAAAGAACAGGCTCAAGCATTCATAGAAGAAGATAAGCAGGTGATGAACTCACGAAAACCTTCCATTAGTGAAGTTGAGTTTTTATCACCGATAACGAATAAAAGAACAGTTCTTAGGACCGAAAAATACCCTTTCGTTAATAATCAAAATACGGTCATAGGTATATTGGCAGTGGCCAGTGATATAACCGATATAAAAATGTTAGAAGAGGCGTTATTGCAGGAAAAAGATAAGGCCGAATCCGCCAACAAAGCAAAATCAGCATTTATCCAAAACATGAGTCATGACATTAGAACACCTTGCTCTGGTATTATTGGTATGTCAGAAGGGATGATGACCGTTCCAGAAGAGCTAACTGAAGAAAATGCGCGAATGATTTTTGAATCAGGCCATTCATTATTGGCAATGTTGAATAAAGTGATAGATTTTGTGCGAGTGGAAAATCCTGATTTTCGTAAGCTGCAAAAAGATGAACAATTTTCTATTCCAAGTATGATGAATGATTTAAAGACATTATACACAGCAAGTATGCATAATAGGCAACTGAAATTTATTGTTGATATAGCAGATGACATGCCTATTTATTTAATTTCAAAACCATTTCTACTTAATAAAATATTAGTTAACCTTATTGGTAATGCAATAAAATTTACCGACGAAGGCAGCATTACTGTTTCAATGGTACTTATACAAGAAAACAATATGCCAATACTTAAAATATCCGTTGCAGACACAGGTATAGGCATTCCTGAAGATAAACGAGAAACTGTTTTTGAATGGTTTGAGCGATTGACACCATCCTATCAAGGCATATACCAAGGAACAGGCTTGGGATTGGCAACAGTCAAAGAAGCTGTGAATACCATGAACGGTAAAATATACATAGAAGATAATAAGCCACGAGGTACGGTATTTATTTGTGAAATTCCCGTTCAAATCGCTGAAGATGTAGAAATGCGCGAATCAGAAGAAGTATACATCACAGCCGATGATACTCAAGAAACGACACAATTACAAACCAACAACAATCATAAAACACCAAGCTCTCAACCCAAAGAGGCTTCGCCTACGACCATGACTGAAAAAAACATCGGTAAAAATTTATTATTAATAGAAGATGTAGCAGTAGCGGCAAAGGGTGCAACAATGATGTTAGAAAATGCTGGATTTTCAGTTGATTGGGCAGATACTGGCGCAAAAGGATTAGCGATGATTTTGACTGGCAAATATGACATGGTACTTTCTGATATTGGATTACCCGATATTAATGGCATGGACGTGGTGAGACAAGCACGAGCGGCGTATGCTCGCGTACCGATTTATGCGTTAACAGGGCATGCAAATATGGATAGGGAAATGTTATTGGACATTGGTTTTAATGATATTATGGTAAAACCATTTAGTTTACAAAAATTCAACGCATTACTTGAGAACCGAGAAGAAAAGCAAAAGGCCGCGCAAACACACGTTAGCACAGAGAAAATTATTGACTTAAAAGTTGGTGAAGATCTTGGTTATGATCGAGAAACGACAATTGATTTATTGCGTACATTCCGAGATATGGTGCCTGAATCAATGCGCCAATTGCAACAAGCAATTGACAAACTTGATATTTTAGAAATTAGAGATGTCTTGCACGCACTACGAAGTGGATCATGTTATGCGCCAGTGCCTGAGTTAAATCACGTTTTAGGATTAGCCCACGAAAAAGTTAAAAAACTTTCAGACAATGATGTCACGAAAGAAAAGCTCGATGCAATATTTTCAGACAGCTTTGCGTCGGTTAATACATTTTTAGAAGAAATGAAAAAACAAAATTATTAAAAATTTCTGTTATTCATAGCTCAAAACAAATGCTTTTCAATTAAAGCACGTATTTCATCTTTGCTAATAGGCTTATTGGCGATATCATCCATACCTGCTGCAACACAAAGATGTCCCACTTCATCTAAGCTAAAACCTGTAAGCGCGATGATTTTAACTCTTTTTTGGTGATATTGAGTTAATTCGTACTCACGAATTTGGCGCGTTGCTTCAATTCCGCTAAAATCAGGTAGACCGATATCCATAAAGATCAGGTCATAACCATTTTTACTCATGTTAACGGCATCCGTTGCATTAACCGCTTGATCTGGCAAATATCCTAACGAAGTCAGTAATTTTTGGTGGACGGTCATTGGCAATAATTCATCTTCTACTAATAAAATCTTGTAATGAGAATGCATGTTTGTCTTCCTTTAATTGGTATGTTGCAATAATTCACAGATCTCATTCGTTACTGCCAATAATTTTTCAGCGCATTCTTGAAGGATAGAAATGCTGTCTTTTTGTCTTTGAGAAAGTGGTGTTTCATTCAACAGGCTAATCATGCCGAAAATCCCCGTTAACGGGATACGGAGTTTATGACTGATTTCAGATATAAGGCTAGGACAATAGTCGTCTAAATTGTTCATGAGGATATCTCCATGTTTAAATCAACGGTATAAGACAATCCTTTTATATTTTTATGGGCAGATTATCATCTAAAATATGTAACCATGTTACGAAGTGCTAATTAAACTATTTTTCCAAACCTTAAGGTAGATTGATTTTTAGTGGCTATTTTGGGCGCCTAATTTTGGGAGCCAAAATCACCACCTAAATGGAGACTTATTGAACATTTCACGTTATAATAGCACTGTTCTCATGGATTTTGGACAAAAATTATTTTGGTACAATTAAAAAAGTGATCCCAACATGTTGAATCAACACACATTTTTTAATCGTTATCTCACACCACGTGCTACTGGTGCCAGTGATATCGATGCGCATCCCATTCCACGATTGGCGTTACTCGATGATTTGCAGCAATGTTTCAAATCATCAGGGGTAAGTCATTTGCAGCTTGAAAAAATTGCTATTATCGGTGTTCAGCACATACTTGAAACAACAACGACACTGGTGCAACATTTAATCGAGTTAGGCGTTCCTTCTAAAAATATTTATTTATGCGGAAAGTGTTATTCTACCTCGGCATCTGTAAAAATAAGTATGAAAAACCTTGGTATACACTTATTTGACGAAACAAAACCTTCAGTACCAGGCAAATTCTTAGAATCAACTAAGCAAGATATTCAGGCCATGTGGCAGCAATTGGAGTTCGATGCACCCCAAAAAGGGATAGAAAAAATCATTATTCTTGATGACGGTGGTCGTTGTTTTGAATTAATGCCACCAAAATTACGTCTTGAATATCAAATTGCAGGTGTAGAGCAAACACGCGCGGGACTTTATGTCAAAGAAGTGAATCATCTAATTTTTCCTGTTGTTGATGTTGCCTCATCGGCGGTAAAAAAATTAATTGAGCCATCATTTATTGCTGAAGCAACCATTAATAAAGTAAAAGAAATTATGCCGCATTTTGCCATTAACAATAAAGTGGTTTGTGGTGTCATTGGTTGCGGTGCAATTGGAGCGGCTGTTGCGAATTATTTATCACAACTTGGATTTTATGTGTTAGTTTATGATGAAAATGATGCGATTTTGCGAAATCTTGATATTCCTAATGTCGTACGCGTTGATAGCATAGAAACATTAATCGTAAATTCACAATGTGTTTTGGGTTGTACTGGCAAAGATGTGACAGCTGGTTTGTCATTACTTGATTTTATTAGTAAAGACATCACTTTTATTAGCTGTACATCTGAAGACAAAGAATTTTTATCGTTATTAAAAGACATTAATAAACTTAGTCAAGAACAAAAAAACATAACTGATCCGCTAGATGATATTGTATGTTATACGCGTAATGGCAACAAGATTACTGTTACTGGCGGCGGCTATCCTATTAATTTTATGGGAAGAGCACCTTGGAATGTTCCCGCACTGCATATTGCAATAACGCAAGCTTTGCTGTTTGCTGGAATATATCAAGCTATATTCGAAGCAAAAAAAGCTTTTACCCAAAAAGGCTATATTAACGTTCCGATTAAACATATGCTACAACCTGAACTACAAAGTTATATTGTGCAACGTTGGCAAAATACCTTACCGTCAGAAGAGCTCCATCACTATTTTCCGCAAGCCTTTCTTGATTTATTTAACTCGCCAGACTGGATAGCAGAACAGTCAAATGGGCAACGTAATGAACAAATGCATAGCCTAGTACCGACGCAAAGATTAACCTGTCGTTTATGAATTTTGTTTGGTGATTCGCACGCAACCACGCCAAAAAGAACTGGTATGACAAAATGACCTATCAGGATAGTGCTGTTGATCAGCTAATAAACTTTTATCCGTATTAGGTATTATCAGGCTTGACGCAATTTCACCAAATTTATCATCTTCCACATGAAAATATTCAAGGTTAATCCCATCGAGTAAATTAAAATTCATATCGTTTTTCTTTGAATTACTTGTTTTCATGATATCAAGCAACATTTTAATTTCTTTGATGTCAAGCATAATAGTTGATTTGGATTTTCTAACAGGGGAGCCTTCCAGTAATGTAGGATATGAAAGCGAATAATAAACAGGTGAGCTGCCGTCGAATTGACTAGGGTACATAAACGTGGGTAAGTAATCTTTTAACTGATAACTCTCTAAAAATGCATCTTGCAGCCCCTTAATGGGGGCAATGGTTTGCATATCACCACCCGTTTTAAAGCCAGGCCATAGCCCAGTAGTAATTAGCAAAATATGCCTAATTTGATCTGCAATATAAGGGATCGGTTTAAAATTGCGCGTTGAAATCACATTAACAAAATGTTCCCAATATAATCTTAGGTTTACTTTTTCAATCGCAAATTGTGCTTGAGACCATGCATTTTTCATTAAATGTTGATAAAACGCATTCCATTCATTGTTTCCATTCTCGAAATGTTTAAACCAAGCATCAGTGAATAACAAAATTTTTGTTTGCCACGGTTGTGAAAATGCTTTGTGATTCGCGAGATTTTTAAATATTTGCCAATGATCGGACAAATCATTTAGCAAAATATCCAACGGTAACTGGAACTGGGCACGTAATTTTCTAAAGTGAGCAGAACTATAAATTTTAGGTAATAAAAATATTGATCTGGCACCAGTTGAGACGCACCATTGCGATTGTGTATTTCGTTGATACATCGCGTCGATTGTTTCAAACAAACCAAGGAAGCTAGGTGCTTGAAATAAATTTAGCGGGATAACGCGAGTTCCCGTATTAATAAATACTTCACAACTATTTTGTAGCAATAAAAATAACGGAATAGGGCTATATGACAATAACCCAGATATTTTTGATATATCTCGATGTGATTTATCAGCAGGTAAGACCAATTTGCCTTGTGAAACAATCGCATCACCAAATTGATAATCTGCTAAAATAAGCGGGTATTTTTTATCGGGATCTAATTTTTCAATAATTGCAAAAAGATGGGGATCAAGTAATTTTACTTGATGACACACATCTGCCCACTGCTTTAATTCAAACACATAGATGTCCTTTATTCATGATTGTGATATTTCGAATAGCTTGAGATTAACCGAATAATCAATAAAGTTGCAATACGTATCATAACAAATCTAAAACCTAACGCATAGAAATAATGTGCGATCTACCATATAAATCAATTAAAACAAAAAATATCATTCAAAAATCATATAGATGCAATAATGCATCGTAAAAAACTCAAAAAAGTGATTGACAACCGGTCATCCTTTAGAGCAGAATGTGAACTCCTAACAAGATCACGAATGATAAGAGCAGTCCCTGACTGTAGAGTTAAATATTTTTTATTAAAAATAAAACAGGAGCGTACGATGGACAACAAAACCACGACAACCACCACTCATTTCGAGCAACCAGTAACACCGGAATTAACTGAAAGACATTTCACCGCAGAAGATGAAGGGCGTTCACCCGCAGATGAGCAAGTTGTTCCTGTTCACGCGCAAGACATTACCAGAGAATTGTTATTATACGCTTTTCAACAAAAGCATTTGCCATTGTTAAAACATTTTAGTAAAAATCAAATACCATCGGATAGAAATTGGTTGCGAGTAGGGGAGGCGTATGAAAAATTAAAAATTATGCATGATAAACAAATCACAATGTTGTTTAAACAAGATTTTTTTATTCTAGTAAACAAATGGAATGAAACCAACTATGAAAATAAAAACGCATCCGACAAAGCAAATGACGAATGGAAAGAAACATATAAGCAATTAAAAAAAGAATTATCAAAAACTCCCTCAAGCGAGAAAGCACTTTTAGCACAGAGAAAGAAAGCACGTAAAGACCATGAAGCGCAGAAGCCAGCGCCTTTTAAGCATATGAAACTTTTAGAATTTAAAATCAAGCCATCAGTTATTTTAGCAGTATTGCGAAAAAAAGATGCGCAGGAGGTTGAGCAGGATTTTTCAACATGCATGAATATATTATCTCTTTATTGGCTTGACGTGGCTGTCAATGAATTTAAAAAGGCAATAGAAAGCGAGCCGTTGTTTTTAGATTATTTACAAGAGGCCGGCTATGCATCTCATGCAATAATAGATGAAGAAAGACACCGGTTACAAGAATTATTGAATACCGAATTAAGTATTTGCAATACGTTGGGCAAAACTGTCTTTGATGAAGAAAAAATCAGTTCAAGAATCAATAAAAAAATTCGAGAACTGAAAGAAGATCGCAAAAAAGCTGAGAGTGAATATGCTGAAACGCATCGCGAATATGAAGAAAGTATAAACGAGGCTCGTCAGGGGGCAAATGACCAAGAGGCGACTAGTAATGCAATTCAAACTTTTATTACGGCGAAAATAACAAAGAACCTGGATGAGTTAATAAACCTACATGATTTTGTAATGTCTCAAGCAAATACAATTGATTTGAAAACAGCATGTTTACCACATCCCACAAGAGAAAATTATTTGATAACACCGGCGCAATGGCTCTGCCTTGAGACCTATTATGCATTTTCTGAAGCTAAACTAATATTACCAAAACCATTGTTTGAAGATACTGATGTTGCAAAGAAATCCAAAGCGAATACACGAGATTTTCTTTTGTTTTTGCAGCATATAGGTGCGTTAGAGGTATTTGCAGAAGAGCGCTTTACGCAGGAAGAATATGCGTTGAGGCAACAGAGTGATTTTTTCAAAATCGAAATACCGAAAGAAGAAAATTACGGTTTAGTAAGCAAAACCCCAAAAAGCAAAAGTAAAAACAAGAAG
Organism: uncultured Chitinophagales bacterium; assembly: GCA_964575925.1. Classification (GTDB taxonomy): domain Bacteria; phylum Bacteroidota; class Rhodothermia; order Balneolales; family M1805; genus M1805. Next base: position 12,258 of record CAZNTR010000045.1, read on the forward strand.
AGAGTGTCATTACAACAACCAGAGTGGAGCAAGGTAGAAAAATCTGAAAATCGAGAATATGGTTCAGCAGAGCGTCAACCATCGTTTTTAAATGCATTTACATCATCTGATACAGATGAAGGCGTTCTGTCATCTGATGGTAGTATGAAGTCGCGAATAAGCTCACTGGGAAGTGAGCCTGAACCGATGGATTTTATACAACCCGCTGCTCAAGCACATATCGAACAAGATCCAGAAGTCGTAATTGAAGATGGCATGGCAGTTACATCACATTCTTTGGTTGAGCCATATTCACCTAGTTATGCTAAACGAAATCTTGAAACGCATGTTCAAGCGATTATAGTAGGTCAACAATCAGTGGGTGGAACGTTACAAAAAGTCTGGCAAGACCAAAATTTAACTTATGCTAACTTTACAAAAAAAGCACCGGATGTCATTAGTGCTTATGACATCGGAGAGGCACTTTTATATACATATGATTCACAATTTATTTTTGATGCACTCATTTATTTGGGCATTGAACCTCCTTTGTCATGGATTAATCAACAAATGCCAGAACTACACAATTGGACGTTGTTACATTTGGCCGTATTTCAAAAGAACTGGGATTTTGTTGTTTATCTTGTAAAAAGAGGCGCAAAGTTAGATATTGAAGATAATTATCATCATTTGGCAACTACTTTGTTAGTAGACAATATGCAAGTAATTGATTGTAAGTTAGATGTAATAAATGCAAGATTAAGGTCGGTAAACACAGCTACAGAGAAAGACAAAGCAGCAAGTTACAATGATGAAAAGTTACAACTTTTAAAACATCAAACGCAGTTGCGAGATGTATTTGTATTTTTGCTTAAAATCATTCAGCAGCCAGAATTATTTGCATATAGAAACCAAAGTCACATTTTGCCAAGCAAATATCTTGCTCAAATCCAATCTACCATTGACACTATTGAACAAATGTTAGAGAAAACAAATCGATTACTTAGATTTATTAATCGTAAAGAACGCAAGCAAGTTAAAGCGTTAGTTGAAACACTTCAAGTGCAAGTGCAGCGAGGACATGTTGCAGTGGAAAATATAGGTGCTTTTAATCTTTTGGGAGAAGCTAAAAAAGATGGCACACTGGATTTGGTGGAACCGTTATCTCATATCGCAAATTTAAATAAAGAAGAAAAAAAGCGACTGAATCAAGAAATTGAAAATGTTAAAGCATTGCAGTCTAAAGTTGAAGATGGAGATAGAGAGCTGGTGCAAGGTGATAAAATTCATCTTTATTTCTCTATTCGCGAAGAACTGGCGAGGATAGTTCGAGAGCAGTGGGACCAGCAACAAAAAGAAAAGCGAAAAAGGAAAAAAGCAGAAAAAAGAGAATTGTCTCTCAAACAAAAATTGGATGCGAAGCAGCAAGTAGAAGAAGCGAGAGCCGAATTAATGAAGCGTTATAAGCAAGGGCAAATTTCAAAAGATGACTTTGTGGTAAGAATAATGGCGCTAGATAATGATGTACCCGTAAGGTTGGTATCATCGGATTCAAATACATCCGAAGAACAAAGCGAAGAAGATGTAAAAGCTGAAACACCCGAAGCTTCTGATTTAGAGAATGATGATACCTCTACTCAAGATACATCGCAAACTTATCAACATATTGGTTTTTGGTCAGACTCATCCAGCTCAGTTTCAAGTTCGCAAAATACCCCCGAATTAGAATCAAAGAAGAGTAAAAAAAGAGGGTGCAGATAAAAAGTCTTATAAATCAAGTGATTGTAAACTTAGGGAGGGTGAGTAATTTTTAGTAAGCCTCTGTTCATAAAGCGAACAATATGCTAATATCATTATTCATCCCGCTTGATGTAACGATAGGAACCTTAATGAACAATATTCTTGAGCAACAAAGTCAGGCATTATTGAATATCGATATCACGATGCGCCAAGCCTTCGGTAAGTGGGGGCTTCGTAGGCGTGGTTGGTTCAAGCCGACATTTGCAGAGACGGTAGTGCATCGTGATGCCAAAGTATTAATAGGCGGGTTAAGTAAAAAAGCATTAAAAGCAGAAATTGAAGCTTATGATGCAGAAAGAAGAGAAGCTAAAGGGATATGGCAAAATTTAAAGATAAGGGTAAAGCAGCAGTTTTCACCCATACCCCGCCTACGTGAAGTATTGCAATACTATGAATTGCGTCACTTATACCTGCAACAGACAAGCGCACTGGATGCGTATTTGGCGTTGCCATCCGAGTCGAAAGATATAGAAAATTATTTAGATCGATATCAAGATATAGCACGTAGGCTGCCACGCCATGCTTTATCTAACAAGCAGTACCGGTCATTACGAAATTGGATTACAGATATAAGACAAGCAAAAAATGGTAGGCAATTAGCTATGCAAAAAAAACGCACATCAAAGAAAAGTAAGATACGAGAAAAATCTTATGCAAGCAAAACAATGCAGGTGATGCAATTGACAAATTGTAGCACTATTATTGATGTAAACCGCCAATATCGTGTATTTCAACAAAAACGTGCTGTCGAATTAATAGAGCAGTTATCATCGCTATATCGAAAACATGCGGTTAATGCCGCTCAACAAAAACGAAGCAAAGGAGAGGTTACTTTAGACCAGCTTATTGAGATTGAAAATGAATATATCAGAGTATATCGCAGTAATGTTGCGGATTTAAAGCAATGGTACAAACAGCAAAGTCCACTTAATGCATCGAATAGTATCAATATAAATAAAAAAACTAATCTTAGTGATTGTAAGAGTTTTGCATTATCATCATTCATAGGGCAGCAAATAGAAAAAACCTTAGGTTTGCTTGAATATGAGCAAGATGGAGAAATGACACAAAACAGTCTAGAAACAATAAGACGTGATATAGGCGTTGTCCATGATGTACTTATCAAACGTGAATATACGATAAAGCAGAATGAAAATAGACCACAAGGAATCGAATATAGGCCAAAGCAGAGTAAAAACAATAGGGCAAGAATTAATCGAGATGAAGTAGAAAAATATCTTCAGGCTTGTGGTGCGATTCATTATTTGATGCAATCTAAGGTCTCGATATTTGCCTATCGAGAACACATGGAGCAAATAGCTAAGACAGCGGCATATGATTTTCAACGTAGACAGTTTAGTCAAGTTAAAGACATCAAACAGTTTTTTGAGCTTATGAAGCAGCGTCTTGCGAATGTTGTGACCCATCATACCAGTGTAGGTGTTGAGCCAGAATTACCTGCTTTTGAAATATATCATTTAAATAAATTGCATGAGCATGGTCGGCAAGCAATTAGCCAGGGGCATAATTTATTAATTAGATTATTTAAGAATATCGAAATTCGCACTATTCAAACGTTAATCAGTATAAAGAAAACCCATAAAGTCAAATGCGTAGCTATGCAAGAGCAAGCAAAATTATCCATGGTGCCGATAAATTTTCAAAATCAATTGAAACAAAAGCAACGAGAAAAGCGTTTAGATAAGATTAAAAGAAATAAAACAGAAAGCATAGAAGATAAAGCCGAGGCACAGTTAGATTTCGATATTACGCCGAGTATGTATTACTTGAGGGCGTATGTAGAAGGTACGAAAGAATATAAAGAAAACAATTGGGCTAAAGGACGTCCAGCATGGGAGTATCGAGAATTATTTAAAAAAGTGGATAAATTAGTTCATTTGTGGATAGATACATTTAAGGTTTACAAAGAATATATACAACAAATGCGAGCGATGATTCAGCAAGATAATTTACAAGACGCTATCAACACGATTGAAACATCTATTGCTGAAGAGCCGTGGCAGCGAGTATTACGATTAAAAGCTTTTTTCAATCAGTCATATGTACAGTATTTGCAAACATGCGATGCTGATTCATTAAATAAATTATATAAACGTTGGCATAAATCCCCATTAATCGTTCATGCAGATAAAAATGCAAAGCATAGCAACTGGATACATAAGTTAATGCGGATGTATGAAGATTATTTTTTAAAAGCAGAGGGTGTTACCGATGAGCATGCTAGAAAATTTAATGGTGCTTTGTATTGGTCGCAATTACACGGCTTATTAGCATTACTTTCAGCGCCAAAATCAAATAATCAATATTTGCCCCCTTCAGCACAAGCTTTTTCTTGGGTAGACCGTTTTCAACCATCTAGGGAAGAAAAAGCGGACGTAGCAGCGTGCACTGAAACACTTCCCCTTTTGCCGCATCAAAATGAGCATAGTAGCGCTTTAGTATGCGTTAAGAAGAAGCAAGTAGAACAACTATTGCCATTTGTAGAAGAAATGCTTGTTAAGGAGTTATATGAACCTGCGCAACTAGAAAATACACTAACAGAAGTTGAGCAGATAATCACAGATTTAACAAGCATGTCCACGTATGCAAAAAATAAAATTGAATTTTATGAAGAAAAAGCATTAATTGATGACGATATTGCAGAAAATAAGCGTATAGCAGATGAAGAGCGCCGTAAAATCGTAAAACTTGAGCGTAAACTTAAGAAGCTCAATGTGGTAGATGAAAAAAGGAGCCAACAAAGGGAAGAGCATACGCGACAATTAAAAGAACTCACAGAGCAGCGCAAAAAAGGTTTAATCACAGAAGAAGCCTGGGATATAGCGGTAGATAGAGTGGCAAAAGAGATGAGTGAATTTGAAGAAAAATACAACTCGAGTAGCAAAAAGAGTAAGAACAAAGGTCTGCACCGTTATGGCTTGTATAGTGTCTGCAATGGCCAAGATACCAATATGAGTTTAGATACTCAAAGCGAAAACGCAAGACCAAATGCAGCAAGCCTTTAAAGCAAATTGTATAAGGTATATTCTTGTATCATCAAAAAAATCAACCATGGGTACTAACGTGTCACTATAATAATAGCTATAAATATTGGCTTTAAAAAGCGAGTTATCTAATGCGCATTATTGGTATTGAATTTCAAAACGAATAAATTTAGCCTGATTCACGACCGAATATTTACTTCTATCGACAAAAATGATATATTTTTCCGCACAATTTAAGTATTGTTGAAGAAGTTTATAGTAACAATGGTGTAAATGATAATAATTTTCGTAAAAAGGGGCTCGTATTATGCAGGACAATATCATTACTGAGACTGTAAAAAGTTTTGTGTAACAGCCATAGCTTCATGTTGATCAGTCAATTGCCTGATCGAACTCTATCATAAACCTATTCATGGCTGGTTTCCAGTTATGAATAGGCATAGTCCATTTTTTTGAGATATTTTTAATTGATAAATAAATCAATTTAAATACCGCATCATCCGAAGGAAACACGCGCTTATTCTTAATTACCTTGCGTAGAGACATATTCAAAGACTCAATCGCATTAGTGGTATAGATGGCTTTACGGATGTCACCAGGATAGTTAAAAAAGGTAATAATATTTTCCCAATCTCGTTGCCATGACTGACTAATACTAGGATATTTAGTGTCCCATTTTTCAGCAAATGCAACAAGGGCTAGCTCAGCTTCATCCAAGGTGGCAGCACCATAGATTTTCTTTAAATCCGCAGCAACTTGCTTGCGCTCTTTCCAGCTAACATACTTCAAAGATTGGCGAATTTTGTGTACGATACAAAGCTGAATTTTAGCCTTAGGATAAACAGATTCAATGGCATCCGGAAAGCCAGTCAAGCCATCAACACAGAAAATGAAAACGTTATCTAAACCACGATTTTTCAACTCTGTTAAGACATTCAGCCAAAATTTTGCACCTTCATTTTGGGATATCCACATGCCTAAAAGTTCTTTTTGACCATCAGCATTAATCCCTAGTGCTAAATAAACAGCCTTGTTGATAACTCGCTTATCTTCTCTGATTTTAACCACTAAACAATCAAGGTAAACAATGGGATACAGCGAATCTAAGGGCCTAGATTGCCATGCCTTAACATCATCAATGACAGCGTTGGTAACATTGGATATCAGGGTCGTCGAAACAGCATCACCGTATATCTCTGATAGCTCTGCTTGAATATCTCGGACACTCAAACCTCTGGCGTACAATGATAATATCTTATCATCAATGCCATCAAAACGCGTCTGGTAACGTTTAACAAGTTGAGGTTCAAAATCACCCTCTCGATCTCGAGGTATTTCTAGCTCAATTGGGCCTTGAGCTGTTGTTAGTTTCTTCTTGCTATAACCATTGCGGCTATTAGATTTACGCTCTGTGGCGCGCTCATGCTTGTCATAACCTAGGTGGTCTGTAAGCTCTCCAGCCAATGCAGCTTCCAAACCGCGTTTTTTTAATGCTCTGAATAAATCATTAAAATCTTCTTGAGTTTTACAATTTTTGGTCAGTTCATGCACCAAGTTTTCATCTAGTTCCATAGTTTAGTCCTCTTAACAAAGTTAATTTAAATTACTAAACTATGGCTAATTACACAAACTTATTTACAGTCTCTCATTACTCAAAAGAGCTTTAAATACCTTACCTTCATCGTATCGATTTATTCTTTTCTATTTATATTGCCGAGTTTGTTAATCAAGAAAATTGTTTTTATCCCGATGTTAGGTAGCATTCCTATTTCAATCTTATTCACAGGCACATATTTTATTTTGTTAGATGTCATCACAGAAGTGTATGGCGCAACACAAGCCAAAAAAACATTATTATCGGGATTAATTACATACACGCTATTTGTTTTTTTGATGGAGTTAATGCAATACATTCCTTCACCCGCTGACTTTAATGTGTCATGGAGTAATGTGCAAGATCCAGATGCATACAGATATTTATTTAATAATTTATACATGGTTTGGATTTCAGTTGTGTTATGTGCATTATTCGCAAATTCAATTAATATTTACATTCTTGCAAAATGGAAAATATTGGTCAAAGGACGATATTTTTGGTTACGCAGTGTTTCAACATCATTTTTCGCCGCATTAATTTATTCATTTGTGTCTAATTTATTTGCTTTCGGCTTTTTCTTGCATCTTAGCCAAATACCTTATTTTTTAGAGTTGGTTTTAATAAGTGTATCAGCAAAATTATCAACATTAATCATTTTTGCTTATCCGGCATTGCTACTTTGTCGGTTTTTAAAGAAAGCAGAAGGGGTTGATGTTTATGATTATCATCTAAAAATGAATCCACTGTCATTAACGGATTAATGAGGAATGAAATGATAGAAAATATCTTAATTACAGGAGCAACTAGCGGTTTAGGTTATGCTCTAGCGAAACGTTTTGCAGACTTGAATTGTAAAATATATGCGGTTGGTAGAAACGAGGTTAAGTTAGCAGAACTCGCAGCGTATTCTGAAAAAATACAATCAATACATGCTGATATTAATAACGCGCTTGATAGAGCGAGTATTTGCAATCAAATAATTCCCAATGAGCCTATTTCAATTATTCATAATGCAGCACTAGCAGAGCCATGTATTTTGGCAGAAACGACGGAAAGCGAATTGTTAAATAATTTTCAAACAAACTGCATATCACCGACGTTGTTAACCAAAGAATTATTGCCACATCTTCAACAAGGTCAAAGAGTCTTAAACATATCATCCGGTGCCGCTGAGATCGCATTACCAGGATTAAGTGCATACTGTGGTACTAAAGCCGCATTCCAAATGATGATGTCATGTTTCAATGTCGAATTAGCTGAAAAGCATATTTGTTTTGCTAATTTGCGACCAGGTATGGTTGACACCCCATTGCAAAAACGATGGCGAGAAACAAATAGATTTTTTCCTAATCAAGAAGTTTATATTAATGCAGAAAAAGACAATAAATTAATACAGCCACATATTGCAGCAAAATTTATCAGTTGGGTTTTATTAAACACAGAAGATGAAGACTTCAAAAATAAAAAATGGAATATTTATGATGAAACAGATCAGGCAGAATGGTTAAAGAGTGATAATTTATATCAATTAAAGGCGGTGTAGGTATGTTAAATTTGCAAAGAAATCAAAAAAATCAGTTTTCAGAATATTTGCCAATTGATAGCGCAAATGATTAAGGATATGTTAATAATTTGGCTGTATAATATATGTTGTTAATAGATGTGGTATCAGCAATTAGGATAAAAATATATGCGATTTTTAAGAGAAATAGTTGAAAATACTTAACAAAATGATAATAAACAAGAAGTAAGCAAAGATGTTGAAGTTGCTTATAAACCTTTCTATGATTCTGTTTTTAAAAAAACTTATGTATATCCTTTAGCTGATGAAGCGGGCATAAATTTATTAATTTCTGCGGCAGAAGAGCTGATCAACACATATGAAAATGGCGCTAAAATTATAGGACTAGGTCAATCTCCAGCATGGTTCATTGCTACCGCAGCGCTTATTAATAATAATCCAAATATCACATTTGATGGTATTGCTTTTAGCGGTGCTTTTTATATTAAAACTACAAATGGACTTTTTGTAAGAAGATATAATGGCCCAACACAAGAGCAAACTTTGGCTTATAGAACATATTTAACTAATAAAGGGCTGAAGCCCCGAGATATTTGTCAAAATTTTACACCAAATAATCCGTTAGTAATCGTTGAGTATTGCCACTCAGGGATAGGCCTAATATCCTTTCTGTCAATTTTATTAGACTGGGCTAATGAGCAAGGATTAAGAGCCGAGATGATCAATAAGGTCAAAATTCATCTATTAATGTCACCTAGATTTTTAATTAATTTTCCGATGAATGACTTTTGTTATGTTAGGCAGGATATTGAGCATGATTTTATGATTGCTTTAGCAAATAGCGACTATTTTGATGATCGTTTAGTCATCCAATACCAATATTTTAAGTGGGATAAAAATAAAGAAGTTCCAGAATTTGCACAACATGTATCAAAGCAGGCATTGCTTATGATCAAGAAAATTATTTTCAAATTACACGAGCGAGGATTATTGTTACAATATACTGGAAATGTTCTAACAGAATCCGCAAATAGGAAGGACAGTAATGTGCTAACCACTAATTATCACAGTCTGATTCAGAATAAAAGCACTTTTTTTAAAGAGCAAGCTAATAAAGGTGTTATTGGTCAATCTGTAACTGCTGCTATTCAATTAATTAATACTTGCAATATTTTATAAAATATTTACAATAAAAATGTAGCACTGACGAGCCAATTGGCGAAACGCATTAAGCGTCTGTTAAAAATCACGAATACCCCATGTGTCGTGAGCCTTACATCGTAAGCGGGGTCTTATCTAATACCCACCAGGGTCTTTTCAATCACTGCGTAAGCAGTCCTTGTACTTTGTACAAAACCATGAACTTTGAACAGTGAACATTGAGTTATAGCAATATATCTCTGATGTGTATTTTTGTAATTTTTAACTTAACTAACAGGAATGAACTTATGATCAATGATGATGCGAATAAAAAGTATCTATTAAGTGATCAAGCGTTTAATAAATTACGTGAAGCGCAAAAACGTATTAATGAAACTATAGATGTGACACCGAATTTGCGAAAATTAATTGATATGATTTTGACAGATGATGCGATTGAAGCGTGTGTAAAAAATTGTATTAAACAGTGTCAGTAACCAACCAAGAGGAGAAGTAAACACCCCACATAAACGGGCTTTAGGCAGTAATGCTGTACCTTGAGATGTAGTGACCCTCAAGATCGCTCGACTAACACTCAACAAGGTCACCGGGTGTTTCAAAATATATGAAGAATACAAGCAGAAAAACGTTATTCGAAAAAAGTATCCATGATGTACTAAAGGTTATCACCCAAGGAAAAAAATCAAGCCATGATATTATGAAGTGTCATTTACGTAATACAAGTAAAGATTTGGAATTAATTAATCGACTACCAAAGCATCTTAAAAATATTAACGATTCACATGTTCAAGCATTGATGTCATATTGGCAACACAAACAATTAAGTTAAAATATGGCAACATCTGATAATTATTCAGTTGTAATTTTGTTTTAAATATCTATTAAACAGTATGTTAACTAACATTGTTTCTTTTATGGGGCACTTTTAGGGCTTTAAAATGAAATTAAACTCGTGATTGACTATAATTTAAGCAAGAAGTATTTATAAAGTTGCCTATTGAGTTATTAAATAGCTTTATTGTGTCACAACATGAATAGGACATTGACTTTTATATCGCTAAAGACATTAGTGAGGTGAACGATAATGTACGATATAGATATGCAAGCAGAAAAATATTTGACAGAAATAAGATTATTTAGATATAAAGAAATTTCTTCCGAGCAATCTTTAAGCCTATATTTTAAAAATTTAAATGTATCTGGGTTAGTTTTGACAATAATTTCATTATTTGAAGTAGTCTTAAGAAACAAGGTTCATATTATTTTACAGCAGAATATGTTAACAAAAAACTATCTAACAAAACCTAAAATAATATCGTTACTTACGAAACGTGAAAAAACAATGATAGAGAAAGCAAAAAAGGATAGTTCAAAGTTTAAATTAAATAATATTGAAGGAAAAATGTTAACATTGTTAACCTTGAGCTTTTGGTGTGTTTTATTCGAAAATAATTCCCTATGGTGTCACTCGCTCTATTTAGTTTTTCCCAAAAAAGTAAGGCAAGAAAATTCAATACGCGCAATTAACATGAAACTTAAAGACATTTTGCGACTTAGAAATAAAATAGCTCACCATGAGCGCATTGTCCATAAAAAAGGTACTGCAATTTATAAAACAGTAGAAGATATAAAATTAATTTTAAATTGGTTGATAGAAAATGACGATGATGAATTTTATCAGTATATAAAATGCTTTATTGATAGCAAGATGGAAGAAATTAAGAATCTTTTAGTACGTTAGGGCGCCGAATGGCGGTGTGTGAATTGCTATGAACTCAGGGACAGCCGCCGGGGCGCTCTAGAAAAAAACTCTTTCTAGAACACCCTTCAATATAATTATAGTCAAATATCGATTAGAGTTTAAGCGACATAGAATGGCAACACTGTCCCGCCAGTGCCCCTTGATATGAATGTGAGAATTGATTTTTAATGTAACTCTTTGATTTAACTGGTGCCGAAGCGCGGAATCGAACCGCGGACCTACTGATTACGAATAGATTAGTCGACTTGTAACTTATTGAATTTATTAACATTGATGTCGGGCGACTATGCTATAAAGTCCCACAAAGTCCAGTAAATTCTAATCCAATCCCCGCAAAATCCCCGCAGTATTTTATTTGTTGATTATAGCCAAGTTTAATTTGAAGTTATACCGCAGTTAGTTTTTATATCTAGTCTAGAGAATATTTTCTAAAATACCCTAGTTTTTGCTGTATGTACATTATGTTTTTCCTTGATATGATCTATTTCATGAAAATGAGGGGTTCTCTGAGTGCGATACCTCAGAGATCCCCTCATTTATTTAAAAAATAATACCTGAAAAATACTATCTTGTT
>CAZNTR010000046.1:0-23636 GCA_964575925.1 uncultured Chitinophagales bacterium
ATTATTACAAACTAGCTTTAAACTTTCTAGCAAAAGAAATCCCCAAGGAAAACCTTCAAAAAAGAGAAAAAGAAACCCCGATTCTTCACGTATTTGCAAAAATTGGAAAGGCAAAAGAACGGTTAGATTTACAAGCTGTAATATCGGAATCCTCAACAGATACCTTATTACAAAAACAAGTAAACATAGAAGTTCCGCCCATTCCATTTGAAATAAGTACGGTTTATTTGCCAAATGACTCACTTGAACTAGAAAAGTCCTTCATTCGTAGGCTCATTCAATACCAAGAGAATGGAATTCGATGTCTAATAAAAGCAGATTTTGTTGAAGACGAATGGATTACTTGGGCATATTCTTTCTCTAAAAAACAGGAAGACTGGGAATGTGGTTTAATTGATAAACAAACGGCAAAATGGTATCCATTTACTTCAGATAGCGTTCGTTTAAAACTTAAAAAAGGAGAACATGAATTTGTGTTTGTCTCAGGAAATCAATCCTTTACAGATCAAGTAAAATTAGAATTATTACCAAAAGAATTTGCACTCCATCAAAACTATCCAAATCCATTTAATCCAATAACAACGATCGAATTCAGTTTGCCAGAAAGCAGATTAGTTCGTCTCGAAGTGTTCGATATAGTAGGCAGAAATGTAAGCACTTTAATAAATACACAAAAAGAAGCGGGTTTTCATTCGGTTCAATTTAATGGATCAGGACTTTCATCAGGAGTATATTTATATCGAATTCAGGCAGGTGATTTTGTTCAGGTTAAAAAACTGTTGTTAGTTAAATAAATTTGAGCAAATGCTACTTTTTTATGCAAAAACTACTAACCATACGATCAAAACTAAGGCTTAACGATTGTTGAGACATGATTTGAATTCCATTAGTAGGTTGAAGATATTTTTTTTGATGCGTAAGATATTAGCATTGCCTTCCATTTGGCTAATCAACAGTATCAAGAAGTTTCTCTTGGTGTTGATTTTACTCAATATGATTTCACCATCTTGGGCGCAAGATGTAAAAGCGCCACAAGGGGTTCAAATTTTTGCTCAAGGGCGAATTATTTCAATTGAATGGAAAGCTGTAAATCAAAGAAATGTTAAAGCATATAAACTCTATAAGGGAACTAAACTGGATAGCTTAATTCGTTATAAAACCGTAAATGTAGATGATAATCAACAAAAAATTATGGATACTGTTAATGTGGGTTACACCTACTACTATGCCCTTACGTCAATGGATGAAAATGGAAAGGAATCTCCCAAAAGTGATATTTTTTCTCGAACTATTCCTGCAGAAATTTCATTAACTACAGAACCTGCTCAAATAAATGTTGGAGAAACGTTTGAACTTCTGTTTAGTTTTAATTCCGAATTCAACCAATCGAGTCTGAGTTATGCAAATTTTACCATAAGCTGGACTTCAGAACAGGTGAAATTTGTTCCAAGTGCTAATATTAGTTCCAACAAACCAGGTACGGAAGAGTCTGCCATAGTTAGATCAACCTCTTTTGCCAAAAGTGTAACCATTACCTTAGTTCCAAAATATTTTGGCTCAATAAACACAAATGAATTATTGCTACGATTACCATTTATTGCTGAAAAAGAGGAAAATGTAAAATTTTATAGTACTCAATTCGAAGCCGAAGATAATAAAAAACAAAATCTTGTATTTAGGAGTGCTGTATTAAAAAAATCAGTCTTTCGAACAATTATCAGTGCTCCAAAAGGATTAAAAGTAGTTGCAGGAAATAAAAAAACAATGTTGACTTGGAGTCCAATTGTTAATAGTGACATTGAAGCATATATAATTTACAGAAGTACAGGTGAGGCTCAAAAAAGGAAAATTGCAGAAATTCCAATCGATAAAATGGTACAACCTTATTTTGTAGATGAGTTTGTTGATAATGGAAAACGCTATTTTTATTCCATTGCGGCACTGCATAAAAACGGTTATGAAAGTGATACACCACAACGTGTTGAGGCATTACCCGATTTACCTTATTCCTATAATTTAGTGGCCTATTATCCCTTTAATCAGAATTATGATGATGAAAGTTGGAATGGAAGAGTGGCGGAGAATCTGTATTCTAGTTTTACAAATGATCGATTTGGGAGAAAATCTGCTATATCTTTGAATGGAAATGGAATTGGGGTACAAATTCAACACGATAAGGTCTTTAACTTGTTTAATGACTTTACGCTTTCATTTTGGATAAATCCAGATTCTGTACATGCTTTTAGAGGTTTATTTAGTAAAATTAGTTCTGATGGATTTAGCGGATGGTCAATTTCTCTTTTAAATGGAATTCCTTTATTTCAAATTGTAAGAGAAAACGGAGAATCGTATAATGCGATGGGTTTTTTAAAATTAAATCCAAACGAGTGGCAGCATTTGGTGTATGTTTTTTCAAGTGAGGAAAAAAAACTTCAACTTTATATAAATGGGGATTATCAGTACGATGAGTGGTTAAGTATTCCCGAAATTAATTCAAATTTTGCTTCCCTATTAATTGGAAGTGAGACTCAGGAGAAGAATAGGAAAACGCATTATTATGGGAGTTTAGATGATATTCGTTTTTATGATCTCGCACTAAGTCAATTTGAAGTTGAAGGCTTATACGCGGTTGAATCCGCCCCAAAAAAACCACAAGAAGTGATGGTTGCGCCAGGAATGAATCAAATTAAAATTCATTGGAAAGCAAATTCAGAAACCGATTTTAAACGTTATCGTCTTTATATGGGCAGCACTCCAGATTCCTTAGAATATGTGTATTCAACTCAAAAAGGAATAAAAAAAGATACAAGCTTAGTCTTAACCGGACTTATTGAAGATGAACCGTATTATTTCCAAATTGCAGCTGAAGATAATAATGGAAATGTAAGTCAATTTAGCGAACTCTTAGAAGCAAGCCCAATTGATACAGGTTTTTTACTAATAAATGGCTTAAAACATTACTGGAATTTTGATGAAAGTATAGGTGCCTATGCTTTCGATCAATATGGGTTCAGTCCAATAAAAGCAAGTAGTCGAAGATTTTTTAATAGCAAAACAAAAGGCATAAAAAAGAATTGTGCCGATTTTAGATTGCATAAAAACTACATTGATTTGCGCGGTTTAGAACCTCTTGAGAATAGTTGGACATTCTCTTTGTGGATAAAATGGGACAATTTTGATCATAATGAAACAATTTTAAAATTAAACAACAGTATAGTGGATCAATTTTCCTTAATTAGAGGGTTTCAAGGCGGACAAGTTGAGTGGTATCACAACGAGATGATTCGTAAAACATTGATTGCCAAGCCGGAAAAAAACAAATGATACCATGTAATTATTCAGCAACTAACAACTGAGTCCTTACAATTTTACATAAATGGTAGAAAAATTGAGGGTGAATTTTATCATAAAGCCGTTGAACAGATTGAGCCACAATCAATCGCAATCGGAGATTTTAACACACTAAGTGATTATGGCCGTTTTTTATTTGATGAAATGAGTATTTATGAGCGAATACTTACTGAAAACGAAATAAGGGCATTATACAATAATGGTTCTGGTCTGTCATATCCTTTTGAGGACGAGTATGTCTTCTCCCTGTTTCCACCAGTCGATTTACGTGCAAAAGCCTTGAAAAACAAGGTGTTTTTAAGTTGGGAATCACAGGAGTTGTTTAATATTGCTTATCACAAAATTTATCGAGGAAGCCATCCTGATAATCTAGACAGTGTTGGATATCAGCCATTTACTGATGAAATAGTGAATGTTTTTTATGATTCTACTATTCAAAAAAATCAAACGTATTATTATGCAGTAAGCACTGTAAATCAATCTCGTTTAGAGAGTATGAGAAGTAATACAAGCCTTGCAACAATGGCGGCGGTTGAAGAGTCAAGTATTTGGGTCGATACTTCTAGTATTTTGAATTCAAAATACATCACGCCTACAATTAGGTTTTCTCCAGTATTGGGTTCTGTTGGTTATATCGTAAATATAATTGGTTCAGGTTTTTTTATTCATGATTCCATAAATGTAAATGGTTATTTAATTTCAAAACCTTTAAAACTAGGTTCGGTCAATAATTTTACGATTCAATCTGTATTTGAAAACCAAGATGAACTTGTGCTTGGTCCAATAACAACAAGTCAATTTAAACTAGATTCAATAAGATATAATCCATTTTTTCTAAATAAGCATTTGCAAACGTTAAATTCAGAAGTTGTGTATGCAACCCCCCAAAGTGTCTTTTATATGGAAGATTTTAGTGAAAAAAATGCTTTTCAAATAAGTAAATATTCTGCTCCTCAAATAGGTAATGGCATATTTGAACTGGCAAAAGAATTGAGTAAAACTAGCTATGATAATCTTAAAACCATAGGATTAGGAGCAGAAGATATTATAAAATTACCCTTGAAATGTGGGTGGAATCTACTTAGAAACCCATTTCAGGATTCTTTTAACTGGAGTAAAGTTTCTCCAAATAAACAGCCTTTGATTTTATGGAATGGAAACGGTTTTCAAATTGAAAACGAGATGAAGCCAGATTTACAGTATTATTATTTCAATGAATCGGAGCCAACATCTATAGATTTGAATTTTTTTGATTTAGTGGTATTAAAAGACGCATTTGATGAATCTGATGTAACAGAACAAACTGAATTCACGATAACTGCAGAGTTTTCGAATGAGTCAGGTTTACAGAGATTAAGCCTATTTGAAACCGAAACAGATTCTTTTATTGAAATAGCTGCTCCAACAGCACCATTTAATGTAAATGCCTTAAGTTTTATTTCAGATTCAAGGAAGGTTAAAAAAGAACAGTTAATAGCCCAAAAAATTCCTTTAATAACGATTATGAATTCGTTAGAACAAGGTGTAAGTATCCCTTTGCAAATAACCGAAAATATCGATTACGATGAACTAATGTTGAATTTCTCAAAATCCAATTGGCCTAAAGAAATTCAAATATGTTTAGTAAATAAGGAAAATGGAATGTATTGGGATTTACGAGAAAATGAAAAAATTAAACTAAATAAACCTAAGCTAGATGGCTTAGAATTGTTGCTAGGCAGTGAAAATTATATAGATCTTCAAATAAATACTATAAGCCACTCAATTGTAAGCTTATTTGAAACAAAGCACTTGTCAAATTCCAAGCTCGTGGAATTAAACCTATCTTTACCAAAAGGAAAGTATGTTAAATGGGAATTTTTTAATTCGTTAGGAATTCCAGTAAAACTAGAGTTGAATTCGTTCTTGCAATCAGGAAGATATAGCTTTATTTATGATGTAGGTAATTTAGGTAAGGGTGCCTACTTATATCGCTTTCAAGTAGGTGAAGAAGTATATATTAAAAAACTGCTGAATTATAAATAAAGCAAAAAGAATCAAAGTTTTCAGCAAGAATGAATCTTGAAAGGAGAAGTAAGTATTAACTTTATTTAAAAGGAATTTTTATGAAAATGAACAAACTACTACTTCTTCTTATTCTAATTATAGTGACAAACTGTGCGCAATATACAATGATGGAATCAGCATTAAAGGTCGAAAATATTAAAAAATATGAAGCAAGTGGAGAAAGTGCTTTTTTTGAAGTTTTTTTGTCAGATGATGTTAAAGGTGTTACCTATTTACGATCTAGTATTCCACAAATGCAAGTAGCAGCAAACGAAAGTTTAAAAAAATCACAATTATGCACTATTGATGCTTCAAACCCTGACTATAAAATAACGGCTTTTATTATTGAATGTAAGATTCCATTTGTTGGCTTTAGTTTTAATGTGGAAACTGAAATTAAGTATGATTGCTTAAAGGAAAACAAGTTAGTTTTTTCAAAAACTATAAGAACAAATCATACAACAACTGTTGGGGAAGCTTTTTCAGGAGATGTAAGAGTTCGCAAGTCTATAGAAGGTTCATATAGGAAAAATATCGACGAATTCATTGCAGAACTTAGCTCTTTTATCAATAAAAAAGAATAAAAAACGATTTTAAAGCTCATCTAAACAATAAACGAAGTTAATAAAACGAGTTTTTTATTTAGATAATATGAGCCTAAAAACTTTCAGCATCTCAAAAAGATGTAAGGATTAAATGGTGTCCATAATAATTAAACTCTTAATAATCTATGAAATATATCGGAATTAAAATTATTGCAATCATTTATTGTTTATTACAATTAAGTCAATTAGCTAATGCTCAGTCAAAATCGAAACGCGATGGCATAATCGGAGAGTACAAAGTAACCGTTGACAGTGAAACCCTAAAAACAGTATTTCAAGCAAGTGTTTTTTATGTAAATGAATCTAGTTTTACAGTATTAAGAAACGGTGATAAACAAAATACGACGTACAATTTAGCAGATATAAAAGAAATTACCTATAACGAAGTTAAGCCTGGGAGTCAATCAGGTTTATGGATTGGTGCAATCTTAGGAGCTGTTTTAGGTGGTGTTGCTTCTGCAAATATGATTACTGAGGATACAAGAATCGAAGGTAATTATGAAATAACTGAAACGAAAATCCCTTTATGGCCTATTTATGGAGGATCATTATTAGGCGGTTTGTTAGGAAATGCAATAACTGGACCTTCAAAAGTTCCTAAAGTAATTTATACGAAAGAAGCTGGGTTTTCTGAGTGATTAAAAAAAATAAAATGAATTCAAGTCGAGTAAATAACAATTTAAAAAGAAACTATTTTGTTTTTTAAAAATTGCATATTTAAACTAATTCCACAAACTAAAAAAAATCTAGTTTTGGGATTAGTTATTTTTTTTATAAATACATTATCACTAAGTGCTCAGTTGAAGCAATTGGCAACATTAGGAAGTCTTGGTTCAGACGATGGAAATACCTTAGCCTATTATTATTCTCAACCTTTAGCATACGGACTTGGGAATGGGCTTAATACAGGCTGGATGTTTTCATCTGCAACGCAAGGTGATAGATTTCCTAAAACAAAATTTAGTTTGTCCGTTTCGATTCGTTCAACTATGATATCTGTTCCTAGTTCAGACCGTAGTTTTAATTTGAGTAATATACCTTTCACAAGTCATACTTATTATGATAATCAGAATCCAAATGCTCCGTCATATTCTGGTTATAAAGATTCGTATTCCTATCTGGATTCTAAAGCAATACTTAATGGAGAAGCACCCCTTTATCAATTTAGAATGCCTGGTGGAAGTAATAATGCACCAATATCTTTAGCCTTTTTGCAAGTTGGTTTAGGTTTATTTTTCGATACGGACATAACTATTCGTTATCAACCAAGGCAAGTATCACTAAATGCGCTTAATGCAGTTGTTCCCTTAGATGAATTCAAATCAATTGAAATTATGGGCGCATCTGTTCGGCATGGTTTAAATCAGTGGCTTCCTTATGGATACAAAATACCGTTCGAAATAATTATTCAAGCAGCAGCAACTCAATTTAAATCAACAACGCCAGTTGAGGTCTATTTCGGAGATATTGGAAAAACAGTTGGTAATATTTCTAACCAAAGTACAATTTCTGCTGAATATTTAGCGTATCAAAAAATAAATACTAAAGTAACGGCTTTAACAGCTAACGCGATTATTGGGAAACGATTTGCTTATAAATTTGTAGGTATAAATTTTTATATAGGTGGCGGAATTGAGCAAAGTAATTTTGAACTCGAAACAAAAGGGAATTATCCCGTAATTAGTTATGAGTATAACATAAATACAAAAACTTATCAAAGTGTAACAAGTGCTATCACTGATCCAATAAATCTTAATTACAAAACAGATAAAACTCTACGTTACTTCGGTGGTGCAAGATTTAATCTAGGAGTTTTAGATTTCTTTGTTGAATACACAAAAACGAATTATTCGGGTTTAAATTTCGGAGCTGCATTATCGTTTGCAGCTTATTGAATGTTTTTTCAAGAGTCCTTTGAAAAAAAAATATAAAAGAGATAAATACAAATGCCAAATTGAACTATAACTTAATTCGATATAATTCTTTGGTGAATCATAAAATGGCTTTAGCCCCTATGACTTCCATTGTTTGGAAAGATTTATCAACAGGTCAATATTATTGTTCACTTTTTATATTTGATCAAAGTGGGCAATATATAAATGAGTATATGTATCACTACAGTTACACTCCAGATCGTGAAGCACCCATTTTTGGTTTAAGTTCTTATGGAGATTGGCACAGAACATTAATTCGAGAAATCAAAAAATAGCATCATGAATATATTAATTGAAAAAAAAGTAAGATTTCCGAATCAACTTAGCGAGGCCGAAAAAGTTGAGGTTTTAGAATTGCTTCAACATTCACAGGCTGCAAAAAAATGGCATGATTGGCTATTCGAATTCTATGCTAACTATGATTTAATTGATAAACTGGCAAGGAAAGAAAAAGAAATTAAGATAAAATTATTCAAACCGAAACCAATTCAGGAGCCTAAAAACGTATCCTATGGAGTAAAACTAGCGGCGCAGACTATTTATTCAATGAAAAAACATGAGTTTACCATCTTGTCTGAAGATGATCAATTAGCTATTCGTGTCTTTAAAGATGAACTAAAAAATCAGTTTTATTTGTATTTGATTCAAACTGTCTCAAAACCAAAGAATTATATATTGAGATTGATTCAGTCAAAAAAAGAATACAAATTCGGACCTTCTGCATGTGTTGCCATTTCTTCAAGTGATTGTAATTTTTCCAATTTATCAGCTTCTGACATAGAATTAATACAACTATAAAAAAAAATCTGGAGTACGTTTGAAACTATCTTTACTTGAATTAGAGCAGAAATCGAATCTACTTCTTGAGTTGTTATCAAAACGTCCTGTGCCAAAATGGGCCTGGATACTTTGGGCAGAACTCACCAAAATAACATCTGAGAATACACGTGTATTTTATTCTTATTACGAACAATGGCTTCAAGCTTTACCTGAAGAACTTTCCGATGAAGATATTGCTGGAATCAATCCAAATAGTTGGTTGGACTTACACGATGAATGGGTTGTAAAAGCTTCCTCAAAATGGATTGATGTTCCAATTATAATTCAGCACTATTTAATTGAGGCGAAAGAAAAATCAATAGCTTGGGTTCAGTCCTCAAAAAAGATTCCCGAGACTGATGGAGTGTGGATTCCTGTTGTAGAACAAATTAATGGCTTCAATATTCATGATCAACAAAATGGAAGATTACGCTGCCTTCAATTGATTATGAACAAGTCTGAACAGGTCAATAAAGACCGTTTGGTAATGGAAAGAGCAGAAGGTAATTCACCTGAAGACGACTTAACTTTTCAGAAAGTAATCTCCGTTGCAAAAGGATGGATGTTATCTCAATTATCGAAAAAAATAACAATTGATGGCTTGATTCGATATCGAGATCGATCAGGTATTCAAACAGGTACATCCTTAGCTTTAGGTGCTGCAGTGTGGGTATGTCAATGGGCGCAAGAAAACGAAGACTTGCGTGAAAAATACCAACTCAAATCGGAACAAGTTGCTCTAACTGGAGCTATCGAAGAAGATGGAACAGTGCTTCCTGTTGATGAAGACGGTTTAATTAGTAAAGTAAATGGTTGTTTTTACTCATGGATAAGCTATTTAGTAGTACCCTATTCTCAAGTTGAGATTGCAGAGCAAGAAGTCCTAAGACTCAATCAGCAATGGCCGAGTAAGCAACTTAAAATCGTAGGCGTTAAACACATAGACGATGTATTTATAAATCGCCGTTTAGTGGACTATAAAAAAGATACTATGCTAGTTTTTTGGATAAAAATGGCTTGGCGATATAAAAATACATGGATTGGCTGGGCAAGTTTGGCGGTGTTAGTGATGGTATTGATGCGTTTTGTTTATGGACCTTTAGATAAGAATCCTATTTATGTTGAGGGACAAGGCGAGTATTTTGTAGTGAGATATCAACATGGACAATCCTGGAGGAGTTTTAAAAGTACGGCATGTTGGGTGCAGGACTATGAGCGTACTTTATTCGATAATTTTGTTTTCTTTGATGTAGATCAAGATGGGAATAATGAAATTTTTTTTGTTGAAAATGATTATACACAAGTAACTGAAAATAAACTTAATGTGTATGAAATTGGAAAAGAGGAGGCTATTTGGGAATATGCGCCAAAACATGATGTTCTTTATCCTAAAGTTATGGGATCGGAAACTGGCGAAATGGAGATTTCAAAAGTTAAAGTTAGACGGCTTTTGGATGGGACTATTGAATTGTTTTTGACCGTTTATAGGCAAGGAACCTTCAATGCACTTCTTCAAAAGATTGAATATCATACTAAAACACGTAAAGAACAATATGTTCATGCAGGTAGAATAAATTCGATGCACTGGTACGATATGGATAAAGATGGGAAACAGGAATTGATTCTAACGGCGGTGAATAACTCCTTACATGCCGGTGCTTTTATTATCTTAAATGCTGATTCAATAGATGGAAATGGCTGTTATTATGGAGATTATGTAAGCACGTATCCTGGAAAAGCCAAAGAAAAAGCCTATTTGCAAATTAAAAGTTCTATCCTAGCAGAACCCTATTATATCATAAAATATCCTTATCCGTATATCTTTGAAACGTCTCAATTTTCTGATAATAAAATTCAAATTCATGTATATGATTTACGCGGATAGTACGATCCAGATTTAAGTCGGCTCGTATATTATACCATAATGCTCGATTATTCGCTTAACCCAAAAACGATTTTGACATCCGATCCCTATGATGTATTAGTTCGAAAACAGCTACAAGAAGGTAGCTTAACCAAACCCGCTAATTTTGACTATTGGCAAGATTTCATGCAAACAAAAATGCAGCATTGGGATGGTAAACAATGGAAACCTGCAGGCGGCTGGGCGAAGTGGGAATGACTCCAATATTCTTGTTCGATTTTTAATAGCCAATGACAAAAACCAATATCAATTAGCTTTAGATTACATAAGGAAACAGGCTGAAATTTTTATTTCCAAAACGGTAATGTACAATTAGAATGGGTATTACGAGCGGCATATAAAATTCCAAAAAGCCAATTGGCCGATGCCTTTTCAGATTTAATCCAAATGGAACACTTAATTTTTGAAGACGAAGAAAACCTTAATCAAGCCATAGATCTATACAAGATCGGAATTGTTTTCGCTGATGCCTTGCATGCAGTTAGTTCGGTAAACTGTACCGAGTTCGTAACCTTGAGTCCACTCCTAAAAGTCGATTCTTTCGATTTTCACCCTTCCAAATCCTACGAATTCTACGAATAGTTTGCTAAAAACTACTTTTCGGAGTGCACTCAACCTTTGATTGCAAATTTGCAAATCTCGCAAGTGAAATAAAAACAATATCAATTCAGGGTTACACTAATTCGAGAATAGTAGAGTAGAATCCAATAAACCTTAGTTTCTAGCTCAATTCATCACTCAATAAAAAATTAATCAGATTCATCCAACGAATGCCATCGTAATTACCTCCAAAATATTTATCTAAAGAAAGAACGAATTTGGGATAATTATCAGAAATTTGATTCAATACATCAAACTCCCGACGAATCGTTTGTTCTGATGTTAAGAGATAGACCACTTGTACATAGACTTTTTTCCCATCTTTTTGAGCTATAAAATCAACTTCTAATTGATTCAATTTTCCGATTTGAACATCATATCCTCTTGAGCGTAATTCTAAATACACAATATTCTCTAATTTTCCGGAAATATCTGAAAAGGAATCACCCAATTTTGCAAATATGAATCCAATATCACTTAAATAATACTTCTCATAAAGCTCAAGTCGCAATTTACCTTTAATATCGAAGCGATTTGTTTTGTGAGTGATATAGGCATCACATAAGTATTTTAAATAGTTTAGTACTGTTTCTGGCGCCGTTTTAATCCGCTGCGACTTTAAATAGTTACTAATACTTAATGCAGTAGTCGGATTTCCCACGTTGTCAATAGAAAAAGTGGTGATACGATCGAGTAAAGAAGCATCTCGAATCGCATTTCTTTCAATAACATCCTTTAATAAGACCGTATTATAAATAGCATCTACATATTGACGAATGATTTCGTACTCAAATTCCATATGATGAATACCAGGAAAACCACCATATCGGATGAATTCCTCGAATAAACTATCAATTCTGCGTTCCTTTTCGCTTCTAAATTCAACGTACTCTTTAAAAACCAACGTTTGGACTTGAATTTCAATATAACGACCTGTTATTCGAGTCGCTAATTCCGAAGATAATAGTCTGGCATTCGAACCTGTTAAATAGATGTCAGCCCAGTCATCATTAAAAAAACTAACGATACATTTTTCCCACTCATCAATTTCTTGAACCTCATCAATGAATACGTAGAGCCTAAGTTGTTCTCTCATTGACTCCTTTTTCTCTTTAACAAATTGATATAGATTGATGTAAGATTGAATCGAATCAAATTCAAGGGAATCTTTATTGATGTAAATGATTTGTTCGTCCGCAACTCCGTTTGATTTAAGGTGATTCATAATCATTTTTAACAAGGTACTTTTTCCACACCGACGAACACCTGTTAGTATTTTTATGATTGGTTTATCGATAAAAGGGATGATTTTAGAGAGATAAATGGGGCGAGTTCTCATAAAAGTTTAAGTTATAACTTGATAATAATGTCAAAATATACATTATTTCAGTTATAACTAAAATGATGGCAGAGACTAAATGGGATCTAAATGGATGGGTACTCAATATTCTAGTTCGATTTTTAACAGCAGCTCATAAAAAACAAAATCAATTAGCCTTAAATATTATTAAAAATCAGGCTGAAATATTTATTACCAAAACGGTAATGTTAGAATTTGAATGGGTCGTACGAGCGGCATATAAAGCTCCAAAAAGACAATTGGCTACCGAATTATCAGCTCAAATTTGGACTTAGACCTTTTGTAAAGTTTATTAATTTTTAAAAAGGTTCAATTTTGCAAATAAAATAAAAACTATTACCTATTCGCAAAATATAGTTCTTATTTCACATACCTCATGTGGTCATGCTGGGCCCCGACCCAGCATCTCAGCCTTAGAACTTAACCTATACAAAAGAACTGTTTATGGCGTAAAAAGATATTGGACAGAGATAGCACTTCGTGGTTCTTCGAATCGTTTCGGAGGCACGGGATGACCTTTTTTTGTAAAAACCAGTGAAGTTTGTTTAGAAACGAAGTCCGAAAGTAGTGTTATCAGATTTAATCCAAATGGGAAACTTATTTTTTGAAGACTAAGTGAACCTTAATCAAGCCATAGATCTATACAAAATGGGATTTGATTTTGCCGATGCCTTGAAAGCTGTCAGTTCGGTAAACTGTACCGCTTTCGTAACCTTCGATCGCAAATTTGAAAATCTCGCAAATAAAATAAAAACAATAGCTATTCAAGAGATAGAAACGGGTGATGTGTGTTTATTTAATACTAGGAATGTATATAAGGAAATCAGGCAACAGTTTTAAAAATGAAGCTTGAGTATTACCAAGAACTCAATAAAGAACTTGTAGCATCGGTTGAGTTTTATGAGGAAAAAACAACAACAGTGGGATTGGATTTTCTTGAAGAAATTGAAAAATCTATGCTTGAGTCCACTTCCAAAAGTCAAATTTTTCGGTTGTCACCCGTTCAAATCGTGTAAAATCGTCGATTATTTTGCTAAAAATCACTTAACGGAATAAGCTCATGCTAATAAAAAATCCAGATAGCTGTTTAGCCCAACACATCTTCTAATCCCAAACAATTCAACTCAATTTCGTAATCCTTTAAGTCGTTCTTCAAATACGTTGCAGATTCCAATAATTCACTTTCACGATAACGTGTTTTATCTAGTTTTACTTCAAATAAAATGGCTTTTTTCTGTTTATCATCTAATGCGATAATATCAATTTCGTGACCTTTTTTATCCCACCATGTTCCTAAATTAGTAAATAATCCAGCTTGTTTGAAATCGGAAATAAACCAGTGTTCTAAGGTTTTTCCTGCAAAAGTTCTGAAATCTCGTTCACATAATGAGCGTGCATATTCAAGATTTCCAGCTTCAATATACTGTTGATGTTTATACACAAAACGGAACCAAAATCGTAAAAATGGGTCTTCAATTGCATATTTCATGGTTCTTGATTGTGGTTTTGCAAATAGTGGCCGAACTGATTGTATCAAATTATACTGAGATTCCAGTCGTTCTAGGTGACCTCCGACTGACTGCCCAAGAATGGATTCAATTTCTGAACGTGATGTTTTCGAATCAGATATTAATGACAAAATGGAAAAATAGGTTGCATATTCTTTGCCAAATTCATCCATGAGTAACCATTTTCCTTCGTCGATCCATATTGAGTAAGGCTTAAATAATTCTTTTAAAATTGAATCTAAGGTGTATGCATTTTGTTGTTCCAAAAGTTCAACATATTTTGGAATTCCACCAGAAATGGCATAAAAAGCTAATAAGTCTATTGGATTGAACTCTTGATCTTGCTTTTTTAAAATCGATTTTATCACATTTGGGTTAAATGCCTTAAGATGTAAACGGTGAGTTGCTCGTCCAAAAAGAGGCTGTTTCACATCTTGAAAAATGCGAGTCATAATAGAATACACCGAGCCACATACCACCAAATGAAGTTTTGCTTCCTCTTTATTTAAGTCCCATAATCTCTGAATTTCGCTAAATATGGAAGGATTTATAGTCTCAAACTCTTGAAACTCATCTATGATTAAAACAAAAGGTTCTTTTTTGCTGTAATCAAGAAGTAATTCAAAAAGTGAGCTAAACTGTGTAATTTGACCATAAATTGGAATCCCAAGCTTCGATTTAATAATCTCTACGAAATCAGCACACAGCATGACCTCATTTTTTCTGGTTACAAACAGATAAACATGATTAAACTCTTTTACACTTTCCAACAAAAGAGCTGTTTTACCAATTCGTCTTCTTCCAGTTAAAACAGTAAAAAGGGCTCTATTTTGAGCATTTTGATGAGTATCAATTAAGAACTTTAGTTCATTTTCACGATTATAAAACATAGACTTACGCAATAAATATATTTACTGCAATATACGTTACTGTAATTAAGGTTGCAATAAATTGCTAAAAATTTAATCATTAACACAGCATAGGTCAGATATAGAATTACGAGTCAAATTACATGTTTGATTCTGAGTAAGATAATAAATGAAATACTATTAACCTGAGTTCGGGATAAGAAATTAAAATAAAAACAGGTTAAAATAAATTTCGTCATTCTGGGCTTGACCCAGAATCTCTGCCTAATTTGGAATTAAATTCGAGATTCCACTATGAAGCATAGTAACATTCTACATTGTTTATTCCAGGATTAGATTAAAATTATTCTACTAATCCTTAACCCGAACTCAGGTTATTAGGAATTATGGCTCTAAAATCATCTTTTCACTTGTATATCATACGCCAATGACGTAGTTTATTGAATAGTCGTTGAATTTATGGAGTTTATTGAAACATCTATTTTTACAAAGCAAATAACGAACTTGATATCTGATGAGGATTATCAGCTATTACAATTGAGTTTAGCTGAAAACCCTGAAGCAGGTGATGTAATTAGTGGTGGTCTCCGCAAACTTAGATGGTCAGGTTCGGGTAGAGGTAAAAGAGGTGGAATTCGAGTTATATATTATTTCATAAATCAACTAGGACAAGTGTATATGATATTTGCATACCCCAAAAATCAGCAAGATAATTTAACAGATAATCAACTTAAACAACTTAGAAAATTGGTAGAGGAGAATTTATTATGAACGATACCTTGTTTTCAGAATTAGTAAACAGTATTGAAGAAGCGGGAAAAATCCGTTCCGGAAAGATTGCTGCTTCAAGAAGAACCGTATTAAATGAGCCCGATGTGTTGGCCATTCGTGAAAAATATGAGATGACTCAGCAAGCATTTTCAGCCCTTCTTGGAATTAGTATTGGCACACTCAGAAATTGGGAACAAGGCCGAAGAAAACCACAAGGGCCCGCGAAAGTGTTGTTGCGCATTGCAGAAAAACGACCCAATGCTATATTGGAATCGTTGGTTTAAACATTTTTTATTGAGTTAGTGATTTCACCCTATCAAAACGTTCGTTAAACTTTACTCTAAAGTTCTAATCCGAATGTAAGTTTTAAACCAGCTAAAAAGCGGGACTAGTTTGAAAATATGATTCAAATAATGTAGATTGAACTATGCCAAATGTATATCCGATTACAGTTCCGATTCATGTTGATGATGCCTTGCTTTTAGCCTTAAGCGCATCAAATAATCATTTGAAAATGGAAAGAGACAGAGAGGGAAATCTGATTGTTATGAGTCCAAGTGGGTCAAGAGTGAGTGAATTTCAAGGTGAGCTATTTTTTCAACTCGTTTTATGGAATAAAAAGTATAAATATGGTTTTTGTTTTGAAAGTCAGGCCGGATTTCGTTTGCCCGATGGTTCTGTAATGAGTCCGGATGTTTCATGGATGAGTAAACAGAAGTGGGAATCGCTTACAGAAGAACAACAAAACGGTTTTGCTCCGGCTTGTCCTGAATTCGTAATCGAAGTAATTTCACCCAGCGACTCACTCGCACAGCAACAAGAAAAAATGAACCGATGGCTCGATAACGGATGTGAATTGGCGTGGTTAATTCAGCCGGCAGAAAAAAAAGTGTGGGTTTATAGAATAGACATCACAGAAATCGAATTAAACGAAGGCTTTTCCCAAAAGCTTAGCGGCGAAAATGTTTTGGATAGTTTTGTGTTAGACTTGAGCGAGCTGGAATATTGAGGGAAAAATTGGGGTGAAAAAATCTTTTTATATTATACTACTTGCTAGAATAATTCAATCCTGTTTACTTATTATTCCTGTTCCAGTTTCTAATTCTACTTATAAAAATGCAAATCGGTATGATAAGGAAGTAAAATCTTCGACAATTGCTTATCAAAACAGAGAAGATAAAACACAACTTTTAGCAAGATTTTCTAAAAAGGAGATAGAACCGATTGTTGGAAGAGTACCAATTCATTCAGGTACTGCAACACAAATTGCCAATTCCTTAACAAAGGATTTATCCACAGATTGGGAAAAAGCATGGGTAATTTTTCGGTGGATATCGGAAAATATTGATTATGATGTTGCAGCTTATAATGCCGGACGTTTTTACGATACGGCTTGCTCCGTAACTTTAAAAAGAGGCAAAGCCGTATGTGGCGGTTATGCAAGCTTACTTGAAGAAATGTATGAAACCGTTGGGATTCCATGTTTTACGATATCGGGTTATGCTCGTGGAGCCGGATTTACTCCTGGAGAATCGACACAATCTAACCATGCGTGGAATGCGGCCAAAATTAATGGGAAATGGTATTTAATGGATGCTACTTGGGGTTCAGGTTCTATAGATTCCAAAACGAAACAATTTAAGCGTAAATTCAAAGAATTCTATTTTGCTGCTGTTCCTTCAGAATTGATTATTACGCATTATCCCGAAAATCCTGTATTCCAATTTCTAGAAAAACAGATAAGCAGAGGCGAATTTAGTAATAAACCCAAATTTAACAGCACTATACACGAATATGGCATTTTGCCTGATTCCAAACTAAAACTAACTCAAGCTTCATCGGGGATTAGTGTTTATTCTTTTAGACTCATGCGACCCAAAACTCAACTATTGATTACAGCAGTTCATGAAAAAACGGGACAAACTGTAGGTGGATTGGTTCAAATTAGAGAAAATGAGGCAGAACTCCGAATACATTTTCCTAAAACAGGGCGATTTGAAATTACAGTATTTGGAGGACCGTTTGAATTAGAAACCTATCCAAGTGTTATAACGCGGTACGAAAACGTGAATGCAATCGCAGAAGAGCTGCCGGAGACCTACGGATTATTCACCCGAAAGCAAGTGAGATTACGTTCACCATTACAAAAAAAATTGTCAGCAAAAACGGAATATACGTTTGAGGTGGATTGTCTCGATGCTATTGACATGGCATTAGTGGCGAATGGAAATTGGTTGCATCTAAAAAAAGAAAGAACCCGGTTTTTTGGTAAATTTTCCGGCGAAGCCTACACCTTATTTGTAAAATATCCGAACCAAAACAACTACAGCGGACTTCTTAAATTTGAAAAGAGATAGTGAAGGTGTAGAATAACTGTTAAATGAAGTCTAATAAAAAAATGGACTATTTTATTTAATTATTTTCAGCAATGAAGGGTTTTGTAAGGATAACTAAGTATGAAATTTAAAAAGTTGATGATACTTCTTATCGTAATAGTTATTGGAGTTGTATTCCAACAACTGGCTATATGTCAAATACAGAATATAGAAAACGTAATATTGAAATCGAACTATACATTTAAATTAATCTATCGTGATAGCTTTAACTCGGAATTAGAACTACAATCAAACAAATTAGAATTTAAAAATAATGTTATTCAGGTTTATAAGAATGAGAAAAAAGTAATTAGAATAATCCCTTTAAGCTCAGTAATTGAAATTAGTGAACGTAACCCTTCAAAATTTAAAAATATAACTGTTTTATTGTCTGCTTTAGTTGGTTATGGAGTTTCAATGCATATTTCTTTAATATCCGAAATGAATATTTTGGTCTTAGAGAGGTTCGTAAATAAATCAGATTTGCTAGTATTTGTGAGAACCATGTTTTTAAATATTTTCCACTCAAAATATGATTCGTAAGACCTACACTAGATATTCAAAACCCCGAACAAGCAACTACAGCGGACTTGTTAATTTTGAAAAAGAGCTAGTGTTTATAAAAAAAAACGTTTTTTTGTACTCAAATGCTATTGGTAAACGGAATAACAGTAGGACTTATTTTCAGCAGTAAGCGGGAATTGAAAGTACATACTACCATCAATGGTCACTTAATAATCTGATACTAAGAAAAACAATCTATACTGATACTAATCTTTATTGCGATGTAGGCTTGCTTGAATATGAGAAAGAGTGAATAATTCGTGCTGAAGGAATTCATTAGCTCGAAATGGTTTCTATGGTTCTTCGTATTTGGTTCGTACTTCCTTCGTACCAAGGTCGTACCTTGTTCGATGTTCTTCGATAAATATCGAACAAAGACGAACTTGGTTCGAACAAGGTAGCATGTTGGTACGAACAAGGTGCGATGAAAAGTGGAAAAAAAGCGAATAATGTGAAGTGAATTCATTATGAATTTTCAATAATGAACTTTGACAGATAAAATTGATCAAAATTAAAAATAATTCGATCTATATTCTCTTTCCGTTCAATTAAAACAATTAATTAAAACGTTTATTACTATTTTTCTAAATCCATAAAAATATGTAAATTTTGCTCTTGAATGGGTTTGCAACTAAAATGCTTCTATTCAGTTCTCTTCAACTAAATTTTTTAAATCTGTGAAAAAACGATACCGTTTATTCTTATTACCTGCTTTCTTTTTAGGATTCATTTCCATTTTACCTGCATTTGCTCAAAATCTGGAATTGCCTCAGGATATGACTAGTATAATGCAGTTTAAAAATCAATATCGATCTGCATTGGGTGAAGGTAGCACTCGTGATGCTGCTTTAGCCAGTGCTCGTAAACAATTGATCGAATCCATCTTTGTTCGCATCGATGCTTCAGTAGAAGTGCGAAAAAAGGAAAAGGATGATGGTTTTAGTGAAGATTATAGTTCAGTTTTAAAAACTTCTTCTAAAATGTCTCTTTCTGGCTTACGCGATAAGACTCATCAAGAAGGAGATACCTATTATGTGTTAGTTTATATTACCAATGGGAATTTGCAGAAATCATTAAATAATTGGAAAATTTCTGTTTTGCAATGGGTTAGTTTAGGAGAACAATATGAACAACGTGGTTTAGCCGCACTTTCCTTGAAGCAATATTATTCGGCCTATTTAGCAGCTTCTAAGTTGTATCCTGAGCCAATTAGTTTTCAGTTTTTTGATCGAGCTGATGAAGCAAC
The DNA here is from genome assembly GCA_964575925.1 of uncultured Chitinophagales bacterium. Classification (GTDB taxonomy): domain Bacteria; phylum Bacteroidota; class Rhodothermia; order Balneolales; family M1805; genus M1805. The sequence goes on from CAZNTR010000046.1 coordinate 19,973, forward strand.
GGATATTGTTCCTGTACTATATGAGAAAATGACAACTATTTTAAAAAATATTGAAGTTGAGCCTGGCGTTCCAGTTTATGATGGAATAATGAAGGAATATGTAGTTAAATTGAATCCTAAAGTATTTGGTAAACCTGTAAAAAACATTGAAGTTGGGTATGAAAGTCAGGATGGTTCTATGTGGGTTCCACCAGGTGGGGATGGGGTATATGTTCCAATTTTCAATCCTCCAACTTCGAAAATTAGTACTGTCGTTGCATTTTTTACGCCTCATGAGCGTTCTTATCTTGAGGGACATTCGGAATTATCCTCATTTGCTTATTTATCTCTTGAGGATGTATTAACTGTTAAAAAAATCATCAAAGTCGATTTCAGTCCGCTCATTTCTATTGATTTTGATGCTAAAGTGGAAGATTTATCGGTTATTTTTTCTCCGAAATTTCAACATATTAGCCCTATTTCGTTTTCTTGGGATTTTGGGGATGGGAACACAGGTTTGGGTCCAAAAGTTACCAATATATTCACAGAACCCGGAGTTTATGATGTGAAATTGATTATAAATGAATCGGAAGATTTAGTTTTTTCAAAAAAAGTATTCGTTGGTATTGAAGAACCAAAAGCTCTAGTTTTAAACACAACTGAAAATCCACCTCGAGATTCAAGTTCATCATCGGAAAATACTGAATTAGCCCTAACGACTCCTAACCCTGTAGTCCCAACTGCTGCACCTACGATTGTTACCGAAACTAAAAAACGACAAAAACCAGTACTAGTATTGAGTGATATTGATTACAAAATTGCGAATATTATTTCAGAGAAGGTTCAAGTTGGAATGAAAACCAATACAGCTATTAAGTGGTTAGATTCTAAAAAGCGAGAGGGTGTTCTTTACATCGGTCGTAAAAACACAGATTTTGTTGATGCCGAAGGTGCTGCCGTTATTATTGCAAATCCAAAAACCAATGTTGAAGACATTTTAGTTTTTAGAAAAGGTGTATTTGGTCAATTAAGCGAAAAGAAACAACTTGAAGACCTTTCAGCATACAAAGGCAAAGTTGCCATTTGGGTTGTTGTGAAAGAATAAACAGGTAAAATCGATGAAATTAGCAAATAGCTCCATTATTATTTTTGAAAGTAATTGATGAAGGGCTTATTAGAATAGTTTCGTTAATTAAGATTATAATCAATACGCTGTTTCAATTTTAAATATAAATTTGAGATTGATAAATACAAAACATTTTTAAATCTGTTGAGCTAATCAACGCAAAAAATAAATTAGAAGAGAAAAGATAAAATGAGTAGTAAACTAGAAACACAGCTAAACATGACTCTTAAATCAATGAAAATAATAGCACTTCTAACCGTGTTAACAGGTTTTTTAAGTGGGAACTCTTTGTCTGCACAAGTTTTAACTACCGTTAAATTAAATGGAGCCACATCGGAACTGCACAAAAAAGTTACAAGTAATTTGAATACGTTCTTTAAATCTCTGGCAGTAAAAGAGCAAATTCCCCAATCGATATTAGGATCACAAGGCAAAAAAAATATTGAAGAACTTATGAAAGTGAATCAATTTTCTTGTATTGAACCTGAGTTAACTCTAAATATGTCGCAATTAGCTGGTGGTGATTATGAAATTCGTTCAATTCCTGTAAAAATTGAAGGCGCTGAAGCAACAGAAGAATTAGTGTTAAACTTCGACAAAAAAGCTCAGATTGTTGCAGCACGTTTTGCAATGGAAGAGCACAATATGATGGATGTATTAAATGCCGATGATATTGATGATTATGAGCGCCGGCAAATTATTCTTCAGTTTCTTGAGCTATATAGAACAGCTTATAATAGAAAAGACGCAGATTATATTGAAGGAACTTTTAGTGAAGGTGCTGTAATTATTGTTGGACAGGTTTTGAAACCTAAGAAAGGAGACCAAATTTCACTAGAAAAGTCCTCTATCTCGCGCGACAATATTAATTTTATTCGGTACAGTAAACAAGAATACATGAAACGATTACGCGATGTTGTATTTAAAAATAGTAAATACATTGCGGTATCCTTTTCAGAAGTTGAAATAAAACAACATCCTAAGATTAAAGAAATTTATGGAGTAAGTTTAAAACAACGCTGGAACTCAGGTTCCTATTCCGATGAAGGGTATATCTTTTTAATGATTGATTTTAAAATTCCAGCCGAACCAGTAATTCATGTTCGTTCATGGCAACCTGAAAAATTTCAAGACGGCTCTATCGTAAATCTGTACGATTTTCCAGTAATTGATTGATTAAGAAAGAGAAAAATATGATTCAACGTAGTAAACGTTCGCTTTTGGGAATAGTAGCCCTATTTTTGATTTTTAGCGAAATCCTTTCAGCTCAGAAAAAAGAAGATTTTGCAATGGAACAGTCTTGGTTCATTTTCAGTGATTGGAAAAAAACAACTGGGACAAAAATAAATTGGAACCCTAAAAAGGGCGATCGAACAACAGTTCTAGCAGAGTCAAAAAAAAATGGTACCCTAAAGGCAGACTTAGTTGATGGAAAAATTAACGCTTTGTATTTCTCCAAAGACGAATTTTCTGTTTGGCCAACACCGGAAGACCGTTCAATTGGTAAATTTATTGGTAAAATGTTATATGCATTCGAATCAAGAAACTCAGGATTAGTGCAAGATGTTTTATTTGAGTATAGTTCAATTTTAAGCCAAAACGGATACTCAGATCAAGAAAAATTGATTAACGAATTTTCCAAATTAAAGATGGTGGAAGTGGAGTCTATCAACAAAAATGTTGTAGATGAACAGACAGAACGCAGTGTTGTTTTTAAAAATGGGAAAAAAAGTTATACAGTAAAAATTCAAAATCCATTTGGAAATCCAGTTGGAGATATGGTTTCAAGAATTAATCAGTTTCAATTGGAAATTGATAAAATAGATAGCCTTTCTATTAGTGATTTAAAGCATAAACAAAATTGGGTTAAATCAGGAACTAAAGCTCTGGAATACGCTCAGGAGCAATACAAACAGTTCGGAAGCCCTAAATATCGAATAGAGAAATCATCAAGTGGGAAATGGATTGTAGCCATACCAAAACGAGAAGAAGAGAAACTCCTAGTAGCCTCCATTTATCCCGATTCTTTACAATTAATCTATGCTTATCCAAATGAGGTTCTATTAACGGTAAAAGGATTAGAAAAATCGCAAAGAACAATGACAGGAATTGCATTTTTACGGATGTGGAAACAACTAACCGCAAACTATGAAGTGTATTTACATCAAAGTGAAAAAGCAGATGTAATTAATCCAGAAAAATCGATGCTTATTTTGAAATCAGATGAAGGATTTTATCATTTTGTGTCTATTCGTCACAAAAAAACTGGCGATAAATGGGAAAGAATGGAAGTAAATATGTATCCGTTTATTGATGAATAGAAAATTTGAGTTTATTAATAATTGACCACCCTCTCAATCTCCCTCCAAATAGAGTCCTGTTTTCTAAAATTTAGTTCAGTGTGGAGGGAGAGGTAGAACAAAGTTCTGCGAATAGAACGAGCCAAAGTAAAACTCGGAAAATTCTCCCTTCGTTATGAAACGTATTTCAAAGTTCGGTTGATAAATCTCCCTCCAAATAGAGTCCTGTTTTCTAAAATTTAGTTCAGTGTGGAGGGAG
>CAZNTR010000047.1:0-23223 GCA_964575925.1 uncultured Chitinophagales bacterium
ACCAAAAAAACATGTAAGTTTAATATTATCAATTCAATTATAATAATTCATTTACTTGTAAAAGCTAATACAAATGTAAGGAAATGCCTTTAACAGATGGGTAAAAAAATGTCATCTTTTATGCTTAATCCAACATTAAGACAATAGCACTCACAAAAAAACTATTCAACGTAAATTCATTTCAATTTAAAATTAATTGAAAGTCAAACCAGTAACCTTACCCGGAAAAGTAGTTAGAAACAAAATAATCGGTGAATTCTCAGAATTCGGAAAAGCACATACCCCCAAAGTCGACTTTCTGGAGTGTGTTCAATCATGAAGTCAGAATTTGAGTACGTCCAAATACAACTGAATTAAATTTTAGAGCTGTTGAATTACTTATTCTAATTAAGTCTTCGTTTCTATAAAAAAAGGCAGTGTTTTTCGCAAAAAAAACGGTCATCCCGTACCCTTACACGAATCGAAGAACCACGAAGTGCTAACTCTGTCCAATATCTTTTTAAGCAATAATCACTTTTTTTTGAATAGAATTGGTTCTTAGGCTAAGATGCTGGGTCGAAGCCCAGAATTACCAAATAACATCTATGAGCTAAGTTCAAAATGATGCAAATAAGCTCTTGCTTTCATTAATAATGCTACAAAAACCGTCAATAAAAAATTTCACTTTAAAACATGTCAAAGTCAGAAAGTTGTATCACTTCTTTAAGAAATATAGAGTCAATTAATAAACTGTGATTCAAAATGAATGAAAAGTACTACAAAATGACTCAAATAGAGTAGTTAATCACTTTTAATCAGAAGTATCTTTACATAGCAACTATTAATCAATTTAGTCTATAAAAACGTGTTTTTTGTCAAATATCTCTTCAATTCTATATCCTCTGAAGACTCAAATAAATATCGTAGTGTTGCAATATCAAGATATGGACGTTTAAATGTTCAACGAGCAGAAAGCTTTGCTAACAAATTGAGTAAAGAATTCCTGTCAAAAGTTAAACTCAATCATGATAAAATTATTCAAGAACTTTTTTCGATAAAACAATTAACGGAAGACTCTATTCCTGTACAAGAACTAATTGAGAACCATTTTAACTGTGTAAACCAATATTGGGGAACAATTAGTACCATTAAACAGCATTTAGAATCCTACCGTGATTTGGCTCAATCGTACCTAAACCACCCTGTTTTCTCAACAATAAAGGAGGAAACGCAGCCTGAGTTTGCTAAGTTTATGCACCAAGCGATGAATACGTATGTTAAGAAACAATTAAAAGTGCCATAAATCAATATAAGTCAAAAAAATCATTTTGAATTACCCGATTATTTTCATTCCTTTAGCGAAATAAATAAAGGTGTATGTTTTATCCTAACGCAATAGTTATAGATTCATTTGTAGATAAACTTAAGTCGGATTACTCAGATTCGTTTGGTTTACTTGAACCTGAATTTCCCAGTATTACTGCTTTTGTTGCCCGTCTTGTATTAGAAAATTTATCTAATTGTGATGCAGCTTACCATAATATGGAACATACCATTTTAGTTACAGACGTTGGTCTAACTATTCTAAGAGGGAAACACATGGCTACAGGCAATTTAACTCCTCAAGATTGGTTACATGCAACCATTGCTCTTTTATGCCATGATATAGGATATGTAAGAGGTGTTATAGAAGGAGATTCTGACACCCATTTTATAATTAATGAAAAAGGAGATACCGTTGAGTTGCCAAGAGGATCTACAGATGCCTCTCTGCAACATTGGCATGTAAATCGCTCTAAACTTTTCGTTAAAAACTGGTTTTTCGACAAACCAAAAATTGACGAAATTATTATTTCTGATATTATAGAACTCACACGCTTCCCAATTCCAAAAGAAGAATGCTATCAGCAAACGGATACGTTAGCTGGCTTAGTTAGAGCCGCTGATTTAATTGGGCAAATGGGAGATGTACATTATTTAAGAAAAACAGCTGCACTATTTTCTGAATTTGTAGAATCTGGTTCTGCTAAAGAACTTGGTTATACTTCTGGGGCTGATTTACGTGAAAATTATCCATCATTTTTTTGGAATGAAGTAGCACCAGTTATTCAAACTGCTACTGAATATTTACGAAAAACACACAAGGGTAGATTATGGCTTTCCACCTTGTATTCTCATGTTTTTGCAGAAGAGCACTTATTAAAAAGTTCTGGTGCGGTAAAATAAATTCACTCTTCATCTAATGAAGGGAGCGCCCACATATTTTTTAATTCATGATATTGATGAAGTGTAAGCTGAGCTAATACTGGCTTTTTCTTGATGCTTAACCAGTGTATCAGATTTGTTAAATCTTTGGGAATCATAGCAGTACAACCGGCTGTAACATCATTTCCCGATTTCCAATTGTGAATAAAAATACATGAACCGTTTGCTTTGGTAATGGGGTTCATATTATGATTTACAACAATACCTTGCTCATAATAACCACTATACGTTCTCATCTTTTCAGATGAGTTCCAATCGGGTAATTCATTTTCCGCCATTTCATTTCTGTTAACTATTTGATTATAATAGTGAGAGTTTACATCATCTATACATTCTACCAAATCATTAACGGGTAAAAAAGGCATGGTAATATCAGGCATTTCTTCAAATCCGAATACAGAACTTAAATAAAATACTCCAGCTGGGCTTTTTCCATCACCTTCTTTTTTGGTTGGGAAATTAGGATAATCCGATTCTTTTTGTAAACCTATTCCCCAAGCTAAACCATTTCTCCCAATAATTACTGGAATTTCTCGTGCCGCTACGTTCCAATTCATCGACCCAGATTCACGATCAAATTGATACAATTTTCCCTGAGTTCCATTCACAGAGTCTATTAAAACCAAGACTAATTGTGAACTATCTGGGGGAATTGGTTTATGAGATACAGTACATTGTACGGCTATTAGAATGATAAAAATTAAACCACAAAAATGTTTCATGTTAAAGCTTTATTGCTTGTTTAAACTGTTGCATCACAGCTTGTATTTGCGCAGATGAACTATATGGCGCTGGACCAAATCGTAAACTTTCACCACGGGCATCTGTTAAAATACCACAATATGCTAATTTCTGTTGATATAAAACTGCGTTTTTTGTCTTAATTGCCATAAATCCTGCTCTTTTTTCAGGCTGAACATCATTAATAATCGAAAATTCGTTTTCAGGAAGATCTAATGCTTTAAATTCATGTATTAATTCACCAACTCGATATCTGTATAAGTTTGTGAAATACGTATTCGTTAACTGTTGCTCTTTAAAAAACTCCACCACTTTTGCAGCTCGGTATGCTGAACTTGGGTCAAACGTTGCACCAGCGAATTTCATTTGATTATCAAAACTGACTGTGTAATCATTTTTTGGCAGATGCAAAGTCGAAAATGAAGCGAACCAACCTGTATAAACTGGTTTTAATGTGCAATCTTTTGGATAACGTAAAAAGCAATTTCCTTCTCCCCATTGCAGATATTTGTAACCACCAATTAACCAATAAGTCGATTCAAAAACCGTATTTCCTATCTGAATTGGACGTACATTTGTGCCATGATAATCATCAATCAATAAAGGAACGGATAGGTTAGCGCAATGCTGCGCAACTTGATCTAAATGTTGAAAAATGAGTCCTGATTCAAAAAAAACACGACTTATTATTACCCCTTTTGTTTTCGCAGAAATCTTTTCTATTAATTGGGCTGCAATCGTTTCAGGATTTTTTGATGCAATTTTTGTAATGCGAATCCCCGTTTCTTCAAGCGCTTTTAATTGTCTGAAAATGGTATAAAATTCGCCTTCAGTACTTACTAATTCATCGCCTTTTTCTAATCTTAGGGCAGAAATCCACTTAATCAATAAATCGTGTGTACTTGCTGCTGTTGAATACGAACCTTCAGGATCTGAATACCAATTTCTAAGATATTCTTTAAGGATTTCGATTTTATTGAATACTTCACCCCATTTTTCATCGACTAGGCGAGCGGCATCATCATAACATTCTAAGATTCCATCTCTAGAACAATCTGGCCAAGCTTGATGTGAATGACCTGTAAATAAAAGTCTGTCTTTTACTTTAAAACGGGAATAATATGGTTGTAAACGAAGTGCAATTTTATCAAAATTCATTCTGTAAAATACTCATTTTATTGATTAATTCGTTTTGCGTTTTTCAATTTTTTGAATCACTTTCTCTTCTCTATATTTTCTAAACTTGGGCTTGAAAGAGAATTTGAGTAATTTTATGATTCACACCGTTCAAAAATCAACCAAAAGACATGAGAATAATTGATGTAGCCGAATTTTACACCGATCAAGGCGGTGGCGTTAAAACCTACATCAATCAAAAATTACAAGCAGGAGCGCGTATTGGCCACGAAATTATCATTATTGCACCAGGCAGAAAACGTGGCGTTGAAGAACGATTGGGAGGAAAAATCTATTGGGTTCCTGGTCCGCCACTTCCTGTTGATCCCCGATATGTAATTCTTTGGCGACAAAAAGAAGTGCATCAATTATTGGATGAACTAAAACCTGATGTTGTTGAAGGCTCTTCACCTTGGACCGGTGGTTGGTTTGCCGCAAACTGGAGAGGAAATGCGATTAAATCATTCATTTTTCATCAAGATCCTGTTGCCGTTTATCCTCATACCATTTTGGGGAAATTTATCTCAACGGATAAAGTTGATTCTCTTTTTGGATTTTATTGGAATTACTTAAAAAAATTGAGTTTAAAATTTGATGCAACTATTGTTAGTGGACAATGGCTTGCCGATAGAACAGCTTCCTTTGGAATCAAAAACCCCATTCCTGTTCCGTTTGGTATTGATAAAGATTTTTTCTCACCGAAACGAAGAGATCCCGAACTAAGAAAAAAGTTATTAGGTCTTTTTGATCTTCCAGAAACAGCAGATTTATTCATCGGGATTTCAAGACATCACCCAGAAAAACGTTTAGGAACTATGATTGACGGATTTTCGCTTGCGGCTAAAGAAAAACCAATGGCTTTACTTCTTTTCGGGGACGGTCCTTTACGTTTTTATGTAAACAAAAAAGTAAAAAAGAGTAGTTATGTTTCTTTGATGGGATTCACATCAAATAGAGATGAGTTGGCGAATATTATGGCTTCTTGCGATTATTTTCTTCATGGTTCAGCGGCCGAAACCTACGGTTTAGTTATTGCTGAAGCCTTATGTAGTGGCTTACCAATAGTAGTTCCTAATAAAGGTGGCGCAGCTGATTTAGCAAGACAAACTTTTTCTGAAACCTATGAGGCTGGAAATAAAGAAGAACTTAAAAAAGCCGTCTTAGCTATTACAAAAAGAGACAGAAATTCACTTCGAGATGAAGCATTAAGTCATGCCGAAAAACATGTCGGTACAATGCAATCTCACTTTGAGCATCTTTTTAAGGTTTATGAAGATTTAGTTAAAAAATAAAATTCTAAATTAAAACCTCTAGGACTCACAGTTCTTAGAGGACTGTGAGTCCTAGAGGTTTTAATTTTTAGCTAAAGAGCCAATAACAAACAACTATTGAAGCAATAACACCTGTTAAATCTGCAATTAAACCTGCTGAAACAGCATATCTTGTTCTTTTTACTCCAACGGCTCCAAAATAAACGGCCAATACATAAAATGTTGTTTCTGTTGAGCCAAACATGGTAGCAGCCATCTTCACAATGAGAGAATCTTCGCCGTGAGTTGCTATTAAATCGGCTAAAATTCCAACTGAACCACTTCCTGTTAGCGGTCTTAATATTGCCATTGGTAAGACTTCCGCTGGGAATCCAACAAGAGATAGAACAGGTTCTAATAATGCAATCATCCAATCCATTGCACCGGAAGCTCTAAACATCCCAATTGCAAAAAGAATCGCAACTAAATAGGGTATTATTCGAACGCCGATATCAAATCCTTCTTTTGCTCCAACTACGAACTCTTCGTAAACAGGCACTTTTTTAAATAATCCGTACATCGGGATTAATACAATCAGAAGTGGTAAAACTAAAATTGATAACACATCCATCTTAATTGCCCTCCGTTGTTAACACTGAACTATTCTTTTCCGGATCTCGTTTTGCAAACCATTTTGCTGCGAAAATTCCAATTGATAATGAAATCACCGTTGCTAAAAAGATGCTAAAAATCATTTCTCCAACGCCAATTCCCATCAAGGCGACTAAAGTAACTGGTGGAACCAATTGAACACTTGCTGTATTCATGGTTAAAAACATACACATCGCATCGGTTGCGGTATCTTTTTTCGGATTTATTTTTTGCATTTCTTCCATCGCTTTAATGCCTAATGGAGTTGCTGCATTTCCCAATCCCAACATATTCGCCGCTAAGTTTAAACTGATTGCTCCCATTGCAGGGTGACCTTTGGGAATATTGGGAAATAAAAATCGCATAACAGGTTGAACAATTTTAACAACAATAAAAATCAGACCGCTTTTATCAGCAATTTGCATGAGTCCCAACCACAAAGCCATTGTCCCTATTAAACCAATTGCTAAACGAACAGAGAATTCAGCCATATCGAAAGCTGCTTTTGCAATCGCTTTCATTTTCACCAATTTCACTTCCGGAAGAATAACAATTGCAGCGCCACTCATTTCATCCCAACGTGTAATTTCAGCTCGTAAAGGTTCAGAATCTGATTTTTTCGATAATTCATGAACCGTTTTCCAATGTACAGGCAAAGCATCAAACGAACTTAATGTAAGTTCTTGATGAGATTTTTTAAACAAAACTACCATTGAATCGGTTTCGGAAAGTTTTAACCAAACCTTTTGTTGATTTCCCGAAGCATCCGATTCAATTTTTCTAAGGGAAACACTCCACTCTTTTCCGTTTTGATACGTGTTTTGCACATAATCTAAAGTGTCTTGAGTGATAGCAAAGAACAAACTTAATCCAATTAAGCCTGCCCAAATGTAATTTAACATAGTACTTGATTATTATAGAGTTTTAACCAAAAAGCGTTGTCTAAAATAGGCAAACTTTAAAAAAATCAACGATTAATTATCCTACAAATGGAATGGCTTCTTTTCTTAACCAACCCGTTAAACTAAATCGCTATCTGTTTGCCGGAAGTACTTCATGGTATAAACTTCCACTTAAAAAACAGACAAATTTCCCGAATTCGGGTTGAATATCAATGAAATCAGTTTCATCGGTTCCATTTTTGTAAATCCGCAATTGTCCACCCTCTTCAGGTTTCCAATTTTTATTTAAATACAATAAACAGGAAACAAAACGATGTGGTGTTTTAGTAAATTGATCTAAGTGCTTTTTGTAAAAGGTCCCTTCAGGATAGACAGCATAATGTGCTTCAAAGTCTTGTAAGCCAAAAAAGAAAGTTCGGTTTACTTGAACTTTTAATTCATCAATGAACTTCCAATAGTCGTTTTGCGTTTCACTTAAGTCATTTGGATCTAGCCAGTGAATCTTATCACTTCGTATTTCTGTTCTCTTTTGTTCATCATCTCCTCGACTAATACGCGCGGTTCTAAAATCTCCGGATTCCCAAAGATTTAAGCCTTCTTCAAAAAGCGTTTGAATAATGGTTTCTGGAAAAAGTGAAGTTTGAATGGAATAGTTTTTCTCTATTAAATCGTCGATTATTGAATCAATGATTGACATATTTATTGGGTCTAATTCGCAAATAGTACCGAGATTTTTACTCAAGAAAAATAGACCCCCAAATTAATTTTATGCCTAAACTAAGCTTTTGATTTTTTCATTCTTAAAAATAAGAAATTGAGTTTTGAGTGTTTTTAAAAACCTAAAAATGAACCTATCATCCTCAATTAATTAAATCCTAAATTGACAAGTAAGATTTATTTTCGTGTTGCATGATTTCATATCTAATCTTTTGGTTCTTTTGGTAAAGTGAAAACAAAATATTCTCCAAACTCTAACTTTTAGCTTATGGACTTGATTTCGGGATAAGAAAAGTGGCAATATTTTTAGCATCCAATAAGAAAAAACTAGTAAAAATTTCATTTGGCTTCGCTTGCCTTCGGTTTCTCTGCCACTCTCAAAGTGCTGAGTAGAGAAATAATGGAAGAAACCAAGGTCATCCTGAACTTGATTCAGTATCTCAGTCTAGCACATCGTCTTGCCTTTAGTAAAGCATCTAGTTCTTGCTTCATTAGCCGAAGATTCTGGGTCAAGCCCAGAATGATAAAATCATTCTGTAAGTCTTCCTTAGACAAGTAATTATGCCCTTGTATCAATCGGTAAGCTCTGTGCTTTTTAAGTCTTTACTTTCTAGCAAAAACCTTTCTAAAACGCTTTATTAAACCTCTGGGACAATTGTTATTTATATCCGTTTTCATAGTTCTTTCTTACCCTGAACTCAGCTAATTACGAAATGTTGACTTTTGGGGGCAGCACTCTTTCAAATCATGTTAACTTGCATATTATTTTGCCTAAAACAACTTTAAAAAGTTGCAAAATTATAAAAATCCTAACTTATTTCTCTCGAATCAACCAAAGCCCAAAACACATCAACAGCCCATTAACTAATAAAATCTCAAAACCGAAGGAATATCCCCAAAACCAATTTTGTGAATTTTGACTTAAGACGTACGATAAAACGGGAGCAAGAAGAGCAATAATCGGGACTAAAGGCTCTTTAACTTTTTTGTGTGTAAATAAACCAAATGCAAATAATCCTAAAAGCGGGCCATAAGTATAACCTGCAACAGTAAGTACTGTTTTTATAATACTTTGGTCGTTCATCCAGCGAAATAGGATAATTAGTAAAAACAGGAACATCGTAAACATGAAATGAATCTGAATCCGAATTTTGTCTTGTTTTTCAGCAGGAAATCGCTGTTCAAAATTTAGAATATCATAACAGAATGATGTTGTTAGCGCAGTTAGAGTTGAGTCAGCACTAGAATAAGCGGCGGCTGTAATTCCCAATATGAATAGAATTCCAGCAAATGCTGGGAAATGATTCATAGCTAAAAATGGGAAAACTTCATCTCCTCTTGATGGGAGTTCAATTCCATGCTGCTCTGCAAAAACAAATAACAAGAGTCCAAGACTTAGAAACAAGAAATTTACTATCACTAATATCACAGTAAACCAAGTCATGTTTTTTCTTGCATCAGATAAAGAACGACAGGTAAGATTTTTTTGCATCATATCTTGGTCTAAACCAGTCATAACTATGGTGATAAAGGCGCCAGAAATAATTTGTTTGATGAAAAAGGTGCCTGAGCGCCAATCCGTGTTCATAAAAGTGAATCGAGGTTCATTATAAAAAAAAGTTAAAAGTCCTCCAGCAGAATTAAAATCTAAGTCTGATACTAAATAAACTAGAGTCAAAACCACTGAAAGTAACATAAATGCCGTTTGAAGCGTATCTGTCCAAACAATTGTTTTTATTCCGCCTATTCTAGTATAAAGCCATATTAATAGTACTGTTAGCAATACGGTTATGACAAATGGAATTCCTAAAGCATCAAATAAAATAAATTGTAGAACTCCCGCTGCTAACAATACTCTTATAGAAGAGCCTAAAAGTCGAGAGATTAGAAAAAATACAGCACCCGTTTTATAACTATAGTTTCCAAACCGATTTTCCAGATAAGAATAAATGGAAATCAGGTTTAATTTGTAATATAAGGGAAGCAGAATTGTGGCAATTACGGCATAACCGATTGCATAACCGAATACTACTTGCATGTAATAAAAGTACGATTGATTTACTTCGCCTGGAACAGAAACAAATGTAACGCCAGATAAAGAGGCTCCAATCATTCCAAATGCTACTAAGAACCATGGAGAATTCCTCTCACCCGTAAAAAATGCATCTTTTTGAGTCGAATTTGATGTTTTTTTTGCAATAAAAAACAATAAGCCAAAGTAGCCAAATAGAAATAGTAAAGGGATAATTGGATTCATTCTAAAAGATACAAAGCAGTTATTGCTTTTATCAAAGAAATCAGGATTTTCTTAAATCGGAGAAACGTACGTTTTAAAGAGTAGCTTGGCAATCAGGCTATTCATAATTGATTTTTTTTACTGTGAAATGAAAAACCACAGATTGTTTACAGAACTAAAACATGAGAAATTCAATCAGTTTCAAATCTGTGAATTCTACACCTATCCGTATTTAATACTTTCGAATCCTAATTCTTTCCATTAAACGATTTTAATGAATTATTTACAGACTCATCTTATCTATTTTTCAAAGTAGATTAAAATTTTTCCTACTTTAATCTCATTCTAGATAATAAAGTTTTTTAATAATATGAGTAAGTCAGCTAATTGGACTTCGTTACTTTTGGCTTTTTCTATTGATGGCTATTTGGAGTTTAATTTTTCATCAAATGATCAATTACTCGATTTAGTTACTATTGATACAGATAAAAAACAAAACTTTAGGGAAATCTTTAAAGAACCACTTCTAAGTAGAATCAAAACGGCTTGGAATACCCTTTCTACTACTGAACCAGTTGTTTCGTTTAATTTTAGTTTTGAATCTAAAGACTACAACATCACTCTTCAATATGGCACAATCTCAACAAAAGGTATTTTAGTAACTATTGAATTTAATGCTCAAAGTCACGATAAGCCCTATTCCGCAGAAGAAGTAAACCCTCTTCCAAAATTTGAAGATCCTTTCTTTAATTTTCTTATTAATTCTGTCAATACCAGTTTATTTTTTGTTGAATACACCGAAAATGGATTTATCTATAGAAAAATAAATGCTGCTTATACTGAACAAACTGGAGTTCAAGCACATGAACTCATCGGTAAATCAGCAGTTGATGTTGATCCAAAACTTGGAGTTTTGATTGAAGAACGATTTAAAAAAGTTATTGATTCTAAAGAATCAGTCGATTATCTCATTTCAAGACCATATAAAAAAGAAATTAAATATTGGCAATCGAGGTTAACGCCACTTTTTTGCAAAGATGGAACAAAATTTCTTGTAGGCTCAGCGTTTGAAGTAAGTAAAGAACACAGCTACATGAAAGCTTTAGAAAATGAACAACATTTACTCAGAATGTTGATGGATTACAGTCTTGATGATATATATTTTAAAGATAAAGAAAGTCGTTTCATTCGTGTAAATCGTGCTACTGCTACAAAATTAGGATTAAACTCACCTGATGAAGCCATTGGGAAAACTGATTTTGATTTTTTTGACCCAACAGTTGCAAACCGAACTTTATTAGATGAAAAAGAGAAATTGAACACAGGTAAACCATTAATTTCGAAAGATGAAATGGGGATTTTTTGCCAAGATACATCCCATATCATCTGGGGTTCAACATCTAAATTTCCAATAAAAAATCTGAACGGCGAAATAACAGGAATTATTGGAATCACAAGAGATATTTCAGAGAAAAAAAGATCTGATTTAGCCCTACAAGAAAGTGAACAGAAATTTCGTCTATTAGCAGACAATATTATTGATCTAGTAATCACAACAAAAGCCGATGGGACTATTACTTATGTAAGTCCATCTGTAAGTAAATTATTAGAACGTGAAGTTGAATCCATTCTTAATAAAAACATTTTTACACTCATTCATCCCGAAGATTATCAACGTATTGTTTCGCCAGCCATTGAAAATCTAACGCAATCGAATAAAGTTGAGATGTTCGAATATCGAATTGCACATAAAAACGGGGATTATATTTGGTTTTCAACTCATGCTAAACAATTAAAGAATCAACAATCGGATGAACTTGAAATTCTTTCTGTTTCCCGAGATAGTACGATACAACATGATTTACTCGAAAAATTAAAAGAGACCAACCAACAAAAAGATAAACTATTTTCTGTGCTTTCTCACGATTTACGAAGTCCGATATCAGCCTCAATGAGTTTATCAAACATGTTATTAGAAGATTATGACTCTTATAATCGCGATGAGGTCATTGAGTTTTTAAAAATGATTCAGATTAGTACTGAAAAGCTGCATTTTTTAATGGATGAACTGCTAACTTGGTCTAGAACACAATTAAATAAAGTTAGTGTACATTTTGAACATATAAGCATAACATCGATTGTTGATTCTGTTAGCCATTCCTTAACTGTTCAGTTACAACATAAATCCATTTCTTTACTTTCAAAATTAGAAACTACGAATTCTATTTTCACTGATGCTCAATTAGTGATTTCTATACTTCGAAATCTTATATCAAATTCTATTAAATATTCCTCTAAAAACAGTACAATTGAACTCCATATTAAAGAAAAAAATAATCACTTTCAGTTTGATATTGTTGATTATGGGTTAGGAATGAGAGAATCTCAAGTTCAGCAATTGTTATATTCCAATGCGTTTTAGTCAACTTATGGAACAGCTGGTGAAAAAGGAACAGGGCTAGGGTTTCAGATTTGTAAAGATTTCACCAAACGACTTGGCGGAGAAATCAGGATTATGAGCGAACCCAATAAAGGAACGACCATCTCGATTCTGCTACCTCAACATAGTTGAGTTTCTTTATTGAACTTAGTTCAAAAAGTGGTTTTCGAAAAAATAATCGCTGCATACGTACAAATTAAAAGACGTAAACAATCGAATCGAATTTTTGCGCCAAATCCTAGTATCCCGAACTCAGATTAGTAACTGAGCATGAAGTATGAAAAAAAACTTCGTGGTTCCTTGAGTATCTTTTTTAAATTTTTTTATTATACCCAACTCGATAAGCCCCAAATTTCAAAATAAATCGGTGTTCAAGATATCTTAATCAAAACCTTAATTAAATACATTTCGAATGAATAAAAAAATCAAGGTTATTGAACAAGTGTACTAACAGCTTTAATTCCGAATTTAGGATATTAACTCAAATTCGGACTTCGTCACTATAAAAAAAGGCAGTTGGTTTCGCAAAAAAAACGGTCATCCCGTGCCCTTACACGATTCTAAGAACCAAGAAGTGCTATCTCTGTCCAATATCTTTTTACGCAACAATCATTTTTTTTGAATAGATTGGTTCTTAGGCTGAGATGCTGGGCTGGGCCTAGCACGACCAAATAATAGATATGAACTAAGCTCAATAGGTTGCGAACTAGCTCTTGTTTTCATTAATTATGCTTCATAAAACCGTTAACAAAATCATTCACTTTACAAAAAGTCTAAGTCCGAATTTGAGATATTAAATGGTCATTACTGCTTTTAACTGCAATAATAATTTTCCCAAAATTTGTGATATTCTAGCTTCTGTGAGTCCCAAAACAGCAGCAATTTCTTTAAGAGTTAAATCTTCGAAATAGTACAAAGCTAAAA
Organism: uncultured Chitinophagales bacterium; assembly: GCA_964575925.1. Lineage (GTDB taxonomy): Bacteria > Bacteroidota > Rhodothermia > Balneolales > M1805 > M1805. The sequence goes on from CAZNTR010000047.1 coordinate 13,282, forward strand.
TTAATTGCTCGCGTTCTTTTAATTTTCTTATCTCTTTTTCCAATTTAGAACGCATCGATTGCCGTTCTAATTCAGCATCTGGGCTTTCGGTTTCTGTATCAGCAATAAATTCGGAGTTTTGCATTCCATCGTCTTCGCCATACTTATAATCATTAAGGCTTAGAACTGATCTTTGCTGAACATTCGTAAGAATATCATGGTAATCTTCTAAACTAATTTCCATCTCAACGGCAACTTCCTCATCGTTAGGAACTCGTGCATACCGTTGCATCAACACTTCTATAGTTGTTTGAGCTTTGCCATAAGCAGCGCGTTGCAAACGAGGAACTTGATCTATTTTTCGTAAATAATCGACAATATTTCCACGAATTCTGTAATAAGCAAACGTATTAAACTGAACTCCATTTTCTTTACTATAATGATCTAAAGCCTGAATCAAACCCATCATTCCAGCACTTTCAAGATCTTCAAACTGACTTAATGCGGTATCAGGCTTACTAATTTTACCAACAATTGAACGTACCAAAGGTATAGACTTGGTCATAATGGCATTTTTTAAAGCCATTGTTGGTTCATCACACCAGGCATCAACCAGATTTTGTAAGGTCATTTGCGATATCATGCTCATTTGAATTTACCTTTTTATGTGTCTGAATAGTTTTCAGATTTGGACTTTCTACCGCATAGTATTGTAATAACTAACAAGCTCACATAAAAAATGATTATTAGACCTAAATAGCTTATTGTAGTTCGCATTAAAGCTAATTCCCAGTCAATACCCATCGCCATTAGAATCAAAAAGATAACTAGTGCAATTAATGTAGTAAGCTGTAAAGAAATTTTAAGCATTTGTTACTTTTGGTTTAGTGAATTCAAACATTTTTTTCTTTTGTGATAATCCAATTAAGGCAGAAGCAACAAATTGAATCTCTTTAGAAACATGAGAATCTGGGTTTGCCCGAACAATTGGAAGCTGATCAGATACAGATTTACGAACTAAATCATCCATTGGGACAAATCCTAAATAAGGAAATTCTCGATTCATAAAATGGCGAACTATGGTATTGAACCGTTTTAATACATTTTGAGCGTCTTCTTCGTTTTCAGCGAAATTAACAACGGCAGCAAATGGATAAGTTGGATCAACCTCAAGAACAAATTTACAGAAACGATACACATCTGAAATAGCTGTTGGTTCGCCCACAACGACTAACAAACCCATATCAGCTCTATCTAGCGCCCAAAAACTTAAATCTGAGGCACCGGCTGGAGTATCAATTAAGATAAAATCATTTTCTGTGCGCAATTTGCGGAGAACCTGATCTAACATTGGGTACAAAACGGACCAATCCATTACATCAGCTTCTGGTTCATCAGCGCCAGTAACTAAACTGTATCCGCCATCCGTCTCTAGAATAATTTCGTTTATTTTCGCTTTTCCATTCATCACGTCACGAACCGTTCCAGGAATTGATTCATTTATCAAAGCGGCACAATTTGATAGACCTAAATCGGCATCCACAACAGCAACACGATAGCCCATTTGGACTAAAGTCTCAGCTAGGTTTACTGTGACGATACTTTTACCGACACCGCCTTTTCCACTAGCAATGCCGACAATATAAGATTGATTGAATTTTCTCTTTATCATATATACTTATCCTGCCGATGATAATACTTGTTCAGCAAACCATGTCGGGCTAAATGCCTGAATGGAATCGGGAATTTCTGCACCTTGTGAAACATAACGAACACCTACTCCAAGTGTTTTTAAGAATGGAATTAAGTGTCCCCAACGATTGGTTTCATCAAGATGAGTTATGGCTACATAATCAGGTTGTAGTGGATGATTTGTAGCATACGCTTCTCTGAAATAATAATTTTCCATAGTTGCATTAACTACAAAATGGACTTCAACCGGCATCACAGAAGCTAAAATTTGTCTGATTTTCCAATACTCTCTGAAAGCCGTCTTTTTCTCAAGACTAATACTTGGTGTATCAAATAAGACATGATCATATTCAACTAATTTTGACATCAGTTTTGATACATCAATTCCGTCATTTACCGTGAAATAGGGCAAACCTGCATCTTTAGCAAACAATTCCAAAATGCTGTATTTCATGGTCGAATTACGAGGAATTACTGAAACTAGAGCCACTTTTTTCCCACCAAAAAAAGCCGTATTCGTAGCTAGTTTCATAATTAAAGTAGATTTTCCTGAACCTGATGGACCAACAAATACTAAATTCGGTTGGGCAGCTTGCATATAATCCATCGATATGGATTTTCGAATCATTTTTGCCAATTCGTACATAAATGGTTCACGATCTTCAAACGGATCTAAACCGGTATCCATAATGCGTTTAAACCAACCTGAAATCGTTGTTGCACGTATTCCAGTTTGCAATAATTGTTGAAACGCTGTATGTGAAGCATAATCTAAACTAGCAGAAATCAACGTTTCGCTTAGCATTGATTCTAATTGTTCAAGGCGTCTTTGAATTGCACTTATTTCTCTACTTACCGAAATTTCTTTAACATATCCATTATTCTCTGGAGAAACTTCCGTTTGTAAAACTTCAATTAGCGGCGTTCCTCTGCGAGACATCGGAGCTTTTATATCATCCTGATTGACTATCGTTTCCGTTTTTTTTGGATTTACAGCCGATTTTTTCTTTGTTTCTTCAACAGTAGCCGTTTTTCTCTCCATTGTTGATTTATCACTCTGATTAAATTTTGGGAAGGTAAGATTTAAATCTGCTTTTGTGGTTTTTTTTACAGGTTCATCTTTTATCTCTGCGTAAGACTCAAAATTGTTTAAAGGATTAGAATCCATCGGCTGACTCATTGTCATTACCTCAGATTCAGTCATAGAATTTGCTGAATTCGCTTTTTTTCCACCTATGTCACTTCGTTTATAAAACACATTTCTAAATTCATCTTGTGTTTCACTTTCTTGTACAGGCTGCGTGGATTCTAATTTTTCATCGAGCATAACGGTTACACTTGCGAGTTTTTCACCTTTTTGTGCAACAGATTCTATTAAAATAACCTGCTGTCCAAGTTGTTCTTTAGCGGCCTTTAGTGCTTCTTGTATTGTAGTTCCGAAAAATTTCTTTAAAACCATAGCTGTTTACTTAACGTCCATTTCCAGCCGGAACTTGATTCGCGGTCATTGTAAGTGCCAGTTTTTCAAATGTTTTAATTTGAGTATCCATGGTAATGTCATTATAAGACAACACCGATAATTCGGGCAAAATTGGATTTAAAAACTCATAAACAGTTGGTCTGAGAACTGGAGAAGTAAGCAAAGCTGGTTCAAAACCACTGTTCATCATTTTTTCAAACACCCGTGTAGCTGCAATATACAGTTTTTCAACTGTTTCGGGCGTAAAACCTAAAGTACTTGGGTTTAAATTTCCTTGTTGAGCCTGAGCAATTAGGTGAGATTCCAATTGTGGGTCAAACACGATAACTTGAACTTCCATATTTTGATCACGGAATTGTCTTGTTATCGTTTCCGCGAGACCTGCACGCACATATTCTGCAAGAACATCATTGTTCTGCGTATTTGAACGCTGATCAGCCAAGGTTTCCAAAATCGTTACCATATCACGAATAGGAACTCGTTCACGCAACAATTTTCGTAATACTTTTTGCACATCGCCGACTTTCATTTGATCAGGAATTAACTCTTCAACCAATTGAGCATGTGATTCTTTCACATTATCAATTAATTTTTTCGTCATCTGACGGTCGATGAGTTTGTAAGCATTTTTCTTGAGCAATTCCATTAAATGAGTAGTAATTACCGCACCTGCTTCAATAACTGATAAACCATATTTCTCCGCTTCAACTCGGTGTTTTCCACTTACCCAAACGGCATCTAAGCCAAATGTCGGATCTTTTGTTTTAATACCTTGAATATCGACTTCAAAATCTTGGGGAATCAAGGCTAAGAAATAACCTGGTAATAAATCACCTTTTCCAATTGGAATTCCACGCATTTTGATACTATAATTATTAGCATCTAATTGAACATTATCACGAATACGAATTGGTGGAACAATAATTCCCAATTCAACAGCTAGCTGTTTTCTCAATGATGACATTCTATCTAACAAATCACCGCCTTGTTCAGGATCTACCAAAGAAATTAAGCTATACCCAATTTCAAGTTCTAAGGTATCCACTAATAAATAATCTTCTACCTTATCTTCTGGTTTGGAAGGTAAAACTTGTTGAGAAATGACCAAATCTTTTTCAACTTGAATTTGATTGGATTTCCTAAATGAGATGAAGAGAAACAAAGCTCCTAATCCCCAAAATGGTAAAAGGGGCATTCCTGGTATTAAGCCAAGGAAAAACAAAAATATAGCGCCAATAGCAACAACTTTAGGATTTCCAAATAACTGATCAGCGAAGTCGGAACCCATATCGCCATCAGATGCAGCTCGAGTTACAATTATACCGGCTGCAGTTGAGATAAGAAGCGCTGGAATCTGCGAGACTAAACCATCACCAACTGTTAATAAAACATAGGTTTGTGCAGCCTCACCTAAAGGCATATTCAACTGTACAGAACCAATAATTAAACCACCAATAACATTGATAAACGTAATTAAAAGACCCGCAACAGCATCTCCACGAACGAATTTTGAAGCTCCATCCATAGCTCCATAAAAATCAGATTCTCTTGAAATATCTTCTCGGCGTTTTTTAGCTTCTTGATCGGTAATTAAACCTGCTCCCAAATCGGCATCAATCGCCATTTGCTTTCCTGGCATTGCATCTAAAGTAAATCGGGCTGTTACTTCTGCAATACGTGTAGCACCTTTAGTAATTACAACAAAATTGATAATCACTAAAATGGCAAATACAATAATTCCGACAACAAAATTCCCTTGAACAACATAATTTCCAAACGTATAAATCAACTCACCCGCATAAGCCTCCGTTAATATCGATCGAGTGGTGGCAATATTCATGGCGAGCCGGAAAAGAGTCAACATGAGCAATAGACCAGGGAAAATAGCAAAATCTAAAGGTTTAACTGTATAAAAACCAACAAGTAAAACGATTAGAGAAAGAGCAATAGAAATCGCTAATAAAATATCAATTAAAGCAAAAGGAATAGGCAAAATCATGACTAAAATAATCATGATTACACTAGAGGAGATAAAGATATCGCCTCTTCCTAGAACGGATGAAAGAAAATTTTTCCCTTGTTGTGCTGTATTTGCCATTTATTAAAGCTTAAGCCGCTTTTTGTTTTTTGATTTTGTAAACATAAGCGAGAAGTTCTGCCACTGCTTGATACATTTCAGGCGGTATTGCTTGTCCTTCCTCTGCTGCAGCGTACAAAGCCCGTGCCAGTGGTGGATTCTCAATAATTGGAACCTCGTACTGTTTGGCGTATTCCCTTATTTTTAACGCTCTGTTACGCATCCCCTTTGCCATGATCACTGGAGCTGCCATTTCTTCGGGTTTGTATCGAATCGCAACGGCATAATGAGTTGGATTTGTTACGACTACATCTGAGTTTAACACAGCGTGATCAATACGACGTGCACGAGCCATTTTCATAGCAACACGTTTACGCGCACCTTTCACCTGCTGATCGCCTTCCATTTGCTTGTATTCATCTTTTACTTCTTGCTTACTCATCCGTAAATCTTTACGGTATTTGAACCGTTGATAAATAGCATCAAAAATGGAAAGAATTAATAAAGCAGATAAAATTCGGCCAACAACTAAAATAGTCCACTCCCCAGACTTGGTCATTATGTGGGTTAAAGGCATTATTGGAAGGCTTATCATAGCTTCAAGATCATTTTTAACGGTGTTCCAAATAATTACTGATACAATTCCAATTTTTGCTACTCCTTTAACAAGTTCCACTAAACCTTTAGCAGAAAACACTTTTTTTATACCACTTAATGGATCAATACGACTTCCCTTAAACTCTAAAACCTTGGTTGAAAAGTTCACCCCAACTTGAAGAACATTACTTAATATTGAGCCGACGACTAACATTACTATTACTGGAGACTGCAAGAGCATAACATAATATAAGGTTTTTGTCCAATACTTAACCCCATTATCGATATTTAAAACAGGATCGGTGACCATCTTGTAATACTCTTCAAACATATTAACTGTTGTGGTCCACATCCATTCGGCGCTTGCATACATAACGATAACAGCTAAGGTGAGTAAAATTACCGAATTCACTTCGGCACTTTTACTCACATTACCTTCTTCTTTCGCCTTTTCCAGTTTCTTACCGGTAGGTTCTTCCGTCTTTTCCTGGTCGTCGTTATCGTTTGCCATGAAGAATAAAAAGCAAAAGTTGTACCAATGGCAGAGATCTAAACTTTGCTATTGGAAACTTTGACAAAGTTTTTTTGCGCAATTTATTTCTTGAACTGCACCGTTTTCCATTCTTTAAACAAATGCACGACTTTCATTCTTTGATATTTCCCCGTTGAAGTAACCGGGATTGTTTCTCCAAAAACAACTACTTTGGGGCATTTTGAAAACGGCAATTCTTTTTTACAGAAATCTAAAATTTCTTGCTCGCTAACGGTACTTCCTTCTTTTCTTTGCACATAAGCGCCGACTTCTTCGCCGTACCAATCATTTTCGAATCCTACTGAAATTCCTGATTTTACGCCAGGAACTCGATTAATCACTTCATCAATTTCTAAAGGAGCTAAATTGACTCCGCCACGAATGATCAATTCTTTTAGGCGACCTGTGATGAAGAAAAATGGACGTTTTTTCTCATCTTCCAGAAAAAAACCTTCATCTCCACTTCGAAACCAACCAAACGTAAATGCTTTTTCATTGGCTTCTGGATTATTGAAATATTCCTGCATCACATTTCTTCCTCGAATCACGATTTCTCGTTTTTCGCCGGCTTTTAGAGCATTTCCCGCTTCATCATGAATGGCCATTTCATTACAAGGAACCGGAACACCGATACTTGGATAGCCAAACTCACGCATCCATTTTTTGTGTTCTTCTTTGTTTAAATCAATCGGTAAAAAACAAGAATAACAGGTCGTTTCTGAAAGCCCATAACCATGAACAACACGTGTATCAAAGCGTTCTTCAAATTGGCGGGCGACTTCAATTGTTAATGGCCCAGCGCCACAAATAATATGTTTTAAAGTTGATGGTTTTTGAAAGTCTCTATTTTCATAGGTATGAGTTAAAAACTGCAATAGAGTTGGAACCACAGAAACGATATTAACTCCATGTTTTTCAATGCTTTCAAAAAATGCTTTTGGCGAAAATTTTTGATGTAAAACTACAGAAGCGCCGGCATAAAACGGTGTGATATGAGTCACAACGGTTCCATTTACATGATGAATAGGCAACACACACATCATTCTTGTTTGTGAATGAATTCCATGCCAATTGGATATCGCATGCGCATCTTCTAACAGATTTTGCTGACTTAAAACAACCGCTTTTGGATTTCCAGTTGTGCCCGATGTGAACACGATTAAAGCTTGAGTTTCAGCAGTTGGAATGGAAGTATTTAGATTCGATTTCCCATACCATTTTGTGGATTCATCATACGTTTCATAGGGAATCGGTTCGCTCAAACCTGCTATTAATTCTGCCATTCTTTTCTGATGTGTACATTGAATAAAGATGCGTTTTATTTGCCCCTCAACTAAAATATATTTTATTCGATCGTCGTCTTCGCTCAAGTTTATTGGAACAACCGTTAAGCCAATTCTCCAAGCTGCAAAATACAAGACAATCGTTTGCCAATGATTCGTTGCTGCCGTTGCAATCCTATCATTTTGATGTAAACCACAATCCAATAAATACTTTGCTGTTTGTTCTGTTCTTTCCAAAAAATCGGGATACGTAAGCGTAAATTCTTTTCCTGTTTCATCCTGAAAGATGAGCCAATTACCGCTTTTCGAACGATTTAATAAAATAAGTTCTGCAAAGTTTTGAACTCTAATGGGCGATTGTTGCGATTCTGAAATCGTTCTTGCATGAGATATTCGGTCGGATAAAGATTTACCTTGTAGCATTTTTGTCAAACTTTGGTTATGTAATTTTCGCCCAAATTTAACTAAAAAAGCGCTTACAAAAAGACAGAGTTTTAGATTAAAGAATTTGTTGACTATAAAATTCCAGTTAACAATGGTTTACTTTGCTGTTTTAGACAAAAAAAAATCTTATAAAAATCGAACTCATTTCACTAAACTGACTTTTGCTACTTGGCGAGAAACTTGCCCATTTCCCTATTCGGTTCCAATGGCTTCGATAAAATACGTTCCTGATGGTAATCCCGAAAAATCATACATAAATGAATGAGTTCCAGCAGAATAACGAACATCTTTGTGTTCTAAAGATTGAATTCTGCGCCCAAGAACATCATAAACCGAAAACGAAATCGAAGAGGAATTTGTAACGGAAAATGTTAGGGTTGTTGATGGGTTGAATGGATTGGGGTAAGCAGAACTAATAGAAAATAAAGCCGGAGTACCTGTGTTTTCTTCAATGGATGAACAAATTATATAATGACCAATAACTTTAATTTCATCTTTGAAATAAGCAAACGTGTTATAGTTTAGCGATCCATTACTTGAAGAACTATTCTTAACATCGCCTAGAATATAATTTGTAATTTCTCCCGTTGGTAAATAGACAGAGTAAAAAGAAACCACACTTACAGAATCGGGATATCAGGAAACTAATTGAAACGTTTCATCTTTGAAATTAAAAAGGGAAGTAACATCAATTAATTGAGATTGAATGGATCCATTTTCAAAATCACTTTGTGTTAATTCTGTAAAACCTGCTCTTTTAGGAAGCAATCCTGTAATCGTGATACTTCTAAAATCTCCATATTCTGGACAAACAACTAAACCAAAATTAAACTGTAAAGTATCTGTTTTAACAATGGTAGACGAATACGTATTGAAATTGATAACAATAGGTTTGTCTAAGCGCGAGTTTTCATCGTTAAACGCATCGAAGACTAAAAGACTAAAACTTGTCTCAGGAGTAATTGAAAATTTTACTGCAACTTGACTTCCAGTCTCGTTCATACTATGAGTGGATGTTACAATATTTATAGAATCCTTAGGACTCATGATAAAGAAATTAAATGGTATGGACTCGGTCGCAGTACCCGTTATGCTTAAAGTATCAGAGAATTGGAGGTGTAAATATGCCTCTCTTAAATCTTGAGATATACTTAAGCTATCAGAAAACGTAAATGTTTGGGCGTTAACAATAATTGTAGAAAGAAGGATTAGCATTAATAAAGTGTAAACCTGTTTCATAATAAAATAGTTTCATTGTTATTTATTATTTATTATTTATTTAAGTTTAAGAGTTTTTAGTCATAAAAAAAATAAAACAAAATATAATACTATGAATAATTCATGTAAAAAATTGGACATGAAAACATGCAAAAAAAAAGTACAATAAAACAGAATAACTTCAAATTTATTAACTATTTAAAATTCTTTAAAATTGTCGCTTTTACATTTTTAATACAAAATGTAAAGGCTCAAAATAAACTAGAGCTAAATCACTTTATTATTTATGCAAATACTCATTTAACCAATGAATTTGATTTAGCTGTAAAAACAATAAGTAATGATGCAAAAATTAAAATTGCTATTCAGAAAAAGATGAAGGGGGTTTTTAATAATGAAATTGTAATTATAATAAGAGTTGTAAATGATATTCCCAAGAACTCAAGAAGTCGTGTAAATAGACGAACAAAAAAAATTATACAACTAAAAATTGACCCGAGTTTACTGTACTCGTTAGATATTTTCTCTAATGAAAGTAAAGATAGTATAAGAGAGAAAATATTAAAAATGAGTTTTGTTGGTAGGATTTTTGATATGCCAGAGCCAATTACAACAGATTCTCCGAACGATTATTTTTTCA
>CAZNTR010000048.1:0-23165 GCA_964575925.1 uncultured Chitinophagales bacterium
GGCTCTCTCAATTCCTATTGTTGACTCAAAAAGTGGCTTGGTAAGGAACGACTATATAATTTTGTTATTCATTCAAGTTTTATAGTTTATCCTGAACTCAACAAGCAAAAAAAATCCACCTCCTAATAAGCACGAATACTTTTGGGAGATGGATTTTTATGGGTTAAATAAATAAGAGTTTAATAACCGTAACCTGGATTTTCAACCATATTTGGATTTTCAGAAACACGCTGTAAACCAATTGGTAAATAATAATGTTGAGGTAAGAAAATTCTTGAAGAACCTTCCCCATTTTTAAAAGTGATGATATATTTGTCTGTATCATAATTTTTAACCCAGTCAACACCTTGTAAACGCAAGTCATGTAAAGCACTTTCAGCAATTCTCCATCTTCTCAAATCCCAATAGCGGTGATTTTCGAACATAAGTTCAACTTGACGTTCTTGTCGAATCATATCTTCTGTTAAAGTTGTACGCGCTGGCATACCTGCACGAGAACGAATTGCATTAATATAGGTAAGTGCGTCGCCAGCTCTTCCTAAATAAAAAGCAGCTTCGGCAGCATTCAAATAAGCTTCAGCAATTCTCATAATTACAATATCATTGTCATCAGGATTGTCAGCAGAAGTTACAAACCGCTCATTTGAACGTTTTCTAACATGAAATCCAGTTCTTGTTCGATTTCTTGAAGGTCCTTGAGCAGGCCAAGTTGCGTCAATCATTCCCCGAGTTATGTTACGTCCATTCACTCGAGTAGCTGAATGGAAATAAATAGTTTTATTAAAAACAGTCATTTCAGGATAAAAAACAGATGCTAACATACGTGGATCGCGATCAAGAATAAATTCTTGTAAGCTCCATTCTTTCGAAGTGACTTCAGAACGAGGAATTTTACCTGAACGTCCATCCTTGAAATCGAACAATTCAATCATTTCATAATTCACATTGAAATTTGAATTCCAAGTTAAGGCAGGACCCTCTGGTAAAGATTGTTGAGAATAACCATGCCAACGTTCAACACCATTAAAAACTTCACCAAAAATAGCTTCAGGCATATTAGCCATTGAACCATTATCAGGATCAAATATTTTCCTAAAATTTTCAACTTTATCTGCTATATCATTGTACAATCTAAATGGACCATCGTTAATCAAGGTACTAGCTGCATCAAAAGCAGTTTGCCAATACGCCGTTTCATTCTCGTCTTTTATACCTAATAAACCATTTAATTGTATATCACCAAAGCGAGCAATACTTGCGGCGTACAAAGCAGCACGGCTTTTTAAAAGTAAAGCAGCACCTTTATTTGCTCTTCCAGGTTCTTGATTAAATGGCAATTGTGGAATTATTGCATCCATTTCAGATAAAACGAAGTCATAGATTTCTTGCTCTGAATTACGAGGAACCATTATGGCTTCTTCAGGATCATCAATATTTTGAACTTTTGTAATTAAAGGAACACCACCATATCGCTCAACCAATCTGAAATACATAAAAGCACGAAGGAAACGAATTTCGGCACTTCTTACCGCTTTAAATGAAGAATCAACTTGAGCGGTTTCCAATTGTTCTAGAATAAAATTTGTTCGACGAATATTGATCCATCTCCATTGAGCAAATTCATTTCGAACTGGATTATCAACTCCATTGATATTAACAAGTGCTAATTTACCAAGAGGTTCTTGCCATGCTGCAAATAAAGTATGTTCTGCACCGATAACATTTCCACCAGTTTGCCAATAAGCAACCCAAGTTTGACCCGATGCAAAAATATTATTGCCAATTTCTGCTGATCTATAAACATCAGCAATGTAAGCGTCTATTAATGCAGGATCTTCCCAAATAGCATCATCGCTAATTGTGCCACGTGGGCTAACATCAAGTACGCCTTTACAACCAGACAATTGCAAAACTAAGAATAGTACTAATGCATATGAGGCAGCTTTAATGAACCGAATAGTTTTATTGTTAAAAAAGGACACCATATTTTTTTTGTTTGGAGTGTTATATAAATATTTTTTCATGACTTAGATCTCCAAATTAAATCCGAAAGTTATGGTTTTAATCGTAGGATAAGCACCACGAGTTGTTGTAGGAATTTCAGGGTCGAATGAACCGCTATAAATTCCTAATCGATCCCAAGTCATTAAATTTGTACCGGATACAAATAAACTTAATGAGTGAATGCCCACGCGTTGTACAAATTGTTGAGGGATTCTATAAGAAATATTCAAGTTTTTTAGCCTTAAATAGGTTCCGTCTTGCAACCAAAAATCGGATGATAAAGAGTTGTTTATATTCGCTCCAACACCAGGATTTGTAATGGCAGGTAATTGTGCATTTGGATTAATATTTACGCTTGGATTATCTGGATCAGGTTGCCATCTGTACTCATATTGATAAAAATGAGGTACACCTTCGTTATCAAAAGCTCCACGAGAACGACCTACAACATCTAGATTGAACATCGAAGCACCTTGGAATAAGGCAGAAACACTCAAACCTTTGTATTCTAAATCAACATTAAAACCAAATGACATATCAGGAAATGCTCCACGGCCAATATCGGTCTGATCTCTAAAATTAACTTCGCCATCTCCATTTAGATCTTTGTATTTAACATCACCAGGACGTAATGTTGAATTTCCTAAACCGTCTTGATTAACAGCATAATTATCAATTTCCTCTTGGCTCATAAATATACCATCCGATTTATAACCAATATAACGGTTCACATAATTTCCCTCACGTTTAAATAATCGAGCTTCATCTTCGTCTTCATATTCAGGCTCGGCCCAACGAACGTATTTCTCACGAGAATACGCTAAATTTCCACCAACAGAATACTTGAAATCACCTAAACGTCTGGTATGATTTAATTCTAACTCAAAACCATTGTTTTCACGTGCATTAATGTTTAACGGTGGTAATGTAGCACCAAAAGTTGAAGGGAATTGATCTAACGAAGTTCCAAATATATTATCTGTTAAGCGACTAAATAAATTGAATTCAGCATCTAGAATACCATTAAATAAGCCCACATTTAAACCAATATTATAACTGGTCATTTCTAGCCATGTAACATTTGGATTTGGCAAGCCTTGCTCACGAATAATTCGCTGAATAACATCACCAAACATGAAATAATCATCACGAATAAAATACTCACTCATGTAACGGAAAGCTGCAACTCCATCATCTTGACCCGTTTTACTATAAGAAACTCTCAATCTTAATTCATCAATGGCATCAACTTTAAAGAAGGGCTCATTGTTAATTGACCACGAACCTGAAATACTTGGGAAATATCCCCAACGTGAATCGGGAGAGAACTTATGTGTTGCATCGGCTCGAAGTGTTGCTTCTAAGCGATATCTATTTTGATAACTATATTGTGCACGACCAACATAACTCATACGAGCGCTTTCTGTCCAAGAATCATTATTGTCGATAGCTTCTGCATCTGATGCAAATAAATACGGAAGATCAGGTGATATTGGATTTAACCGAGAAGCAGAAAATCCTTTTCTTTCAGAAGTGATATACTCAGCTAAAGCCAAACCCGATATTCTATGATTCTCAAAAGCACGATCGTAACGTAACGATACAGTAGGGTTTAACCATCTATCTTGATATTCATTACGGCTTACGCGGTTCAATCCATTTGCGCCTCTAACAACATAATCATCAATTTCTGGGATGTACTCAAAAACTTCGAATTGTTTACTTGAAATCCAACTTGAGCTACCTGTGTATCTAAAATTCAATCTCGCTTCGGCTTCCATACCTTCAATTGATGGAACTGTTAATTTAGAACCAATAGCACCTTCAATTCTGTCTTGATTTTCTTCTGTTATTCCAGAATACTTACTATTTGATAATGCAGCAGGAGAAACTCCACCAAAACCAGCATAACTTGGTGAACCATCAGGATTAATTGGATTGTAACGCGGTTGAGCTCGCATCAGCCCTCCAAAGACATCATCAAGATTCGCAGTTGTTCTGTCTGTATTTTCTGTGCGAACCGAAAGATTTACATACGCACCAAGATATTTATTTACTTTTGCATCTAAATTTGAACGAATATTATATCGCGAATAATTATAATCGCCAGATTTAAAAGCACTTTCTTGATTCAATTGACCGACAGACAAGAAATAGGAAATATCTTTACTTCCACCTGAAACACTTGCGTTAAACGATTGCATTGGTGCCCATTCACGAAATGCTGCATCATACCAATTATAGGAATGATACCCTGCTGTATCAATTTGGTATTTTCTTATTTCATCAAGGGTAAAAGTTTCATTCACCCCAGAATTAATCTGACCCTCTCTCCACATTTCAGCAAATTGCGCCGCATTTACAGGTGTAATTAACTGTGTTGGAGCTTGATAACTAACATCAGATCTGATTTTAATTCTTGCATTTCCTGATTCGCCTCGTTTTGTGGTAACTAATATTACCCCATTACCAGCACGAGCACCATAAATTGCGGCAGAAGCATCTTTTAATACACTAATACTAGCTATATCGTTTGGGTCAATGCTACTAAAATCCATCTGAATTCCATCAACTAATATTAATGGATCTGAATAACCACGAATTCTTAAGCTTGAACCACCTTGACCAGGTAAACCCGTATTGCTTTTGGTGATAAGACCAGGTACTCGACCAGCAAGTAAATCGGTAGGGTTAGATACTGTTACTTGTGTTAATTTTTCAGAAGTTACTTGAGAGACTGAGCCAGTTAAGTTTTTCTTAGTAGTTGTGCCATATCCAATTACAACCACGTCTTCACCCACAATTTGGCGAGGGTTTAACGTCGCTTTAATGTAATCTTTACCATCAATTCCAACTTCTAAAGTATTATAACCAAGGAATGAAATGATGAGAGTGTCTTTTTTTTCTGGCACATTTAACGTGAACTTTCCATTTATATCTGATACAGTTCCGACAAATGTCCCTTTAACTATGATGTTGGCACCTATTAATGGTAAGCCATCGATTCCATCTATGACTAAACCAGTTACGCGTTTTACTTGCTTAGAAACCTGAGTGTCTGACCCTGATTCCGGCGTATTCGATGTGCTTACCCCAGAATTAGACGCTGACATGCTGGTTGGACAGCACATGACTACCAATACAAGTAGCACTATGCGTAATAATGTTGAAGATTTCAATTTATGCAGCATGAATTCAGTATTTAAGTTTTTTCTAAACCACATTTGCTTTTTTAAACTATGTGGTTTCAATTAGAATTATTAGTAAATATATGAGCCGAACCAAATTCTCTTTTAGAGTATCAGTTTTTAACCTAAACCTTTTAGAAATATATCAGCACACGATTTATTAAATTAAGTAGCGTTTTAAGTGTTTAAAAAGCGCTACCAAAATCATGTTATCGGTAACATATACTTTTAATGTATTCCAATTTACACCGATTGTCAACTTTTTTTTCACTTTATCTTCATTTATTTAAATTTATGTTTGCTACCTAAATGAACATAAGAAAACGCTTTTTTGATCATTCAGTGACTCATGTAATCGTAATCTCAAGCTATTTTCCCATATTTGGATACTATTCTCAAATTTTATCCTTTAAGTATTGGCGAATCTCAATAGATTTTATTACTATTAATGTTATCGTTATCATTTCATTACAGATTCGCTCGATTCAAAAAAGAAAAACTGTACTTAAGGTTTATTTCAGATTAATCTTAGAATGAATGTTATGGTAAATTCAAATTCTAATTGCTGTTTCTTAAAAATTTAGCAACAATGGAACCCAATCCACTTCTTATGCTACAATTCCAATTAATCTAATTTAATTCATTATGCTGAACACCAAATTATACAACCTACTTTTACTTTTATTACTTCTAGTAATAAGCTGTTCACCATCAAATCCAACCAATGAGAAAGAAGATGATGATCCAATTGATGAACTCCCTAAGCTCAACCCAAAAAAAGGATTTGGAATTACAGTAAAAACGGATAATAAATGGGCTACAAAACTAGTTGAACTCGAAGCAAGTTGGCATTATAGCTGGGGGCTTGAATTACCAAATCCACATCCCGAAGAAGCCGAATTCGTTCCCATGATTTGGGGTGGCGGGGGCGCTACTGATGCTAATATTGATAAAGTAAATTCTTGGGCTGAACGGAAAAATGTGAAATTTCTTCTTGGGTTTAATGAACCCGATGGAGTTGATCAAGCTAATATGACGGTTGATAAGGCAATTGAATTATGGCCAAAATTGATGAAAGCCAGAGTTCCTTTGGTTAGTCCAGCTCCTGTGCATGGTGATGGCCAATGGCTTAAAGACTTTATGGCAAAAGCCAAAGAACTCGGCTATAGAGTAGAGTATATTGGAATTCATTGGTATAAAGCACCTAACTCCACACAATTCTTACAGCATCTTGAAACCATTCATAATCTTTACAATCTTCCAATTTGGATTACAGAATTTGGTGTCGCTGATTGGAATGCCAAAACGCCTGCGGAGAATAGATATTCTCCTGATCAAGTTTTGGCATTTTTACGCGAGGTGCTTCCAAAACTTGATGAGCTTGATTATATCTATCGTTATGCTTGGTTTAATTCCTCTATAAGTTATGGCCCGCTAACTTCTTCAGCTTTATATAACGAAGCTGGCGAATTAACAACTTTAGGTAAATATTATAAGAGTTTTAAGTAATTTTTATTAAATTATTTAATGTAGAAAACGTAAAATAAATAACATGTTTGATTATGTATTTTCTGCATTTTTTTGTCTGATACAAATCGAAATGCTAAAGTTCTGATACTACTTTTTTTTCTATTTTATGAAGTTTTAAATCTGTTTGTCATTTTTTTAAATCTAGTACTTTCTAATTATAAGAATTAAATCGCCTGTTATAACAACTAATTTGTTCCCCAATTAGTCTCTTGTAGATTAAAATGAACCCATTTTCTTATAAATCAATAACTATATTTTCAGTTTATTTTAAATTGTTACCATAAAACTACTAAATCCAATCTTAATAGTCGATTTTTCACTTTACACACTTCTAAATATTTCGAATTCGCTACATATTTTGATGAATGAAACTTTTTGGTTTAGCTCTTAGAGATTAAATCTAATTTTATCTAATTTAAACGAAGTAGTCACTTTTTAAGTTTTATTCTTGCCCATCATGTAAGAATAAATCATTACTTAGTTTATTGAATACTGCATTTCAATGTTAGTCTGTAGCCTATTTTTTCTACTTCAATTATTATTAATTAGGGTAGATAATCATTCTTGTTTATTTGTACCAACTATACATTCAACTCATTTTACGACTAGTGATCTATTTCAGATTTAGGTTAAATTCATATTTTTTTTCAAAAAAATGGCAGACAAGGTCAATTATCTGCCACTATGTAGTATTTGAACTATTTTTCAATAGTTGGTTGGTTGAGTACTTTAGGTTTCTATAATCTTATTTAATCATTATTTCTTTTACAAAACTCTGCTTATTTAGTACTCATACCTTGCATGATATTTTTATCATTACTTGCTTTAATTCTTTCAAGTAAATCAGTAAGCTCTTTCACTTTTTCAGGATATTTTTCTGCTAGATTCGTTTTTTCGCTTGGATCTTCTACCAGATTAAATAAATAGTTAGTGTGTTTTTCAGGCATTGGCGTTGTAATTGGATTTTTGCGTGTATTATGTTTCATCACAGCAAAAGGTGGAGGATTGGTTGCTGGTATAAGTTTCCAGTCTTCCATTCTTAATCCATAATAGTCTTCCCCTGCTCCTTGTTGTAAAACATACGGTCTACTTTTTTCTTTTTGTCCTAACATGGTTTCTAGATTATCAACACTATCTAATTCTTTATCATCAGGAATTGCAACTCCAATTAAGGTCGCTAGAGAAGCCATTAAATCAATATGACTAAACAAAGCATTCGATTTTTTACCATTTGGCACAACTCCAGGCCAATTTACAATAAATGGTAAACGTGTTCCACCTTCATAAGAAGTGTATTTGCCCCCACGGAAAGGGCCGTTTGCTTTATGCCCATTAGCATCGGTAATAGCTCCGTCTTTATAACCATCATCATAAATCGGTCCATTATCACTTGAGAAAATTACTAAGGTGTTTTCACGTAAACCTTGTTCATCTAAAACTGCAAAAATTTGCTCAACAACCCAATCAAGTTCAACTATATGATCGCCTCTTAAACCTGTTTTTGATTTCCCTATAAATCTTGGATTGGGTGATCGTGGAACATGAGCATGATGCATAGGGAAAAACAAGAAGAACGAATTGTTTTTATTTTTTCGGATGAAATCTCTGCCTAAATCGACCATCTTGTCGGTCATGGTATCATCGTCCCACATGGCGGCTTTTCCACCTTTTTGCCAACCAATTCTACTAATTCCATCATGAATAGAACCCGAATGTTGCTTGTCTGCTGGGTAACGAAGCATTTCTGGATTAGATATTCCAGTTGGTTCACCTTTAATATTTTCCTTGTAACTGAGTTCTAACGGATCATTTACTGGGTCTAATCCATCTACTACATGTCCGTTTAAATACACTGTTGGAACTCTGTCAATTGTGGTCGGAACGATATATGATTCATCAAAACCAAGTTCTAGCGGTCCTGGTTTAACTTCACCATTCCAATCTATTGTTCCATCACCTAAACCTAAATGCCATTTACCTATTATTGAGGTTTTATAGCCTGCTTGTCGAAATAAATCTGGCAATGTTAATCGATCAGGGTCTATAAGTAAAGGTGCATCACCATCTAATATTTGTGCGCGTTTATTTCTGAATGCATATTCACCAGTTAACAGAGAATACCGACTTGGCGTGCATGTAGCAGCAGTGGCGTACGATGCGGTCATCATAAAACCTGTTTGAGCCATTTTATCGATATTTGGTGTTGGAATTAAATCTGCTCCGTATGCGCCAATATCACCATATCCTAAATCATCTGCGTAGATTATTATTACGTTTGGCTTTTTTAAATTTCTTTCTTTTGAGGTCTTACTTACACAGCCAATACTTAGAATAACTGAGAATAGTAGCAATGACCAACTAATAGTTGCTACTAAACTAATAGGTTTAGTTTTTAGATTTTCTTTTATGTTCATGTTCAATTTTTACACTTAAATGTGGCTCTTTTTTCTATTTATTTGCCTAGAATTGGTTCTATTCTGTAGCTATAACTCATTGGCTCATTCCTAACTCTGAATCCAGGTTCAGGTAAAGCCCTTGGACTCCAACTATTTATTCCACCAACTCCCATTTGTTTATAATCAATATTCACAAATATCGATTTACGGCTTTCCATCTGCCAGCTGTAACGGCTACGTTCCATATCATCACGATTGTAATGACTTGCAGAAGTACTGATTAGAGAATCACCATGAAAGCGTATTCCTAATCCATTTTCATTGGTGAAAGTAATCCATCTTACTTCCACTTTATTTCCATTTTCTTGAGGTTTTGAATACTCAACCCATTCTTTTGAAACCATTGAAGAATAAACTCTTATTCTTTCCAAATTTCGATCCACATATGTTTCTTCTGGACCTCTACCAAACCATTCCATTTTTTCAAAACCTGGTGCTAATTCAAGGCGATTCCCAAAACGTGGAATTAAATCATAGATTTTTTTGTTTTCACTTGGATTATATTCAACCTTAACATCAATTTTACCATCTTGATATATCTCATAAGTGAATGTTGCTTTTGCCTCAACCGCTGGGAGTTCAAATTCAAATGTTAATTGAACGTGTTCCATTGGCAACTCTCGATTAAAGGTATTGGGGTTTATTTTTTTTCCATTTACTTCCATTCCTCGAACAATTCCATGATGAGCACCACGCCAAATCATCATATTTATATGTTTCCCTGACCTCAAACCTCCACGATCATTGTCTGTTACAGCTCTCCAAAAATCTAATTCTGGACCTGCTAAAATAACTTGTTCATTCCCGATTGAATACGATTCCATTCTTCCAAAAACGGCATCAAAAACGACATGAAATTCGTTTCCTGCTACGGTAAAATGATTTGCGTTAAAACTTGCCTTTAAGAATTCAGATTCATTTGGAATTGATAGTGAGGTAATTTCACTTTGTGGTAACTCAAATTGCTCCCAAGCTAATTCATAACCTTTTGGTGCAAAATATGTAGTTTTATTTGTTCCAAATAAAATATTCACATGGTACTCTTTGTTTTTCTTAAACTCATATTTGGTATATGGAATTGAAATTTCACGCGTTTGATTGGTTTTAATTGATAATTTTGAAATCATTCCTTGGTCAACCATTTTTCCATTTTCTAGTAATTCCCATTTAGCTTCAAGTTGATCTTCAAGGTTTATAAAATCATAGCGATTGGTAACTTTTATCCGTCCTTTTGCCAAATTTGATGGCTCAATTTTTACATATTGATGATAATATTTCAGCGCTTTTAATCCTGGATGTGGCTTCATATCTGCTGCTAGAACTCCGTTCATATTGAAATTTCCATCATGCTGAATGCCATAAGGATCTTCGAAATAACCACCATAAGCAATAAATTCATCTCTTCCTGAACTTGCTTTAAAGCTCTCTGGCACCGACTGTACCAATCCTTGGTCCATCCAATCCCAAACAAATACTCCTTGAAAATTATTATCAGCATAGATTAAATCCCAATATGCTGCTAAATTTCCATTGCTATTTCCCATGGCATGAGTGTATTCACATAAAATAAGTGGAACTGTCGGTTTATTTTTGATGAATTTTAGAACTCTTTCTGGTACTGCGTACATAAATGATCCTATATCAGCGTTAAAAAATCCACCATCCATGGTACTTCCTTCATAATGATAAGGACGACTTGGATCTGTTTTCTTTACATAATCGTAAACCGCTTTCATGTTCGGTCCATCACCTGACTCATTTCCTAAAGACCAAATAATTACAGAAGGATGATTGCGATCTCTGAAAATCATTCTTTTTACCCGATCAATATGATTTATTTCCCAAGTGGGATCATTTGCTAATTCATTTTTGGTAGTTGTTCCGTACTCGTGTGTTTCAATATTTCCTTCATTGAGTATATAAAAACCATATTTATCCATTAAATCATACCAATAAGGATCGTTGGGATAATGTGAGGTTCTCACTGCATTTACATTATTCTGTTTCATCAAAATAACATCATTCATCATTTCTTCTTTTGAAACATGTTGAGCAGTTTTGCTACTATGTTCATGTCGATTAACCCCTCTAAGACGAATTGCGACTCCATTTACTAGTATGCGTCCGTTTTTGATTTCAACTCTGCGGAAACCAACTTTCTGAGGAATTACTGCAACTAGTTTATTTGCAACTTTTATTGTGATAAATAAATCATACAAGTACGGAGTTTCAGCAGTCCATTTTTGAACCTTCGATATTTTTTTCTGCTTAAAACTGAAGGTGGTACTTTTGCCAGAAGCTTTTATTTTTTCTATACTTGATAAAACACGCTTTCCATTATCATCAACTATTTCTAAGTTAATCTCAACTTCTTCATTTTGCTGACCACCCAAAAGTGCTATCTCCCCTGAAAAGTCAAATAAACCCGTTTTATATGAAATATCTAAACTCGAAGTAACAAGATAATCACGAACTTGAACGCTTGGACTTGCCCATAAATACACATCTCTAAAAATTCCTGCTACTCGCCAAAAATCCTGATCTTCTAAATAAGAAGCATCACTCCATTTATACACCTCAACAGCAAGCTCGTTTTTTCCCTTGCGAAGATAAGTTGTAATATCAAACTCGGCTAATGTTCGTCCTCCTTGACTATAAGCTACTTTTTCACCATTAATCCACACATAAAAAGCCGAAGAAACACCATCAAAACCAAGAAAAATTTGTTTCCCATCAAAAGTATCTTTTATTTCGAAGGTAGTACGATACGAACCAACAGGGTTATTTTCTTTTGGTGCTCTTCGATCTTTAATTTCGAATGGATAACGAATATTAGTATAAATTGGAATTCCGTAACCTTCTGCCTCCCAATTTGATGGAACTCTAATTGTATCCCAAGTTCCTACATCAAACGTTGACCTATAAAAATCTTTTGGTCGCTCTGCTGGATTCTTAGAAAAATGAAATTTCCAATCGCCATTTAAAAGTTGAAAATAATCAGACTTTTCACGATCAAATTGTTTCGCTTGTTCTTTATTTGGGTAAACCATCATAGTAGTATGTGGCTCTTCCCGATTAAGCTGAAGCACAGATGGATTATCCCATTCAAGAAGATCTTGAGCATTAATTGTTGAATAATTAACAATCATTGAAACTACAGTTAAGCACAACAATAATTTTAATTGGAGGTTTTTCATAAACTATTCACTCGATGGTTCATTCTATTTTTTTGCTGAGTTAGTTTGTGCAAGATTTGAACATATTACTTTTAGAATACTAGTTTCCTGCAAGCGCTTTTTCAATCTTAGAAAGCAATGTTATCGTTAACAATTAAAATACAAAAATGAAACTAATAGTCAAATTATTTTTTCAAAATTAAACGATGAGTCCACTCCATAAAGTATGTCTTTCCCGTTTTCAGCAATTCAACTAGATTGAAATAGCCGATAATTTTTGCAGAAAACTACTTTTCGGAGTAATCTTATCAATAAGTCCATTTTAATACGTTTTTTTCTTTTATGATCTTACAAATCGTGCATATTCACCAATCAGTAAACTTAACACTCATCGTTTATTTTTGAACAAATCTATAAATAGTTGTGCTTTTGAACTTTGTGTTTGGTTCAAGAATTGTAGTTGGAAAATGTGGTTTATTCGGGGAATCAGGAAAATGCTGTGTTTCTAAACAAAAAGCTGTTTGTGAGTTGTAAGGCACTCCTTCACGGCCAATATCTTTACCACTCAATGCATTTGCTGTATAAAATTGAATACCAGGTTCCGTTGTTTCCACTTCCAAAACCCTACCTGTTTTAGGGTCTTTTACACAAGCTGCCAATGTTAGAGCATTTAACTTACTTTTAAAAATAACAAAGTTATGATCGAAACCTCCAGCTAATTTTATTTGCTGATTGTTATCATTCCAATCTTTTCTTATTTCTTTTTCAACCCTAAAATTAAACGGACTTCCGTAAACAGGGCGTAATTCACCAGTTGGAACTGAATGCTTATTTATTGGGGTATAGAAATCAGCATTTATATAAACTATATGCTTTCCAACACTTCCACTGCCTGCACCGGACAGATTAAAATAGGCATGATTCGTTAAATTAAGTACGGTACGCTCATCTGAAACAGCTTCATATTCAATTCGAAGTTCACCATTATTGGTTAAGCTATAACAAACTTCAACCTCTACTTTTCCTGGATAACCGCCTTCACCATTTTCTGAAACATGCTTAAAAAAGACTTGATTCGCTGAAACTTCCGTTGAATCCCAAACTACATTGTGAAACCCCTCAGAACCGCCATGTAAATGATTTAGAGCGTTATTTTTTTCTAATTGAATTTTTTTTCCATCAAGAGTAAAACTTCCATTTGCTATTCTATTTGCATAACGGCCTATTGTTGCTCCATAAAATAGTTCGTCTGAACACAGATAATCCTGCAAATTATCAAATCCTAACACTACATCTGCTAAAGTTCCATTCTCATCGGGCACAACAAAACTGATAATTCTTGCTCCGTAATTAGTTAATTCAACGGTTATGTTATTTTCATTTTGCAACGTGAAAACTTTTACTTCTTTTCCATTTATTGTTTCCGAGAATTTTCTCTTTTTTTTTTGCGTGTTTTTTGCTGATAAAAAAGTTGTTGACGACATTTTACTCTCAATTAGTTATTAATAGGATTTTGGAAGATTTGCGCAACTATGAATATGTTAACGATATCAACAAAAAAAATAAATTCCAAATTAAAACAAAATCTTTCATATTTAATATTTATTGTACTTAAGTGCTTATTGAACTATTCACATCAATCTAAAGTAAAGGTTAAACCTCTTGCAGTTGTCAGAATTTATTAATAAAATGTTATCGATATCAGAGAACCTATTCCGTATGTAAAACTCGATATTTTTTGAGCTCGAGTTTATTTAATTTGATTGTTCTCACCCTTTTCCCAATGCACCTATAAATTTCAAAACTATGTCTTCACGTTTTCTTCTGGCATTTTCTTCGATTATTGTTTGTTTTCGACTTGTAATCGGGTGTTCAACTAAGCCTGATTTAACTAGCGATAAACCAAACATCATCTTAATTTTGGCCGATGATTTGGGTAATAATGATACTGGTTTTCAAGGTTCTACCTTAATTAAGACTCCTAATCTAGATGCCCTTGCATCTAATGGTACCATTTTTTCTGATGCTCATGTTTCAGCAACGGTTTGTAGTCCTTCTAGAGCTGGAATTTTGACTGGAAGATATCAGCAGTTTTTCGGACATGAAGCAAATATTCCACCCCATCATTTGGGAACCGATACAACTCAAGTTACCATTGCCGATATGCTGAGAGCTAATGGATATACAACTTCAATTATTGGGAAATGGCATTTGGGAGAAACCTATTCTTACCAACCTAATAGCAGAGGTTTTGATCATTTTTGGGGTTATTTAGGTGGGCATCGTAGTTATTTTGCAGAAAATTATCCTGAAGGTCATCACATGGCTGTGTACACAAACAGAACGTACACTCCTTTTACAGGAAATTATTTTACGGACACTCAAGCCGATACGGCAAACGCTTTTATTGAACGTTCGGGCGATAAACCCTTCTTTCTATATCTTTCTTTTAGTGCGCCTCATGCTCCTTTACATGCTTTAGAAGAGGATAAAGCCCTATTCCCGAAATCTGAAAGACAAGTTTACGCAGCTATGGTTTGGGCAATGGATCGTGCAGTCGGAAAAGTTGTTCAAAAACTTAAAGAGCTTAATAAATTAGATAATACTCTAATCGTTTTTTTGAGCGATAACGGCGGTTCACCAGTAAATAATTCAAACAACCTTCCTTTTAAAGGTTTCAAAGGGAATAAGTTTGAAGGTGGTCACCGTGTTCCATTTTTTGTTCATTGGGGAAATAAAATGAATAGTGAGAAAAAATTTGATGGATTAAGTTCATCTCTTGATTTATTTCCAACTTTTTTAGCCGCGGCTGGAATTGAAAAACCAGCTGATTTACCTCTTAATGGAGTAAATTTGTTACCCTATTTAGAGAAAACTAAAACAGGAAATCCTCATGAACAACTTTTCTTTCGCAAAGAACTTGCAGCAGCAGTTAGAGACGCTAATTGGAAATTAATTCGGCTCGATGATTTCGGTTATGCACTCTATGATTTATCCAAAGATCCCTACGAAACTAAAAATTTGATATCTGAAGATTCCGAGCAAGCACATAAAATGAAATCTGCTCTTGAGCAATGGGAAAAAAGTACGGTAAAACCTTGGTGGAACGAATCTAAGCCGTGGCAAAAAGTAACATTCGATATTCATGTTGATCTAATTAAAAACCAAGCTATTAGACGTTTAAGTCCAAAATAAAATACAATTTACAGTTGAGTCCACTCCAAGAAGTCGATTCGTTCGGTTTGCTCCCTTCCAAATACTACGAATTTGACAAATAGTTTGCTAAATACAACTTTTCGGAGTACGCTCAAAGGTTCATTTTTTAGTTTATTGTATAAATTTCGCTCACCAAAAAAGGGGAATGATTCTTATTTAAAAATCACTCAATTCTTAAGCCAAGTCTAGATTTAAGCAATCCTAAACTAGAATTCTAGCTATTAACCTGAGTTCTGGGTAAGATAATAATATAAAAAAAGGTAAGAATTAAATCTGCCATTCTTGGCTTGACCCTAAATCTCTGTTTAATTTTGGATTGAAGATTAAATTCGAGATAGCTTTTCAGGGTTTTTCAAATCGTTTTTCGTTGACTTCGGTTACACTGCGAAGCTATAGTACATACTACCTTATTTATTATGAGTTTTGATTTAATTTATTCTACTCAACCTTTAACCCGAACTCAGGTTATTAACCTGAGTCAGCCAAGCTATAAAGCTGCTTTAAATAATTATCGGCTCTGCTTTCTAGAATACTTTAACTTTCAAATTATAGCGATGCGAAAAGTGATTCTAATTATTTCAAAACTTCTCAGAAATACCGAACGCTTGCCGTACTGTGATGGCTATTTTTGCCGATTTTTGAGCTAAATATGAGATTCCTTTCGGTAGCTAAAAGGAGCAATGAAGCTCTCATTAGTTTTTACTTTTTGGTAGCTAACATGATACTAACATAATGACTCAATTCTCATCCCATATTCAGATAACAAGACACCTTTTCACTTAATTACCGTCATTCTTTTTGAAATACGAATCCCTTCTGCTTGTAACGGATATAAATACACTCCACTTGATAATTTAGATGCATCAAATGTGACCGAATATATTCGAGTAGTTCTCCATTCATTTAAAACCAAAGCTAGTTCTCTGCCAAATAGATCATAGATACTAATACGTATTAAAGATGATTTCGGTAGTGTAAAACTAACTTCTGTTATCGGATTAAATGGATTTGGATAATTTTGTTCTAGCTCCAACTCATTGGAATACAGTATATTTTTTTCAATATCTAAGCTTATATCTGTTACACATCGAATGCAAAGACCTGTACCTTAGGGTACGGTATTTCTTCTAACATCTTTTCTATCAAATCGGACTAGACGGTGGTTGGCATTTTCACCAGAAGCCTCAGATGACCATAAACTTCCAATTCTTTTTAAGGATGCATCCGATTCTAAACATCCATAAGCATACCGCAAACATCCAGAAATCATGTTAAATCCTAACGGATCTGTTGCTCCTTTATTCGGCAAATCCCAAATATCTGCTCGTTTCGATTTTAGATTTCCTGCAACATTTTGGTCAGCTCCGCCCCAATCATTTCAATCTAATTCATCTTCTGGCATTCCTGCATTATGTTCTAAGGTTTTCCAGTCATCTTCTGACGGAACTCGCCAGCCTTCTCGACAAATGTTCCTTTGATCTTCTACTGTGTAGA
The DNA here is from genome assembly GCA_964575925.1 of uncultured Chitinophagales bacterium. GTDB lineage: Bacteria > Bacteroidota > Rhodothermia > Balneolales > M1805 > M1805. Next base: position 17,065 of record CAZNTR010000048.1, read on the forward strand.
AATTATACAGATAGCCGAACGTTTTCGCATTTTCTGAACCTTCTGGAAATACACTTCTTGCTGCTTGTGTTGTACTTGCCCAATGTTCATTACTTGATTCATCAGAACCGATTTGATTTATTTTATCACCGTTCGAAAATTGAGTTGATTGCACATTTTCTGTCAACCACCACTGCGTACCCTTAGTCACTGTTCCATAAAAGTTTCCTTCTGAATCGTAGATTGTTTTTCCGTCAAAAGGTAGATTAATTATGGACTTTTTTTTGAAATACTCTCACATAATCAACTTCGTAATGAAGTGGAAATGTGGTATTGTCGGGATTCCCACCATTTGAGCCCAAAGCTAAATTTAATAAAATAAAATGTGATTGTCGGAATGGATTAAATCCATCGGAATACGAAGCCCCTACTACTGTAATTGAATTAAGTAACTGATCGTCTAAATAAATGTCAATGCTATCTTCGTCCCAAACCATCTTCCAAACATGAAATCGTTCTGGCCAATCTGGCATATTTTTCAATAAACTAGATAAGGGTGTTGGGCTTGCATCCCATTTCACCTTTCCATCTTCTATCCAAGCTGCATTTGCCATTATTGTTGGAACATTATTTCTTCTATAAAATTCCATTACATCAATTTCACCTTTATCTGACCATTTTCGATCAATTCCTAAAGTCCAAATTGCAGGCCAAGACCCTTTACTTGTATCAATTCGAGCGCGAACTTCAAGTATTCCATACTTGAATGAAAACTTATCCTGTGTTGTTATACTTGCCGATGTATAATTAGCTTGTTTTCTGTTTAGTCTCCAATCAGAACTATTTGGATTATAATTTGGATTTTGAACAACTTCTCTACGAGCAATAAATTTCAATACGCCATCTTGTACCACTACATTTTCTGGTTGATACCATTGTAATTCTTCGTTTCGAACAAAACCTTTTTCAAAATTCCAAACAGATTTATCAAGTACACCATCTGTAGTAAACTCTTGCGACCAAATTAATTCGTAATCTTTAGGTGTTTCAACGGCTAAGACATCCGATTCATAAGGATTCACCATTACGAAGCGATCCGAATGCAATGAGTTATACTCAGCTTCTTGAAGTAAACCTAAATAACGTGGAGGTACGAGTTCTGATTTCCAATCTGTCAATAATTCCATTAAATGAGCATGATCTTTTTCATTGTAGGTAATTAAGCTAGATGCGTGCTCGCTTAAATTTGCTTCAATATCAAAAACTAATCGCTTATTAGGTTCTTCAATGAGCTTTAAATCACCATGTCGAATAACTGTAATTCCATTGTCATAATTTCGCCAAAATAAGGTTTCGTGTGGTAAACCTTGGTTTTCACCTGTTAAAAATGGGATCAGATTCACTCCATCTAACGTATTTTTAGTGGAAACACCAGCTTCTGCTACAGCTGTAGCCATAATATCCATTGAACTTATTGGCTTGTCAAAACTTACACCTGCTTGTAAAACATCTGGCCAAGACATTGCAAATGGAACACGAATTCCACCTTCAAAGAAACTACCTTTTGCGCCACGAAGTGGAAAATTTTTAGATCCATTATCGTTTATTGCCCCACCATTATCTGTTAAAAAAATTACAATTGTATTTTCAAAAAAATCTTTTTCCTCTAATTTGTCTAAAATAGCTCCAACACCATCATCAACCGCACTCATCATTGTTGCATAAATTTTTCGTGTAGTATCTTTAATCGTTGGGAATCTACTCAAATATTTATCAGTTGCTTGAATTGGAGTATGAGGTGCATTGTAGGCTAGGAATAATAAAAATGGTTTTTCTGAATGTTGATGATCAACAAACTCAACTGCTTTTCTTGAAAGTGCGTCAGTAATATATTCTTCTTCGTTAACTCGACCATTATTTTGCATTATACGCGTTAAATAACCATCCCATTGCGCCCTCGCCTCCGACTTATCTCGCAATGTCCAATTCTCAGGATAATATTGATGTCCGCCTGTAAGAAATCCAAAAAACTCATCAAAACCACGGTTTAATGGATAATTAGATTCATGTGCGCCAAGATGCCATTTACCCATATAAGAACTGTTGTAATCTGCTTTTGATAAGGCTTCAGCTATCGTTTCCTCTGAAAATGGCAATCCCATTGTTGAGTCTTTAGGCGCATATAAAGGATTACGACTTGAACCAAATCGATCTTGATATCGACCTGTGATAATTGCGGCTCTACTTGGACCACAAACTGGATGAGTTACATAAGCCTGAGTAAACCTTACGCCACTTATAGCTATTCTATCAATATTTGGAGTGGGAATATCACTACTATTGTGAAACCCAACATCTGCGTAACCTTGATCATCGGTTAATATTATTATTACGTTTGGTTTTCGTGGTGGATTACCTGTTGATGTTGCTTGAACAAATGATGTTAACACAAAAAACCAACATATTGAAGCACTTATTATAAAACTATGTCTCTTTACTAAAGAAAATGAACTAATCATTAGAATTATATTTACGAGTTAATTATTTAAGGCTCTTTTAACAGCATAAACCTATCAATAAACCTAATTGTATTTCGTTGAAATCAAGATTACATCATAATATGGACCCGAGTTCGTGACAAGAATTTTTACATATTTTTTGTACATCTGAAGAAAAAAAATATTAAGTCAATAAAAGTGTTGATGATGAAATCAGAATACTTCGCCAAACCTGATAAAATTGGTATCTCACCATAATTTACAATCTATAAATATATGATTATAAATCATTTAGGATATTTGTGAAGATGAATAATTCGCTCGAGATTTTTCTGCGAAGTTCTTCTAATCGTTTTTTGGTTCATTACACTTATAGAGTATAAACGCAACCTTTGACGAAAAACGACCAATGACTAATTTCTAATTGGTTTTGAATGCCTTTGCCATCCATTCTTCACCTTTTTTCTTTTCCCGAATTCATCTTATTGATAATTATTATTATCAGTTAAAAAAGCGTTTTTGATTGCTTAAGATTAATGCAGGAGATTTTATCTGATTTGCTAGTTAAAGATTAATAAAAGCTTATTTTTTTGATGTAAGTTTTTTTAGTGCATAAGCGCCACCACTTAGCAAAAGAAAACTTAAACCACCATCAATCGGTGCTTGATCAGGAGCGTTAGGCATTCCTGGAGGTTGTGCTATTAATTCGTGAGAACTAAGAAGCAAAACAACACTAAGAATGATGAAGTAAAAAAAGAATTTTTTCATAATGATTCAACAATTTTGGGGTTAAAATGGATAAACAGCGTTTTTTTATCTCATGCAAGGAATTTTAAAAGAATAAATAGGATACAATTTTGAATAAATCCTAGCATAAATCCGATGCCTGAATAGGCTTTTCTTATTTAATCAATGTCATTTTTTTAGTTAACACCGTTCCGTTTGCTTCAAGTCTGTACATATACATTCCTGAAGTTAAATTACTTGCTTCGAAATTCACACTGTAATTACCAGCTGGTTTTTCACCATCAAGCAAAATAGCCACTTCCCGACCTAGCATATCAAAAACAGCCAAACGAACATGAGTTTGTGAAGAAACTGAATAATGAATTTGAGTACTTGGATTAAATGGATTCGGGAAATTTTGCGCTAAATAAACGGAAACGGGCAATTCTACATTAGGTTCATTTGAAGTAATCGTTCCTGTTTTTACGGTTATACTATACCTGATTTCAGAATCAGACGAAGCAATTAAAGGGTTTTTTAAAGGATTTTCGCTTTTTTGTTTAGCAACTTTATTCAATTCTACTTGATATATAAAATTTTCTGTAACTGGAATCGAAATACCTTTTGCATGATCATTAAACATAAGTGTGATTCCTTCTGCAATTTGAAACCTAGTTACGTTTAATGCAAACATGCCACTTGTTGTTGCAGAAATTGAAAGTGGAATTGAATAAGCTTCATTTGTAATTGGAAAATGCGCAATATCTAATAGTGTCTGTCCTTTATGAGTAGCTAATTGAGCATAAGTAGCGTTATACGAATTCAATTTATAGGCATCTTTAGTTGTAATAGAATTTAATGTTCCTTCTTCATTAAATACTAACCAAGTGGAACTTGTTAAATTAGTTCCATTTAGTTCCAGTCGAATAAAATCTGATTTTGCCTCTACCTTTCCTAAGAAAGTTCCAGCTGTAGCTGAAGTATCTGTTAAACTTATGGTTAAACTCGGTGATGTGGCGCTATTTTGAACAAAATAGGACTGAAATGGTGCAATCAATCCATCTGTTAAATCTCCATAACCACCCAATTTATCAGCACCATAGGTTTTCCAATTTGATGTTGAAGAATCCCAAACATATACGACATCACTCATATTTGTTTTAGCAAAATTATCGAAGTCTAATGTTTTATTGTAAGGATTTCCAACTAAAGTTAAATCACTTGCACCAGTTGCTAATGTTGGATTTACATCACTACTATTTAATGTGCCTGATACAGCTAATGCTCTAGATTTATCATTGGCTTCACCATCAAAATCAGCATCATTATATACATAGACCAAAACACCTGTGCCTGCACCAATAGTTACTGTTAAATCGGTAACTTCGACCCAACTTTGTGTTAAATTCGACCATGTCCACACATTAGAAGTTCCATTCTCTGTGTCGGCTCCCGTTGCACCTTGTGTCCATAATTGATCTAAAAGTGTTACTAGTGTGGTTTCAACAGGTGAGCTTAACATGCGAAACCCTGCTGAATTGTCGATTTCGGCTATGGCATCGGCAACACAACGCACACAATGTCCAACATTCTTGTTTGAAGTGGCTCTAGCTATACCATAAGCATTAAAATTGGTTGGAAATGAAGCGTTTGCCAAAACATTAACAGATCTTCTGAAAGCCGTTGTTGCATTATTTTCTAAAGTAGTCCATAAACCACCGTATTCTTTGTACAGGTTATTGGTGTACCAAACTCCTGTAGCAGCTTTCATACCACCACCATACCATGAAAATCCATAATCATCTGTATTCGTTTGACTCACTACATTGTCGGTCCAACTTGGATTTCCTAATACACTTGTTCCTCTTAATTTAGAACCAATACTTTCATCATTTCCTCTTAATGCTCCAGTAATATCAATATCCTCTGGCGGCATACCAGCAAATAATTCTAATGTTTTAAAATCATCATCTGAAGATACTCTCCAGCCTATTGGACAAATTCCTTTTGCATCTGCTACTGCAAACCAGTTATAAAGGTAGCCATAAGAGTTTCCATAACTCATCGTATCTCTGTAAACAGCCCACCCTCCGGTTGATAATGCTGCCCAAGCTGTATTATCAGCAGTTAAAAACTGTGGAATTACTGTTCCATCTTGGTATTTAGTTACTTTAAGATTTTGACGTAACCAATATTGACCATTAATACTAAGCACTTCATACTCATTTCCTTCAATATCATTTATTACTGGATATTGAGAGAAACTTGCTTCTACTTGTACACTCAAAACAAACAGCACCATAATAACTGTTTTACCTATCATTTTCATATTTACCTACCTAATTAAAAATAAACGCTCTAAAAGCGCTTTTGTTATCGTTAACATTAGTATAAATAAAAATTATTACTCTTACAATAAATAGTTACCTAAATTTTTATCAGATTATAAGTCCCAACCTTTTTTATTCTAAAATACTCAAATTCGGACTTCGTTTATAAACACAACTTCACTGGTTTTTGCAAAATAAAGGTCTTCCCATACCCCGACACGATTCGAAGAACCCCGAAATGCTATCTCTGTCCAAAATTTTTTAGGCCATAAGCTAGTTCTTTTGAATAACTTAAGTTCTAAGACTGAGATGCTGGGCGGGGCGCAGCACAACGAAATGACGTATATGAAATAAGAACTATATGTTGCGCTTAGCTTATTGTTTTTATTTTTTTTTGCAAAATTGAACCTTTTTAAAATTAATAAACTTTACAAAATATCCTAATCCCAAATTTGAGTAAAATAATTATCTTACTTATTTACAAAAAGATAGTTAAGTAAATTTATTTAACATTATTGAGTCCACTCCGAAAAGTCCGAGCAGGCAACACCCTTTCTATTTTACACAA
>CAZNTR010000049.1:0-22888 GCA_964575925.1 uncultured Chitinophagales bacterium
ACAAAGTTCTGCGAATAGAACGAGCCAAAGTAAAACTCGGAAAATTCTCCCTTCGAGATGTTTGTAATTCGGGGATTTTATGTTGAATCTGAGGGCGTGAGGTGGGTGGTAACCACCTGATGTATTAATTTTTTTTGCACATCTAAATTTTAGACAAATCATTCTTGATTAAAAAGAAATTCGGTAACACTCTTTTTAAATCGAATAGATTCAATGGTTTGTCATTAACTTAGTTAAGTGTTCTTTTCTTTAAGCTACAATAGTTGAATTAAATCAATGAGTTAGGAATTAATCTAGGTCTTTATGAAATAGAATTATTACCTAAATTCAGTTATATTAATCAAAATTTTTTTTTAACCACGATATATCCCAAAAAGTGTGTCACAATTGAACTATTTAGGAATGTTCATGAGATTAGCTAGAGTATTCGTTTTTGCCATTTTTGTTGGTTTTACATTAGTTCCAATAGCTTTCTCACAAACCTTACAAAAACTTGAATTTAAAGAAGTTAAAGATGCTCCAACGCTCATTGAGCGTGAAAAAGCAGTTATTTATATTCGATCAACCGTTCCCAATATTTTTGTAAACTCTACGAATCCCAATTATACTTTCCGAAAAGTTAGAGATAAAGAAGGTGAATGGATTTTAAGAATAAATCCTAGTGAGTCCTATATGGTAAGTATTGGTGCGAGAGGATTTTTAAGTACGGTTCCACAGCGTTTTGTGTTAAGATTAAAAGAAGTGCAAGTTTGGGAAGTAAGCGCTGTAAAATCGGATATCGTGATTGAAGAAGGAACGGGGAAATTAGTCGTTTCTGGAACTCCAGCTGGTGGCGTAATTGAGTTGGATTATATCCCAACATCGCTTAAAGTTCCTGGAACATTTGAACGAATCAAATCGGGAATGCACAATGTTCGAATTTTGTCTGATGATATTTATTCTGTTCCTGTTGATTATCAAGTAGTTATTGAGCCAAATAAAACCTTTGAATTGAAAACAGAGGACAAACAAGAAGCAGGGTTTCTTTCCATAAATACAGATGGAATTTCCAAATTAGTAATTAATGAGACTATTGCTATTGAAAACGGGATTCAAAAGTTTACGGCACTTCCTTATAAAAATAGTTTTAACAGACCAAATTTGATATTAAAAGTGCCGATTCAAAAGAAAAGTTATATTGAAATTCATGAACCGAATTATTTAACCTACAAGGATTCTCTTGAAGTAAATAATGGAGACACACTAAATGTAAAAGGGGAAAGAGCTGAGTTGATTTTCAAAGATGATAAATTTACTACTGTGTCCATTAACAAGAAATCGTTTTTATTCTCTGGAAATGTAGTTTCAAACTTTCAATATCGTTTTAAACGTATTGGTGATATTTACACAGTTTATGTACCGACCTACGAAGTGGTTCAAGTTTCTATTCAAAAACCATTTTATTATCCTTATGAAGATGAGTTTACGGTAAGTGTTGGTGAAGAAAAGTATTATGCACCGGATTTAAAAGCAGTAATGACACAAGTATATTTTTCCTCAAAAACAGATAGTGTAAACATTTTAGGTTCTAATGATTGGGTTGAAGATCAAGAAGTTAAATACGATACGCTTGGCTTTAGTAATGAGATACTGAATATTCCAATTGGTAATTATAAGTTCAAATATGCAAAAAAAGGGTATGACAACGAGTTCAGCGAACTACTTATAAATTCGCAAACGATTGGAACGGTTAAAGAAATTAATGTGAAAATGTATAGAAGCAATCGTTTATTTACATGGAAACGATTTTTATTCCTTGCCATTTTAGGTGGAGGAGGTTATGCGACCTATGAGTTTTTACTAAAACCAAGTCCTGGTGCACAACCACTAGTTTTTCCAGATCCACCAAGTTTCCCAACGGGTAATTAAGAGTGATTATGAGAGTATCACCACTTCAACAAAATATAGAAGCGAATTTCGTTCAAAAAAACTATCCAATGATCTGTCTTATGACAATATTTTTAACCAAATCATATTCATCAGTTGTTCATTATGTGAGAAAAAGTGTGTTTTTAAGTGCACTTTTAACAATTTTAGTAAGTGGAATTGGTTCTACAGCTATTGCTCAGAATGGATTTCAAAAAGAAAAAGCAAATAATGTCGACTTAGTTTCTTCAAATGAATTGAATAATGAAGAACTTATTAACGGAATAGAAAAAGCTCAGAATCCTCGAATTGCGGAAACTGATGGCACTAGAGATGATTCGTTTAATACTGGATCTGCTTTTAATCTAAACATATATTCAATGGCAGTTCAAGACGATGGCAAAATTTTAGTTGGAGGTCTTTTTACGAATTATAATAGTTTAGGGATAATGGGAATAGTTCGTTTAAAAGCAGATGGAAGTCATGATGATTCATTTAATGTGGGTTCAGGAGTTAATGGAAGAGTTAATGCAATTGAGGTTCAAGATGATGGTAAAATAATTCTTGCTGGGTACTTTACTGATTTTGCTGGAACAACAGTTAATAGAATAGTTCGATTAAATTCAGATGGAAGTATTGATAATACATTTAATATTGGCTCTGGATTTAACAATGTTGTTACTGCAATAGCACTTCAGGAAGATGGGAAAATCCAAGTTGTTGGACTTTTTGATTCGTATAATGGTACAAATAGTAATAAAATTATTCGTCTGAATCAGGATGGAAGTATAGATACTTCATTTAATATTGGATCAGGTTTTGATGTTTTACCTTATGCAATTGTGATTCAAAATGATGGGAAGTCTATTATTGGAGGGGCATTTAATACGTTTAATGGATCAAGTTTCTCAAGAATTGTTCGTCTTAATGCAGACGGAAGCTTAGATGATTCTTTTAGTGTTGGTTCAGGATTTAATAACAGTGTTTTTACATTGGCAATTCAACAAGATGGGAAAGTCTTAGTTGGTGGACCTTTTAGCGGTTATAATGGTGTTGGTTCGAATAAATTAGCACGTTTAAATTTAGATGGGAGTTTAGATACGTCGTTTAATTTTGGAACAGGTTTTGATAACACTGTAGAAAAAATTGTTGTTCAGCATAATGAAAAAGTTCTTGTTGGTGGTGGTTTTACAGGTTTAAGTGGAACTATGGCACCTAGAATTGTGCGACTGAATAGTGATGGAAGCAAAGATGATTCTTTTGATGTTGGTATTGGATTTAATGGTTGGGTATATACTTTAACTATTCAAAATAATAATAAAGTTTTAGTTGCTGGTGATTTTACTGGATTTAACAGTCAATCAGCAATTAGAATAATTCGATTAGATGCAGAGGCAGCTCCCTCAACCACAGCTCCAACCCCAACTTATCTCCCAGAAAATGTAATTTCCGTTTTTAGTGATTCTTATACGAATCTTACAGAAACAAATCTTAGCCCATTTTGGTCGCAGACAACAGAAGTCACTTTTGAAGAAATTTCAGGTAATAATACCATGAAATACAGCAATTTTAACTACCAAGGGATTCAATTAGATGAAACAAATTATGTTGATGTTTCTGGTATGGATTATTTGCATTTAGATTATTGGTCCGAAAACTCAACAGAGTTAAAAGTCTATTTAATTAGTCCTGGTCCTGTTGAGGTTCCTTATTCACTTACTGTTCCAACAAGCGGTTGGAATAGCATTGATATTCCACTTTCTGAATTTGATCCGGTTGTTTTATCAGATGTTTTCCAATTTAAGTTTGAGGGCAATGGGACTATTTATTTAGATAACTTGTTATTTTTTAAAGAAGAACAAGCGAGCTCGACTGCGGGAATTGATTGGGAGATTCAAAGTTCAGCTGCTGATAATCAGTGGTTTGATGTAACCTATGGGAATGAACTTTTTGTAGCAGTTAGTAATACTGGAGTTGGCAATCGAGTTATGACAAGTCCTGATGGGATAAACTGGACAATAAGAAGTTCAGCCACTGATAATAATTGGTTTGGAATTACCTATGGAAATGGACTCTTTGTTGCTGTTTCTTATTCAGGGACTGGCAATCGCGTAATGACGAGTCCCGATGGGATAAATTGGACGATAAGAAATTCACCAGCAGATAATCAATGGCTAGATGTAACCTATGGAAATGGGCTCTTTGTTGCAGTAGCAAATACAGGAATTGGCAACCGAGTAATGACAAGTCCAGATGGGATAAATTGGACAATAAGAAATTCAGCAGAAGATAATACTTGGTATGGAGTGACTTACGGAAACGGACTGTTTGTTGCTGTATCTTCAGCAGGAAGTGCGAATCGAGTAATGACGAGCTCTGATGGAATAACTTGGACAGCAAGGTCAACTCCTGTTGCTAATGACTGGCGCTCAGTAATTTACGGAAATGGAATGTTTGTTGCTATCGCGTCATCAGGAAGTGGCGATCGTGTTATGACCAGCTCTGATGGAATTAATTGGACATCTAGAGTATCGTCTTCTGATAATTCTTGGTTTTCAGTAACGTATGGAAGTGGACTCTTTGTCACTGTAGCTCGGTCGGGAACTGGCAATCGTGTTATGACCAGCCCTGATGGGATAAATTGGACCTCTAGATCCTCTGCTGTGGATAATAATTGGTATGGCGTAACCTATGGAAATGGACTTTTTGTTGCAGTAGCCACATCAGGAACTGGAAATCGAGTAATGACTTCAGGGACATTTACACCAGAAGCAACAGATACCCCAATCATTACCTTCCAAGCCGATATGCGCTCCTTATTAAAAGATGGAATCTTCAATCCCAATACTGAAAAAATGACGGTTGTGGGTAATTTTGATGATAATGTCTCAACAGATTGGTCAACCCATTTTGAGCTAACAGAAGGAGAAATGGTCGATTCTATTTGGACAACATCAGTTCAAATTAATAACCCAAACCCAAGTTTCAGTTACAAATACAAAATATTGTCTGATAATGTTACCAACTATTATAATTCTGGCTGGGATTCGCCTTCATATTGGCTGGGAGATAATAGAAGTCAGGATAAACCAGAAACTAATCTAGTTTTAGATCCCGTTTTCCCTGCAATTCACTTAATTAATGCTGAGCCCAATAATAGAATTGATAATGCCTTTTATCTACCATTAACTGAGACAAGAACATTTGATATTTCAGGCTTAGATGATCCGGATTTCTTTTCAATTACAGTAAATGAAGGTGATATTGTCGAAATTTTAGCAGCACCAGAAGAAGGAACAGACCTTGATTTAGATTTACATGTTATTGAATTCGGCAACTTTACTCGAATAGCGTATTCCGATTATAATGATGGATTGGGTTCAGAGAAAGTCGTTTTTACTGTACCTGAAACAGCAGATGAGAATGCTCAAGGAAGTAAAACGATTAATTTTCGAGTTGCTCATTACAGTAATCAAACATATGTATCAAAAACTAATGTAAATTCTAAACCACGAATTTCTGCTGAATCGGGTAATTATTCAGTATCTACAAAAGCATTAGCTCCACAATTTGATGGGCCAAGTGAAATTTCATCACAAGTTGAATCAGATACCGTGGTTTCAATTTTTTGGTCAGAAGTCCCGGGTGCAAGTAATTATCGTCTTTCTGTTTCAAGAAGAAAAAATTTCTTTCAATTTTATGCGAGTGGAAGTATAACCGATGTAGAATATAGTGGAACCTCAGCTGTTTTAAATTTACCAACAGATAGTGTTTGGTATTATTACCGAGTTAGAGCGTTTAATAATACTGGCGAAACAAGCCGATTCTCAGCAGTAGACAGTTTTTACACGCTAAATCAAGTTCAAATCGATTTGAATTCTGATTTAGTTGCTCACTATACATTTGAGGGAAATGCAGTTGATCTAACTGGAAATAATCTAAATGGAACGATTATTGGAACGGTCGATTTTCCTGCTGGTAGATTGGCAAATTCCCAAACTGCTCACTTTGATGAACAAGGCGAATATATAAGTGTGCCAGATAATCAATTATTACGTTTAGAACGTGATCTTACTATTTCGGCTTGGGTAAACAATCAAAATTCTGAAATTAACTTTGTTTTTTCAAAGGTTTATAATTCAAATGAAGGGCCATTTACTAGTTATGGTCTAAATACTCATGGAAATGCAACGGGTGCTGATCCAAGATTTGTATTTTCAACTAATACATCAAATTCTGGTGAAACGTTTTTAAATGATACCGATCAATACAATTATAATCAGTGGTATCATGTTGTCGGAACCTATGATGGTTCTTTCATGAGATTATATGTTGATGGAGTTTTGAAGGCAGAAGAGCAAAAAGTTGGTAATATTGAGTTTACTAGTGAGGCTATTTTTATTGGAGATAATCCATCTTCGGCAAGTACTTATCAAGGTCATGTTGATGATGTAAGACTTTACAGCAGAGCCTTATCACTAGCTGAAATTAGCGCACTTTATGCATTAGAAAGTAAAGAATCGATTGCAGTTTGGCCTGGTGATACCAATCAAGATACTATCGTTTCCGGTGCAGATTTAATTCCAATTGCACGTTTTTACGGTGATGTTGGAGTTGCTTCAAATGAAGGCTTAGACTGGAAAGAAATTCAACGTCTTGAATGGGACTTAGATGGCAACAACCCTGCTAGAGTTTTTGCAGATACTGATGGAAATGGACAAATAGAAGCAGCCGATGTTCTTGCTTTGTATGCAAATTATGGTAAAACAGTTGGAAATCCAGATCCTGTTGGAAAAATGAATTCAATTTTTGAAGAAGTTACCGTTCATTTTTCTTCACAAATACTAGATGCGAATCATACCATTGTAAATGTAGTGCTTGAAAACCCAAGTGAGGTTCCAATTCAAGGAGTAGCGTTTAAATTTAAAAATAGTGCTTTAAACCTGACTGATAACACAGTTACTGTGGATTATGTACATCCTGGGTTCACAAAAGCAATGAATTTCTTCATGGCAAACTCAGAAAAGCATCAAGTTGATTTTGCACTTGGAACAACATCAAAAAATATCGAAAAAGTCTCAGGTTTAATCACCTCGTTTGTTCTAAAAGGAAATGCTGAACGACTTGAACTTGAAGATTCCAAAATGATTACAAGTCGAGTCATTTCAACAAATGGAATAGCTGTTCCAGTTAACTTGAAATGGGGAGCATTTCAAACTCACTTAGAGGAAAATCAAGAAATACCGAAAGAGACTTTTGTAGATCAAAATTATCCGAATCCGTTTAATCCTAGTACACAAATACGATTTGGTTTATCTGAATCGGCAACGGTTCGTTTAGAAGTATTTGATATTCAAGGAAGAAGGGTTAAATCCATTCTCAATGAGACGAAAAATGCAGGAATGTACACACAACTAGTAAATATGGATAAAGGCTTCGCAAGTGGCGTTTATTTCTACCGATTACAAGTTTTAGGTGTAAATGGAATGCATCAGGTATTCACTCGTAAAATGTTGTTGGTGAAATAAGATGAGATTAGCGATGAATAATAGAAGAAACTTAAAAAACACTGTTTTGAATTCAGTTATTTCTGAAATCCCTACACACAAAGTTAACTATTCTAAGAATATAGAACTTGCACCTAATAACATGAATAAAACTTCTGTATTTCAAGAAACTTTGGTAACCGAAAAAGAAAGAAATATTTTGAACTTGATGACAAAGCAACATGTGCTTTCAGCTATAGTATTAATTCTTTTTGTTGCGCAAACAGCCTATTCGCAAGGAACATGGTCATGGAGGAATCCATTTCCACAAGGTAATAATCTAAATGCCATTCATGTTTTCGATGAAAATAATGTAGTAACTATGGGTAATCATGGAACCGTTATGCAAGTTGCACCCGATGGTTTTACAGTGAATTTTTTACCCTATTTCGCAGATTTAAGAGATGTCAAATTCATAAATTCACAAGTTGCTTATGCTGTTGGTGGGGCAGATTATATTATTAAGACAGCAGATGCTGGCAAAACCTGGAATAGATTAGAAAATTTGCCAATAAGTCTAACTACAAGCGCTGTTGATTTTCTAGATGAAAATATTGGATGGGTAGTTGGTGAATCAGGTAAGATTCTAAAAACGACAGATGCAGGTAATAATTGGGTCGAACAAAATTCGGGACAAACAAAACGACTAAGCAGTATTAACATGGTCAATGAAAATGTTGGTTGGATTGTTGGAGCGGAAGGACTTGTTTTAAAAACTACAAATGGTGGTAGTAGTTGGAGTGTAGTCAATTTTGGAATTACAAATAACTTGAACGATGTATTCTTTCTTAGTGAAACTAGGGGTTATATTGTTGGAAATTCAGGTAGGTTATACAAAACTACAAATGGTGCTACCTTTACTTTAATGTCAGCAGGCACAAGTTATACAGGATTTTCAGTTTACTTCCTTAACGATTTAATAGGTTGGATAGCTACACCAGACGGAATTCTGAGAACCACAGATGGTGGTCTAAATTGGGCTTTAGTAGTTTCTGGGCAAGAACAAAATAAATGGGTAAGAGATGTTTATTTTATTGATGAATTTACTGGTTATGTTTGTACCGATGGGGGTGGAGTATCAAAATCTACGGATGGCGGATTGACTTGGATAAATATTACTTCAAGTGGATCTTCTAGAGTATTATATGGAATTGATTTTGTAAATGAGGAAATAGGCTATTCTATTGGATTTTTGGGTGATGTTTTTAAAACTACTAATGGAATAGATTGGGAAGAGATTAGTAGCGCTCCAATAAGTGTGAATTATTTTGACTTTATTGATGAAAACACTGGGTGGGCTGTTGGCTCAAATGCAAAAATTGCGAAGACTACCGATGGTGGTCAAAATTGGGTAGAACAGAGTTCAAATTCAAATGTTAGTACTACATTTTGGGATGTACAATTTATTGATTCTCAAAATGGATTTGCAGTAGGATCAAGTGGAACCTTTTTAAAAACAGTAAATGGTGGCGATACATGGAGTTCAGTTATTATTTCGTCTCAAACATTATATGCTGTTCATTTTATTGATGCGAATACTGGCTGGGTCTGTGGTCAAACAGGCGCTTTACTAAAGACTACGAATGGCGGAGCAAATTGGACTGGTCAAAGTAATGCTTCAAATAACACGCTTTATGATATTCAATTTTTAGATGCCAATATAGGATATGCTTCATCCTCAGGTAGCATTGTTTACAAAACAACAAATGGCGGAGCAAATTGGACTGATCAATTAATGCCACTTGGCGCTGCATTATGGAATTTAGATTTTGTTGATGCTAACATAGGCTGGGCAGTTGGTTCTAATGGAAGAGTTTTTTATACTGTGAATGGTGGAGATGAATGGGTCGCTCAACAGACGTTTACCGATCAATTTATTTATGGTTTAGATGCTTTAAATGCGAATAAAGCGGTAATTGGAACAACATATAGTGGTATTATAAGCTATTTCAACTTTGTACCTGATGTAGTAAGTCTGAGTTTATCTTCAGAAAAAACAGAAGTAAACACAAATGATACGCTAACTATTCAAGTACGAATTGGTGATTCAAATGAAGCAGAAGATGTAATTGGTGCTTCTTTAGAATTAGCTTGGGACTCAGACGCTTTTGAATACATTGACGATTCTGCTGAAATGGGTGATTTTTTCACTTCTAATCCTTTGTTTTTCGCAACGAAAAAATCAGGTGAACGAGTTATTGATCTTTCAGCTGGATCTGGATTAAGCCAAGGAACGAATGGTTCTGGTTCCATAGCAAACTTAAAGTTTAAAGCAATTAGTGATGCAAACGTATCTTTTTCAATTCAAAACTCAAGAGTAGAAAAAAAATCAGGAGAATCACTAGATGTAGAAGTAAGTGGTCTAGATGTTTCAATAAGCGCTTTAATTACAACTGTAATTTCTTCAATTTCTCCAATAAGTACCGAAAATAACTCTACCATAACGATTGCAGGTGAAAATTTTGGTGAGACTCAAGGTGAATCAACCGTACGATTAGGTCCTTCATTTGAGGTAGCTTTTGATGCATTTATTGTAAGTTGGAGTGATACAGAAATTAAATTTTTTGTTTTTGATACTATTGAATTGGGTGAATATTCAGTTTGGTTAAAAGTTGGAAATCAAATTGTTTTAGCTTCCGACAAGCTCAATATAGAAGAAGATAAATTAAAGTTCAGAGCTGATAATCTTACTCCATTTACAACTTCAATTGGCGTACCATCAGCAGCACAATCAGTAATCATTTATGGTAATAGATTAACAAATTCCGTAGCAGCTTCCTTATCATCTTCAAGGTTTGAACTAAGTAAAACAGAAAATGGAACGTACTCCAGTTTATTGGATTTCCCAATTTCAGGTGATATGTTGTCGGAATCCCAAATCTGGATTAGATTAGCAGCGCCAGATAGTGAAGGAGATTTCGAGGATAATCTCTTTATAAGTAGCGAAAATGCAATTGGCCGTTCAATTGTACTTACAAGTAAAATAAACCCTGCAGGTTCACCAATCATTTCATCCATATCTCCAAAAATCGGATCTATTGGTACAGAAGTTACCATTAATGGAACAAACTTCGGTTCTGCCCAAGATGGTAGCACACTTAAAATGGGACTAAATTCTAGTAGTACAATAACATTAACGCCATCTTCTTGGTCAGATACAGAAATTAAAGTTACTTTGCCAGATTTATCCATTATTGGAGATTATTCATTTTATGTAACTGTAAATAGTATTGAAGCAATTTCGTCTGATGCTTTTACTTATGTTTCAAGTTCAAGCCCCCTTATTACTGCTATCTCTCCATTTAGCTTGCAACCAGAGGAAATCATTACAATATCTGGAAATAACTTTGGCATTATTCAAGGAAGTTCAAAAGTTTGGATTGGCTCCGATATAAACAGCAGGTCAGAAGTTGCTCCTCAATCTTGGTCAGAAACTCAGGTGACTGTTCAAATCCCAAGTTTCTTTAGTACAGGGTTTTATTCAGTTTGGCTTGAGATTAGTGGAAACCTTGTAGAAGGCTCTCAACAAATACAAATCGTTAAAACAGAAGCCGTTAATGATAATACAATTACTTTAAATGGAGTAAATGGTAAGTCTGGTAATCCAGTAACAGGAAATAGACCATTCATTGAATTTCAGGCCGTTGCTGATGCACAAGATTATAGAATTACTATGGAAAGCAATTCAGGAAGTAATTTTATAATCACTACTGAAACCAGCTTTATCTATCCGCATGAATTAAACTATGGCGAAACCTACACGGTAACAATTACACCCCGATTTGTAGTAGAAAGTGGAAGCGAACCCATAGATGGACCTTCGGTTTCAATCGTGTTTAATGTCTTCTCATATTCAAGTACGGTAAGTAATTCTGTTTCGTATTCACCATCTGGTGATTTATTGGCGTCTGATTTTCGGTTATTAGGAATTTCTGGTGCTTCAACCTCCATAAGCTCATTAATTTCAATTCCTACAGAAGAGTATAAAGTATTTAGATGGAGTGGGTCTTCTTTTTCTGAGTTTTACTCAAGTTCCGTTCCTGGTGAAGGGTATTGGGTAATTGCAGCATCACCGTTTCAAGTTTCGACAGCACCTGCTTCGGTTACTTTAGATGACAATAATGCCTATTCAATCCCAATAAAGTCAGATTGGAATATTATTGCAAATCCATTTGGAACCTCAATTACATGGACTGATGAATTAAGTGGAGGACAAGATTTATATGAGTGGACTGGAAATTGGGTGCCAACTACACTATTGCAACCTTCAAAAGCGTATGCTTGGAAAAACACAACGGAAAATTCTGAACTAGTTTTGAATTATTATGATTTAATCGTAAATCAAGGAAGTGCAAAAAGAAGTTTAAGCTCAGATAATCAAGCTAGTAAAAAACAAGTAATTACTTTGTTGGCTCAAGGTGATGAATCATTTGGTACTCGTTCGGTTCAATTAGCTATTTATCCTGAATCACAAAATCAAAACTTGAATAAATTTGATACAGAATTGCCACCACAACCATTCGAAGTCTCCCAATTAGCTTTAATTGATGAAACGAATGAAACAAGTAAATTTATCCGTAAAGCACTTATAAGTAGTGAAACAGGCTATTCGGTTCCTCTCGCCTTTGAGCTCTTAGAGTCTCAAAATTTACAGCTTCAAGTTGAATTTACAGATGAACTTAATGAAGCTGGTTTGATTAACTTGGCAAATGGCAGATATTATTCTCTAACAAAAGATCTTATTCAGATTAATCTGCCAAAAGGAAATCATAAGTTTCAGTTTGTTGCTGGTGAATCCTCATTTATTAATGAGCAGCAAGCCGCTTTAATGCCTAAGGATTTTTCTTTAGTTCAGAATTATCCAAATCCATTTAATCCTTCTACTCAAATCGCTTTTAGTCTTCCAACTGCATCAACAGTTAAACTTGAAGTATTCGATTTACTAGGTAGAAGAGTAGCTTTATTGGCTGATGGAATGCTAAATGCAGGTTATCACACTCGTTTGTTCGATGGAAGTGATTTGTCTTCAGGAATGTATCTGTATAGAATTCAGGCTGGTGAATTCGTTCAAGTAAAAAAAATGATGATGTTGAAATAGGTTAATAAAATATGTTGAATCAAACATAGCGAAAACGTCCAAGCTGGTGCTAATAAAAAAGAGTGAGCGTCCTTGCTTACAACCAAAAAAACCACCGAAAATAGAAATAAGAAATCAAGTTGTTAAAAACTTTTCCGAATCCCAATAGATAAATCATATCCATTTACCGAAATAGATGCTTTCTGCATTAAACGAAATGAATTTGCCATTCTAAAACTTATTTCTGAGGAATAAACGGGATTAAAACGAAATTTTTGATGAAAAATGTCAACATACTGTTCAACTTTTTGTAACCAAGTAATGGCTTTAAAATGGACTAATTGAATATACTCTAGTTTCAAATCAAAATTAAATCCATTGAAATGTATATAAGATGGAGCAAAAGAGACTAAAAAAGCACTAGTGTAATTCTTGTTGTCAAACCAATAAAACGATTTCCCTGTCCCAATTATGAATTCATGTGAAAAAGGAGAATTTTCCAGGTCAATTCTTCGTTTCCCTCCAATTGAAAGACTCCAAGCATAATAATTTGATAAAGCAGTGGAAGCCTGTAAACTCATCTGATTAAAAATGGAATAACTGTGAACAATAGGTTTTTGTTTTGCAGAAAAACCCAAAGAAAGTTTTGCAACTTCAATGAGTTCAACTCTAGAAAATGCATCGTCTTTATCGTGAAAATCGTGTGCCGCAAAACGATAATTTAGACGCAATTCACTTTGCTTATCACTAATTCCAGCAAAAGATTCGAAAAATTGTAGAGGGTGCAAATAGAGTTTTTGATCTTGAAAAACAACTTTTTGAATCGATTCATTTTTTTGATTCATTACAGAAACTCTAAGTTCTTCAAGAACAGATTGCTGCTTTTTGCTTGGCATTTTATTTTCCAATTGCAGTTTTTTTTCCAAAAAAAGGAGCTGAAAAGACAAATTTTGCGATTTATGGATAGAGTTCTCTGAGAGGATTTGTTCAATACTTTTTAATAAAATTGGTTTTGATATGCGAGATTGTAGAATGGGTGATGAAATTATAAAATCCTCAGGTGTTGTATAAAAACGGGTAGGCATAGCTGTATTCGAATCAATACTTGCTAGGACTAAATCCTCTATATAGTTAACGCAATTTAAATTAGTAAAACGATAGTTGTAGGTTTCGTTTTTTCTATTTTCAAGTTCTATTTGGAATCTTCTTTTTTCTTGATAGGATAAATTAACAGGTATTAACCAAATAGGCCTCGACTCAATATTCGAATATTCTTGAATTTTTTCATGGAAATATAATTCACTGAATTTCCCTTTTAACCCACCAAATAAACCATACCAAAATAATTCAATTTGATTAATAGATTCTATATCTGCTCCAAAATTAATGGCCTTCCAAAGTAAATAAGGGGTTTTACTTAAAGTGTCAGGCTCAATAACAAGAAAAATATGACCAAGTGCTGATGATGGACTAGCAGGATAAGGCCCTGCAAAAGCAATATATAATTGTTTAAAAACAGGAATAGAATCACTTTGAATTGTAGACCCATTTTCTTGTGCATAAAGTGATCCAAAACAAAAAAAAAGGCTGAAAAACAAATCAACCATCTATTATAATGTCTAAAAAAGAAAATCATTAAATCAACGAAACAACTAATTGTCCAAATTCAACTTGTTTTCCATTAGCTTGTTTTACAAAAGATTTTAATAAATCAATGGTTTGTTGATTAGTGGATAAATCAGTTAATTGTAATAAGGTGTTCAAATAGTGACCATCATTATTTGCTAAGTCTAAAGCAATGTCTGACATATGAATCATTGCAAATTTACGCAAATTTGATTCTTTAATAAAGGTATCAAGACTTGCTTTGGTATCGGCTAAATCAACTTGAAAGCTTGAAGGTGAGTAGGAATAGGCTGCACCAGTTGCAAAATCAGTTGTACTACCAAGAGTTCCACCAGTTATAATATTCCCAAAAAACACAGGTTCAATTGATGTACTCAAGGCCAAATAAAATGGTGTATAACCTTCTTTTTGGACAACTAACATTTTTTTTGATCGAGGTATTGAACCCGAAAAAGGTGTTTTACCAATTAAAACGCCGTCCAAATAAATATCAGCATCTGAAACATTGCAATTAATTGAAACTAATTGAGTAGTCCCATTTATAATCGTTGAACATGAAACCGTAAAAAGAAATAGTACGGCCAAAGAAAATAACTTCATAGATTTAATCCTATATTGAGAATTGTTTATTGTTTAGTGTATCCTAATTTATTAAAATTCTGATTAAATTTATAAAAAAAAATAATTAGTTTTAAGTTCGGAAAATTCTATACTTAATTTAAAAAATAATTGTTATTTATATAGTTAGCTTAATTTATGCTTTAATCTTTAATAAAAATGAAAATCACTTCTGTTTTAACATGTAACTATTTTGATGTAATGTAATTTTTCTAGTTGCTTCGAATTTGGTTGAGTTCAAAATGAAAATTATTTTAACAAATGATAAAAATTCAAATTAAAAACAAAAAACAAGGTTTTTAAATTACTCATTGAGTAAAATTTTAAAGTAAAAGAGTTTAAGTAAGTAATGATTAAAAAACTGCTGTAGTGAAAAATATCATCCTTATATCAAATAAATACCTCAACTTTTGGACGTCACTTCTAAACAAACATTACTGATTATTGCAAATAATGAGCATCTCGTGCCCGACACGATTCGAAGAACCACAAAGTGCTATCTCTGTCCAATATCTTTTTACGCCATAAACAGTTCTTTTGTATAGGTTAAGTTCTAAGGCTGAGATGCTAGGTCGGAGCCCAATATGTCGAAATAACAACGATGAAAAAAAAACTATATGTTGCCATAAGGTTCCTGTTTTTTTGCAAAAATAATCCTTTTAATCAATTCTGAAATTCGTTTTTTCGTTTTAAACCCATCCAAATTCTGCGAATTAGCCAATATATTGTTGAAAACTAATTTTCGGAGTTTACTCACCTTTTAGAAAATTAATAAACTTTACAAAGGTCTAAATCCGAATTTGAAAAAAAAGATATGAAAATTATGACTAATTATTTCTTTTTGAAATTATAGGCATTCTCAACTATCAAAATTAGAGATTTAAAAAATCAAATAATTAAAAAGACTCGCTTATTAAATCAACATTCATTCTAAGATTCTGTATTTTTTACCATGCAAGACGCCACAATCTTATTAGTTGAAGACGAAAAAGAAGCCGCAGACATGTTGTCTTCTTTTCTTAAGCTCAATCAATTTAATGTATTAACGGCTTATGATGGAAAACAAGCCCAAGCTTTTATCGAGGCTTATTCAAAATCCATTCAATTGGCCATTTTAGACATTATGATTCCATTTGTAGATGGAAAAGAATTGTGTCAACAAATTCGAAAGCATCCTATTCTGAATGAAATTCCCGTCATATTTCTAACAGCAAAAGATAAGGAGCGAGATGAAATTGAAGGTTTAAGTCTTGGCGCTGATGACTATATTTCAAAACCAGCTTCGTTGAACCTTGTCTTAGCCCATGTGAAATCTTTGCTCAGAAGAAAACCTCAAACACAACATCAGCAAAAACTTGAATTTGGTAGCGTCGTAATCGACACGGATTCCCAAGAACTATTTGTAAAACAAAAAAGAGTAGAGTTAACCGCAACTGAATTTCAAATAGTGAAACTCTTATTTAATGCTCCAAAACGTATTTTTAGCAGACAAGATATTTTAGCGTTTGTAATGCCAGAAGATCATTACGTTTTTGATAGAACTATAGATGTACATATCAAAAATATTCGTATGAAATTAGGAGATGGTGGCGAAATTATTAAAACCTATCGTGGCATAGGTTATGGCGTGAATAAAGATTTGGCAGGTCTATGAATATTCAATCTCGCTTGTCGTTGATATTTATCACCTTATTGATTTTTGGGGTTACTGCTGTTTCGAGCTATTCGATTGTTTTCATTCGTGATTATTTATTAACAAGTGGAACTAAGCGCTTAATTAGAGACACCAATACGTATTCTATTGCATTCAAAGAGATGCATCGAGAGAAGTATTCGGAGTCTTTGGAGTTATTTCAAGCTGTTTCTGAATATGGAATGATTTTATTAGACTCCTTATCGTTTCAAAAAAAACTTGAAGAAATTAATTCAAGTCAACATGTGGTAAGAAATTTTGATAAGCCTTCGAACATCATCATGTATCACAATAAAGTGACTCGTTATTTATTTTCTGTAAGTAAAATACATGCCGATTTGTTTTTAATAATTGTTCAATCTGAATCAAAACTATTCGAACCTGTTAAAACAATTCGATGGATTATTTATAGCGGAATGTTTATTTCAATCGCATTAATTTTAGTAGTCTCGACCCTAACGGCGCGTTCGGTTTCTCGTCCAATTCAAGATTTAACGGAATATGCACAGCAAATAGCAATCGGAAGCGAAGTGTCTAGTGTTCAATTAACGAGAAACGATGAAATTGGAATTTTAAGTAAAGCATTAAATCAAATGGCTCGAACACTTAAAGAAGATACCGTTCAATTGCAAAGTTTATATGATCGTCACCGTCAATTTTATGCCGATATGACGCATGAAGTAAGAAATCCATTACATACAATTGGGGGCTCTTTAGAAATGCTTGAAATTGAGCAATTACCGATTGAAGAAAAGCAAAAATATATACTTCATGCACGGGCTCAATTAGAACGGTTAAACCGAATGTTCACCGATTTATTAACCTTGCAGAAATTCGATTCTCATGAATATCACCTGAAATTAGAGTCGGTAAATTTGAAAGAGATGTTCCAAATTGTTTGTCAAAGCTATAAAAATAGAGCGGAGAAGCAGGGAATTAATTTAATATCAAAAATAGAAGAAGTTTTTGTCCTTGCTGATAAAGATAAATTAGAGCAAGTTTTTGATAACCTTATTTCGAACTCCTTAAATTATTCTAGTGCAACTGAACTAAAACTAATAGCAGTTATTCATTCAGATGCTGTCAAAATTATTGTTCAGGATAATGGACTTGGGATTTCTGAAAAAGAAAAAGAACATCTTTTTGTACGCTTCTTTAGAGCTGATTCCTCAAGATCAAGAGAGAAGGGTGGAACGGGCTTAGGTTTAGCAGTGGTGAAAAGCATTTTAGATGAGCATGGTTCAACAATTCATGTTCAGACAAGTCCAGGTATGGGTTTCCGTTTTGAGTTCGATCTGAAAAAAGTTTAAAAAAAATGCTACTTGAACGTAACCATTGTGTTATTCAAATGAATAAGTTGTAACCGATTGGCTAAAGGAAACTCTCCCTTCAGTCTAAAACGAGTAGCTTAAGTTAGGCTTAAGAATGAAATATAAAAATAGGTCATTCTGGGTTTGTCCCAGAATCTCTTCTAAGTGAAGCAAGTACTAGGAACACTAAAAAAGGCAAAAACAATTTGCTAGACCAAAATCCTGAATCAAGTTCAGGAAGTCCTTGGTTTCATTCGAAAATTCTCAATATAGCACGTTGAGATTGTTAGTGATACCGATTACACTGCGAAGCCAAATAACATATTTCTTGTTTATTCTGGATTTTGACTTATAGTAGTGTATAATTAATTTCCCAAACTCATGTTAATAATAATCCAGATGTTTTGGCTTATAAGTTAAAACTGGTACAGCCGAGTGTCTTGCAACAGTTTCTGCGGTAGATCCCATCAAAATATGTTTAAATCCACTTTTACCATGAGTTGTCATAATAATCATGTCTGCATAATCATTGGCATAATCAACAATTTCGAAATGAGAAGAAACGCCTCGAACTACTTTAACAGCTAAAGGATAGCTACGAATAGTATCTCCATCATGAATTTGAATTGAATATTGATTAAAAATGCCCACAATTTTAACTTTAGGTTTAACTTCAGTCGAAGTTTTTAAATAGTGATTTGCTTTTTCAATAAGTAAATCCGTAATAGCTTCTAGTTCGTTTTTACTCTTTGCTAGCACTTCATTCTCAGTTTCATTTCCATACATTTCAAGAACGTGAAAGAGCGTTAATTCTCCACCAAGGCTGTCTAACATAGATACGGCATAGGGTAAGCAAGCCAAAGATACCTCAGAAGCGTCTGTTGGTATGAGTAATTTTCGTAAAGGATGATTTGGAATTGACGGAGGAACAGAAAGTACAGGAACAGTAGAGAATCGAATGACACGTTCAGTTATCGTTCCATGAATTAATTTATTTTCACTAGCACCTTGGGCACCAATTAAAATTAAGTCATAATCAAGTTCAACAGCTCTTTCTACTATAGCTTCATCAACCTTGCGGTCTATGAGCGTTTTTGTGGTTCCTCGAACCGATTCATCCAAAAATTCAATAGAAGATTCTTTAAGTTTTGAAATGGAATCTTTTTGTAAAGCAGGGTAAACCTGTTTATCCATGTCGAATGGTAAACCAAGTTGTTTAATACTTTCGGTTAGATATTGAAAAGCAGGAATTACATGCAATAAATCTACTCTTCCGCCAAATTTTTTTGTTAAATCATTCGCGTAGCGATAAGCAAATTCAGAGCCTCTAGAAAAATCGGTAGGTACTAAAACTTTAGATATAGTAATCATGATAAACTCCTTTTAAGTCTAATAACCGTTCTTTTTATACCCAAAGTTCGTGAATAAAGCAGATATATAAAAGTTAATTTACTTGAATAGATAATTAATTCGGTGAATTGACTCCGATTTCTGCAAGTTTCTGAATTCCAAGAACAGACAGTAATCCAATAGCAATAGAAAAGAATCCAAATAGTAAACTAAATAAACCGTCTTTTAATCGGGAGTCCGAATCAGCATGTGAAAAAGAGGGGAAAAATGGCTCACTTTTAATCAATTTTTTCTTCACTTTTTGCACAGTAACTTCTTGAGAAGTCAACGATTCAGTCGGATTCTCATTTTGGAAAATTAAATAATATTCTGGCAAATTTTCATTCCCAGTTTGTCCCTTAATTTTTTCCCATTTAGAATCTGTTTTTAACATAAGTTCATTTTGAACAATCTTTTCATAAGTCCTAACTTGATACGGCCAAATAACACTCAGCGAACCAATTAAGAACCCAATTAAAACAGATAAAGTTGGGCGATAAAACCGCTGTAATAACCAACTTAAAAAACGGGAAAAGAATATAATTCCAGAAAGCATACCAACTGCAAAAATGCCTAAAATAGTAAGGGAAGCAACAGTTTCATCAGAACCAATTTTACTAATTTGACTTAGTATAAATTGATATTTACCAAGAATTAACAAAATAAACGAGCCTGATATGCCTGGAAGAATCATAGCTGAGATGGCTAAAGCGCCACTTATAAAAATAAACACATTCGATTCTGGCGTTTGAGTCGGCACTAGATTTACAATCCACCAGCCAATTAAGCTTCCCAATCCTATAAAAAAAAATGTACTGATTTCAAGTTGTTTTAAATTTTTCACCAATAAAAAAATCGACCCCAAAATCAAACCAAAATACAAGCCATAAATCGGCTCTGGGTGAGAAAACATAAGCACTTGAAGTGGAATAATTCGTGTAAAGAAAATAATAGCCATTCCTATTCCTGAAACAAGTGCTAAAAGGAATTTCCAATGGAAAACAGAAAAGAAATCGGTAACTTTTAACCTAAATAAATGGTTAATCGCTTTGGTATCAACACTTTTTATGGCTGTAAGTAGGCGTTTGTAAATTCCTAAAATTAAGGCCATAGTTCCACCTGAAACACCAGGGACTACGTCCGCTGCACCCATTAAAAAACCCTTAATAATTAAGGAAGGATATTCTTTAAAAGTTGTTTTATCGTTTTTTTGCATAATCTTTTACCAGCCCTGTTTTCCTATTAAGGGTACAAATTTGAATGAATTATGTGTTTCTTCTTTGAATTCGAACTCGTTTATCCGAATGATTCGCATCATTTTTTGCTCTTTTTCATCCCCTACAGGTATGACTAATCTTCCGCCTATAGCTAACTGCATTTTTAGAGCTTCAGGAACTACAGGTGCGCCAGCAGTAACAACGATGGCGTTAAATGGAGCATAAGCAGACCATCCTAAGGTTCCATCACCTGATTTTAAAGTCGGGCGATAACCTAATTTTCTCAATAAATCACTTGCATACAGATATAATTGATGATGTCGTTCAATAGAATAAACATGTTTAGTTAACTCGCACAAAACAGCACACTGATAACCTGAACCAGTTCCAATTTCTAAAACTTTATCATTCGATTCAAGTTCTAATAATTCTGTTTGTTTGGCAACTGTATATGGTTGTGAAATAGTTTGTTTTAAAAGAATGGGTAAAGCGGTGTCTTCATAAGCTCTTTGAACTAAAGCTGAGTCAATCAGTTTATGTCTTGGAACTTTTTCAATTGCCTTCAAAACAGCATCGGATTCAATTCCTTTTTCCTTTAATTCGCGAACTAAGGTTTGTCTTTTTCGAGTTAATACGAGTTCATTATGAGGCGATTGTTTAAACATTCAGAAAATTATGAATAATTTTGGGTGCTAATTATGTCAAAAGTAGTAAAACTACGGTGTGAAAGCGTTTTTATTTACTCGAATTCGTGCAAATAGTTCATTTAGTACTTTTCAACTGATTCAAATAAGGTTATTTTAGAAAGCTTTGAACATTTTCAAAAATAAGATAATTTTTATTGCTCTTTGTTTGAATTTTGTTTTAATTGGCGCATTAATCGTTTACTGAATACGTCTAAAGGAGATTGTATATGCATATTGGAATCATTGGAACCGGAAGTATGGCTAGTGCTTTAGCGCAGAAGCTCTCAAAAGCAGGTCATACAATTATGATCGGTTCCCGCGATGCAGGTCGTTCAAAATCACTAGCTGATATGATGGGCTCTACAGTCCAAGGTGGATCTATTCCACAAGCTGCTGATTTCGGTCAGGCTATTATTCTTGCTGTAACTTGGCTTGGTGTTGACAATGCACTGGAAGAAATGGGCGATCTAGAAGGTCGGGTGTTGGTAGATTGTACTAATCCACTCGATCCTGATTCCTATGATTTAATTCCTGGAATGAAAACTTCCGCAGCTGAGTATATCGCTAAAAAATCTAAACATGCTCAAGTTGTTAAAGCTTTTAATACTGTTTTTGCTGAACGCATTCTTTTGGGTGCTGATGTAGATGGTTCTAAAGCCTCCGTTTTTTATTGTACTGATGAAAAAGCTGCAAAAGATGTTGCAGTTGAACTTATTGAAGACATGGGTTTTGAGCCTATAAATTGTGGTGATTTAAAAAACGCCAGATATTTAGAACCTATGGGTGGAATGATTATTAAATTAGGTTACCCGATGGGTTTAGGTACAGAAATCGCAATTAAATTGTTAGGCTATAACTAAATCTTTGAACCGACTGCGCAATAATAAAATTATTCAGTCGGTTCACTTTCTCTATATAACGAGGGGATACTCAATTTAAACTTAACTGCGAATAAGCGAATCGTTATTACAATTATGCCAGAAATTAACAAAGCAATTTTTTGATTTATTGGAAATTGGATAAATGCAAAATAAGCGCCACCACCTACTATGCACGCTGTTGCGTATATCTCTTTTCGGAATATTACAGGGATTTCGTTGCACAAAATATCTCGAATAACACCTCCAAATGTGGCAGTCATTGTGCCAATAAATACACAAATAACAGGGTGAAGACCAATTTCAATTCCTTTTTGAATGCCAATCATTGTATATAATCCTATTCCTATGGTATCAAACAAAAACAAAGATGTTCGTAAATAACTCAATCGCTTATGGAACATTAAAGAGAAAATTACTGAGCCTGTTATTAAGTAAACATAAGTTAGATTATTCATCCAGCCTACAGGAGTATTCCCTATCAAAATGTCTCGAAGTGTCCCTCCACCTGTCGCAGTTACAAAGGCGATAATATAAATCCCAAAAACATCCATTCGTTTACTTCTTGCAGTTAAAACTCCTGAAATCGCAAATGAAATGACACCTAAGATGTCAATAATATAAATAAAAAGACTGTTCATTAGCTCCAAAGATACATAAGATTTCAGTTGAATAATGAGTGTAGTATATGATTGATAACGATAGAAAGTAAAAGTCATCCAGTGCCCCAACGCAGGATCTCAGCCTAAAGAAGAGTCAATCCTAAAAATAAACTGTTGCAGAAATCAGGTATTGTCATCCTGTGCCTCGACACAGGATCTCAGCCTAAAGAAAAGTCAATCCTAAAAATAAACTGTTGCAGAAATCAGGTATTGTCATCCTGAGCCCCGACACAGGATCTCAGCCTAAAGAAAAGTCAATCCTAAAAATAAACTGTTGCAGA
>CAZNTR010000050.1:0-22418 GCA_964575925.1 uncultured Chitinophagales bacterium
CCGTTTGTTTAGCTAAACCATCGACAACCGCATCATTTAAACCTAAATTTAAAACAGTATCCATCATTCCAGGCATGGATAAAGCTGCACCTGAACGAACAGAAACCAATAATGGATTTTTAGGGTCTCCAAAAGATTTACCCATCAAAATCTCTAAACTTTTTATTCCTGCATCAACTTGATCTGTTAGTTCAGCCGGCCACTGCAATTTGTTATCATTGTAGTATTTACAGGTTTCTGTACTTATGGTGAAACCAGATGGTACTGGAAGACCAATTGCACTCATTTCTGCTAAATTGGCACCTTTCCCGCCAAGTAGTGATTTCATGGATTTGTCGCCATCGGCTTTTCCACCACCGAATGCATATACCCATTTATGTTGACTCATAACAGCCTCCAAATAATTGTTTAGTAGTGAGGATTTTGATTACTTTAAAATTAAGACAATAGACTCTTTATTCAAAGTCGATTTTGCAAAATATTTTTATTAGTAATAAATGCTAGAGCATACAAAACTAAGCCTAAAAGACTTGGTTAATGTTGATTCAATTCGAGTTGCGTGAGCATAACGTGCTTTTAAATAGTGATTACGTTGAATAATTTGCGTTAAAATGAATTCTAGACAAATGTAGCTAACCAATAGTTGGTAGTAATGTAAAATGAAAACCTAAGGTTATATTCAAAAAAAAAGTTTCAAACAAACTAAGTTGAAGCTTTTGAATTATAGGATAAGAACAAGTGGCCTGAGTTCGGGTTAAGATTTATTTGAATAAGTTTAATCAAAATCTATATTAAACAATGTATAATGTACTATAGCTTCCCAGTTATACCGAAGGCAACTTAAAACGATTTGAAAAACCTTAAAATGCTATCTCGAATTAAATCCAAAATTAAGCAAAGATTATGGTCAAGCCCAGAATGATGAAATTTATTATACCTGATAGTATCTTTTTCCTTATCCCGAACTCAGTGTATTCGTTAATCTGTATTAATCATGAAGAGATAAACGAATATGTTCTAAATGATGTTCTCCATGCCATGAATATAGCGCTGTTAAATAATCAATAGTGATTGATCCTCTCTCGGGATGTTGAAGTGTTTTTTCAAAATCTTCATGATTCAAAGAAGCCAATAAAAATCCCAAGCGAGCTTGAAGTCCACCAATAGCTGATGCACTAACGTGAACAGGCATTTTTGAGTCCGCTAAAGCTGCCCAATCGTCTTGATTATAAGCCATTATGGTAGGATTGTCTTGCGTTAGTGCAAATTTAATTCGCATATAAGCAGTAGCATGAGAATCGAATAAATGATGTACAACTTGCCTTGCAGTCCAACCATTTGGCCTATAAGGAGTATCCATTAAGTGATCAGAATAGCCCGATAATAACTCACTAAGTCTGCTTCCAAGAGTTGAAATTAATTCAATAGCATGAAGTCTTGCGTGTTCGTCTAACAGGCCTGTGTAGGTAAATTTTCCAATTGGAAATTGTTTGTCTGTCATAATCCAATAATCTAAATTATATTTCCGTGAAAACGTAATGTAAGAATATGAACAAACTCCTTTACACCCTAATTATACTTTTTTTCAGTGTGCAAGCAAGTTTTTCACAATCTCATATCATTAGGGCTCATATCGATACCTTGTTAACGTTTTTGCCTTCAGTTTCAGACACCCTTATAAAGGATAAGCCCATGTTTGAAACGCCAAATGTACATCCTCAATATACATTTGAGCTTACTCAATTATATTATGATAAATCTGTTCCCATTCGAGTTATTCATTTCAAAATGCAAGATTATAGTATTAACCCAGATTATTATCGTGAACAAGCCGTTGAGTCCTATAATTTAGACAATTCAAAAGAAGTGAATAGAAGTGAGAAACTCTCAGGTTACGACACTCATATCTATTTATCTAAGAATAAAACTTCTGTCACCATGTTTTTAGGTGATTTTATGATTGTGGATGTAAAATTGGAAGGTACTACTTGGACAATTGTTCAATTAAAAGATTTTGTCGAAAAATTCCCCATCACTAAAATAAAAAACAGAATGCTTACAATTGGAAAGCTCTATAAAAAAGCAAATAAATCGAACGATTAGTAAAGCTTAGAAGAGTAACAAAGCGATAGACAACACTACTAACATTAATAGATAATAAAACGTTTTTATGCGTTTTTTGGGTTTTTTAAGATGCATGGTTTTGAATAAATCATGACTTAATCCCATTTTGTAATATTTTTCGTACATTTTTGCCCTCATGACGGTCGGCCTCCTGTGCAGTAAATTTAGATGTTAATTAATCTGTTAATTTAATGATAAATAATGAATTATTCTTATTTACCGTACATTAAGGTACAAAATAATTTAACCTAATGTTTGATTATTGGAAATTCTTATAAATAAAATTCTGTGAAATCCCTTTTTTTTTAAGAGAATACGAATAAATTCGTTTAGTTAACTAGGTATAGAGTGATTTTAGCGTAATTAATATTAGAACTTTCTTGCTTTACCTGCATCAGGAAATAAATTAGCTTCCATTACTGTTACTGCTTCCCCACAGATTTGAATTTCTTTTATTCCATTCTCATCTGTTTGTAATAATACATCTACATATCCTGTTCTATTTACAAAACGACCTTGAGATGCTTTAAATTCAAAAAATTGTTTTGTGGTATCTACTAAACCGTTCAAATATAAAAAAGCCGCCATTGGTCCGTTTGCACTTCCTGTTACTGCGTCTTCAAAAACGCCTAAACCTGGAGCGAAAAAGCGCATATGCCAATCAATATCTTTATCTCCAGTATCCATAGTAACCGCTGCAAAACCTTTTAAATCGTATAATTCATCTAAACCAGCTAATAATGTTCTATTTGGATCTATCGTTTTAAGACTGTCAAAATGTGTGATTGGAACAAAACAGTATCCGTTGTTTGTAATCATTGGCTTAACTTTACGGCTAAGTTCAACTTCTGCGAGTCCTAATGAACCACAAAGTTGTGAAATATCACCAGGATATGGGTAAAAAACAGGAATAGGTAAGGTGAATTTTATATAAGGATGATGATTCAACCACTCTACATCAACAATAAGGTTTCCTGATTTGGTTTCAACAACAAAACTTTGTGGTTCTCCTACAATTAATTCAAATCTTCCTTCTTCGGCTAAGACATGAAAAGCTGCAATAGTTGCATGACCACAAAGATGTACTTCTTGGCTAGGAGTAAACCAACGAATTCGAATATCAGCATCAGCGTGGGTTGGTTCAAGAACGAAAGCTGTTTCTGATAAATTCATTTCCATTGCAATTTTCTGCATTGTTTTTGTGTCCAAAAAGTCGGCATCGAGTACAACTCCAGCAGGATTTCCTGAAAATGGTGTTCTTGTGAACGCATCAACTTGTTTAATTCGAATTACTTCCATGTACAAAGATCCTTATTTGTTTTCTGAAAAATACAAAATGTAGCGGTTTAAAAAAGCTTATTAAAGGAATAACTACAAGGTCTTAATTTAAAAACCCGATTTGTTTTTTTTTCTATTAAGTGGAACTTAGAATAAATGTTTAGCTTCTAATTGAATTATGGAATTCTATGGATAATAATGGTAAAGTACATTTTTACAAGGCTTTAATTTTTCTAATTAAATAAACATTTACCTTGAGTTTATACCAAAAATAAATTTTAGCAAACTATTCGGCTAATTTGCAAGTTTTGGAAGGGCGAAATCCCCCAAAAATCAAATTTTTTAGTGAACTCTTTATTTAAATTTCATTCACGTACTCAAAGATGTGGAAACATTTCAGTGTGGTGAATCAAGTTTTACAAAAAGGAAAAATTTAGGAACAGTTGCGTTTAGAAGGAAAGTAAACTAGAACTCGAATAAAAAAAGCAATACCAAACCGTTTTACAGTCTTAGATTAAACGGATAAATTGGAAAATTTTAAATTGAGTACACTTTTATGTGTTGAATCGTTATTTTAGCCTCAATAAATTGATTGAGATTAAAATCTGTGCTCACTTGTACTGAATAGTCAGATTGAGATATCTCTTTAATAACTAACAAATTTTATCAAAACAGTAGTAAATACAATTATGAAAAAACTAATTCTGAGTACAGTTCTTATTGCAATGAGTTTTGCATGTAATAAATCAGCAAATAACGAGTCTTTAAAATCGGATGATGCTTCCAAAAAAAGCTATAGTGTCGGTTATGATTTAGGTCAGCAAATTCCTCGTGCAATCGGAAGCTTAGATAAAATGGACATTGATCAGTTTGTACTAGGAATGAAAGACGCCTTAAAAAAAACACCACAATTAACAGAAGAAGAAATCAAAACAATGGTAGAACAATATAGATCAGCAGCAATGGCAGAGAGAGCAAAAGAAATTAGTTCAGTAGGAACAAAAAATATGGAAGAAGGAAAAGCTTTTTTAGCAGAGAATAAAACCAAAGATGGAGTTAAAGAAACGGCTTCAGGTCTTCAATATAAAATTGTAAAAGCAGGTTCTGCAAAAAAACCAAAAGCAACCGATAAAGTAGAAGTTCATTACGAAGGAACGCTTTTAAACGGCACCATTTTCGATAGTTCTTACAAACGTGGTAAAACTATTGAATTCGGTTTAAATCAGGTAATAAAAGGTTGGACAGAAGGCGTTCAGTTAATTGGAGAAGGTGGCGAAATTATGCTTTACATACCAAGTGAATTAGCTTATGGTTCAAACGGTCAAGGTAGAGATATTGGTCCTAATGCGACCTTAATTTTCAAAGTTGAGTTGGTTAAAATCAAATAAATTTCGTTTCAAGTTTTATATGAAGCCAATTTGAGTAATCAGTTTGGCTTTTTTTTTAGAAAAATTCCTATGATATTCACGGATGTGAACAGACTATGATTAAAATAAATCAAATTAAATCAAAAGGAATACACAAGCTAAAAAGGACATATTTGAGCTTAATAAATTGATTTTAAAAATAGGATTCAAAGTTTAAAATGAAAGTAAAGCATAACAAAAATAGGAAATTGAAGTAAGAACGAACGCCGAAAAATAGATTTTAGTAAACTATTCGTCGTATTGGCCGTATTTGTATGGGAGCAAAAGGAATGATTAATTTAATGAAGTGGACTCATTAATACATTCTGAAAACACGTTCTTCAACCTGCTGAATAACTCGTGTCAATTTTAAACAATCAAAAATGGAATATTCTGGTACCGTTTTGGTTTGCACTGATTTTAGAAAAAGACTTAAGGCACGATCGGCAGGTTCTTCATCCAAAAAATGTTTTGTTTCCTGAAATAGATGATGATGTTGATCAGGTGTGTTCACCAAAACCGAAGATTTTAGAACATCATGTTCAATATGAACTTTTGAGTCACTAATAATTCGTTTGTAGCTCAATTCATGAACTCCAGTTCCAATAAAAATTAAAGCAGAACCACCGTTATCAAAACGAATAAAAAGATGTAATTGAGGTAGTGATGAAGCTTGTTGATCAGAAGCTTTAGTTAGCATGGGTGGGGAAATTCCAGAGAAGCCGACTTCAACTTTGTGAACATTTGATCGCATTATTTTTAAGCAATAGGCTAAATCATCAATCCACAAATTGGAAAAAGCATGGTCGTAAGCATTAATTTGATGCAAAGGTAAGCGTCGGTCGATATGAATAAATGTTGGATGCTTTATTTTTGTGTTAATCCATTGAGTTGCTGGAGAATAAGAAATCCAATGTGCCAGTTGGAGAAAAACTCCAGATTCTTCAGAAAAATGATATAAACGTTCTATTTGCTCTTTATGCGTGGGTAATTTACTGATTAAAAAACAGTGCATTCCTCTTCGAATAAGAGATGCGGCATCGTCATAAATTGAATCATTGTTTTTAATAATTAAACAAGCATCAACTATCTGAAGATGGTCACTTTTTTTCACAATGGTAACTTCTCTAACACTTATATGATGTTGAAGTCTGTTTTCCCAGGCTTTTGCTACATCATCATCTTCAGCTACAATACCTAAACGCATAATTGTTTATTGAGATTTAATAACTATTAGTTCACTTTAGTTGAATGAACAACGGTAAGGTAAGCAATACTTTTCAAATTTTGATTTCATAAAACAATTCACTTCTAAATCATTGAAATACTTTAGTTTAAAATTATGATGTATAAAAGGGAAGCTAAATCTTTTGATATTCTCAATTTTATAGTACATTACTCAATTAATGAAATCGATATAATATTTTTAACGATTTGTCGGTAAAAGCTTTAAATCAAATTAACTATGAAATAATCTTTTTGGTGAAACAGAGAGCCGAGTTTTAGTTTAAGTTCGATTTAATCATTTTTTCGCATTCGTTTTTAGCTTTTATATCAGACTCAGATTATTAAATGTATTCGATAA
The DNA here is from genome assembly GCA_964575925.1 of uncultured Chitinophagales bacterium. Taxonomy (GTDB): domain Bacteria; phylum Bacteroidota; class Rhodothermia; order Balneolales; family M1805; genus M1805. The sequence continues at coordinate 6,394 of CAZNTR010000050.1, forward strand.
CAAGTTCATGAAATATTTCTGTTATCTCTCGGTTTTGGTATTCTTTGTTTTTATTTCGGTAGAAAGTAAGGAACAACGGCATTTTAAACATTTGTCGATTCAAGATGGTTTGTCTCAATCGTATGTAACAACAATTGTTCAAGATGATAAAGGATTTATGTGGTTTGGAACACAAGATGGTTTAAACAGATACGATGGTAAAGAATTTATTTTAGTGAATCGAAGTTCAAATCCTAGCTTGACCGATAATTATATTCTAAACCTAATTGCGATTCCTAATAACGAAGAAATGTTATTTTCGACGATAAATGGTGATTTGTTTTGGTTTAATCGCTTAAATGGAATTGTAATAAAGGTTGATTTAGCTGCATTTGGAATAGAAAAGAGTGGTCTATTTAGAGACTTTATTTATGATGAAGTAGAAGAATCCATTTGGTTAATTAGAGAACAAGATGGATTATTTAAGTATTCTTTAAAAACTAAAACCTTTAAAAAGATGGTAATCAACAATTCTGATGCGTTGAAAACAGGTAGAATACTTATAAAAGGGGATGATGATATACTTTGGATTGGAACTGAAACGGGTTTAGTAAGCTACCATATTAATTCAGACAGCATTGAGGAGTTAATTTCTAACGAAACTCAAGTAGAGATGTTAGATTCTCCTATTTACGCTATTGCAAAATCAGAAAATGGTACTGTTTGGTTAGGAACTAATTCAGGTTTATACTATTTCGATGCCAAAAATAAAAAAAAACAAGTAAAGGTTTATAAAGTAGAAGGTAAGCCACTTTTGAATGGTAGAGTTACTGGAATTTTAGTTCTTGATAATCGTATTTGGATTTCAACAATAAATAGTGGAGTCTTTGAAATTGATGTACAAACTGAAACTTATCATAATTACAGAAATGAGTTAAATAACACGTATAGTTTGTCTTCCAATTATGTCCATACCTTATTTAAGGATAAGGATGAAACCATTTGGTTTTCGACTTCAGGTTTTGGTCTTAGTAAAACTGATAACAGAGTAAATAAAGTAAATCATATAAAACGGGGAGAAAAACTCACGAGTTTAAAAAATAATATGATTCGCTCATTTAACGAAGAGGAAGACGGAACGATTTGGATTGCAACTGGAGGAGGTGGAATTCATAGATTTAACATGCAAAACAATGAGTTTTTAATGATTAATCCTGAAGTTCAAAAAGAGTTTCCCTTAATTTGGGACATCGAAAAAGATATTAATAAACGATTTTTGTGGTTGGCAACTGATCGAGGTTTAGTTCGATTTAACAAAGAAAAACAAACTACAGAAGTACTAAAACTCCTCAATGAACCAGTAATTATTGCTAACCTTTATCTTCATAACGATACTACGTTAGTTGCAGGTACAATTGGTAAAGGTATGTTTATCATAAACCCACAAACGAAAAGTATTAAACGATTTGTAAGAAATGCAAAAGTGGATGGCAGCATACCAAACGATTTTATGTTTGCCTTTGCACGCCATTCAGATTCTCAATTTTGGGTTGGTACTTATGGTGGTGGTTTAAGTCTTTTTTCACTTGAAAATTTTACTAGTATCCCTTTTAGTACATTTTCGAACGGCGTTAAGGAAAGCGATACTAAAATAACCACATTAAAAGCGTTTAAAGCAATTTTGTTTATTGGAACGAGTAATGGCATAACCGTATTTAATACAAATACAAAAAAAGTATCGTACGTTTCAACGGCAGAAGGATTGGCAAATTCCTATATCTATAGTGTTGAAAATGATAGATTTGGATACTTTTGGGTAAGTACTAACAGAGGTTTATCAAGAGTGGATTTTACAAAAAATGGGAGAGATGGAATACTTAATTTTACACCAAATGAAGGGTTACAAAGTCATGAATTTAATTCCAATTCTTCACTATTAACAAAAAAGGGATTATTATTTTTCGGAGGTATAAACGGATTTAACTATTTTAATCCCACGAAAATGCAAATTTCGAATAAACATGATACAATTGCTATTTCAAAAGTTACCTTAAATAATGAACATGTGTATCCATTTTTTGATAGTAAGAACTCAACCTTAGTTTTAACGCCTAATGACCTCTCTATTTCCATTAATCTAACTTCATTTAATTTTTCAACCGCTAATGATAGTGAATTCGCCTATAAATTGGACGGATTTGACACTAAATGGGTGTACATTGGAAATCGCTTCTTCATTCAATTTACAAATCTAAATGCAGGTGATTATACGTTGTATGTGAAGGGAACAAATACGGATGGAGTTTGGAGTGGTGAACAAAAGTTGCTAAATCTAGTAGTCCTCCCTCCATTTTGGCTTACATGGTGGTTTAGATCTTTACTTATTATCATCTTTGTTAGTTCACTTTCTGTTTATGTATCCCGAGTTCAAAAAAGGAAAAATGAGTTACAAGTGGCCGTTTTAGAAAAAACGAAAGAGTTGTCAAAAAGTGAAGCATTGTTTAGAATGATATCAGAAAATGTGGCAGATACAATTATCGTTATGAACTCTGATTTATTTGTAAGTTATTTGAGCCCAAGTATTAGCAGGCTTCTTGGTTACACCGTGGACTATATCTACACCTTAAAAATATTTGAATTAGTCCACCCCGACGATTATAAACGAGTAAAAGCAAGTGTTATTAACGCTTTTCATACAAATGAAATTCTAACTATTGAATTTAGAATGCTACATGCCGATGGGAACTATCGGATAATTAGTGTTTCAACAACTACCGTGTTTAACGATGAAAAAGGAAACGTTCAACTTATTGCCATTGCAAGAGATGTTACTGAAATTCGAGAATATGAGGCTGCTTTAGTTGAGTCGAAACAAGCCGCAATTGAAGCGAATAAAGCGAAATCTATGTTCTTAGCAGGTATGTCACATGAATTGAGAACACCCTTAAATGCGATACTAGGCTTTGCCCAAATTTTGCAAAATGATGATGAAATACCAAGAAGAAAACGCGATTTTATTCAAACCATGTATAAAAGTGGTAATCATTTATTAAGAATGATAAATGATGTGTTAGATTTTTCAAAAATTGAAGCGGGCAAACAAGAACTTAAAGAGCAAACCTTCGATTTTATGAGCATGTGCTATGAGCTGGAATCTATGTTTTCTTTAGATTGTCAAAATAAACAACTCATTTTTGATTTTGAATTTGGAAGTTCTGTTCCCCGATACATTAAGTCAGATCCATCTAAATTGCAACAAATTTTAATAAATTTAATTGGGAATGCAATAAAATTTACTGAAAGCGGTTCGGTCTCATTTCATGTAAGAGCGTTTAATTTTAAAGATAATCTGCGATGTACCTTACAATTACGAGTGGCAGATACTGGAGTAGGGATTTCTGATGATCACAAAATGACCATATTTGAGCCGTTTCATCAAGTCGATGATGAGCACAAGATAGGCACAGGACTTGGTTTAAGCATAACTAGTAAGCTTTGTGAAGTTATCGGTGGTGAAATTTCTGTTGAAAGTACAATCGGTAAAGGGAGTACATTTGAAATTATGTTGCCCATTGAATATGAATTGGTGATGGATTTAGAACCTAATGAGAGCGGTGAAAGATGGCATTATGAAGGTTTAAATGTACTTGTAGTCGATGATATTCCAACCAATAGGGAAATGGCTAAAGAAATGTTGCAACAGCATAATATGCATGTTGACGTTGCAGAATCTGGGAAAGAAGCAATAGAATATGTAGAACAAAATTTGTACGATTTAATTTTGATGGATTATTTAATGCCTGAGTTAAATGGTAAAGAAACGATGGATGAAATCAGAAAAATCGATTCTGCTAAATTAACACCAATCGTAGTCTTAACCGCATTTGGATTAAATAAAAATGGTATGGAATTTTTAGAAATGGGTTTTGATGGATTTTTGAGTAAACCATTATCCAAAAACGAGTTATTGAATGAAACAGCAAGAGTTGTTCAGATGATTAGTAAACCTGATGTTAATACTCAAGAAACACTAGATCAATTATCTCTGCAACATGTAGCTGCCGCTATTTTAATGACTTTTGATTCTGAACAAGAACAATGGCTTGAATCTATTGAGATATTAGATTTGGATAGTATCGATGATTTATTAAAGAGAACAACCATTAAAGATGAAGAGATACTTAATGAACTTTCAAGGGAAACAAAACAACGAAATTATCGCTATTTCATAAGTTTGCAAGAATTAGTTGGCTGAGGTTAAACCGAATCTTGTTCTTTTTCATGTTCGAGTCTTGAGTTCATCTAGAGTTTTCCCTTTTTTACGGATAAATATATTCAGTTTGGGGTTTCCAATTACCTGAGAAGAGTAAATCCCTGAATGTCCAGAAAATAAATAGGCTATAATTACAGCTAAACTTATATAAACCGCACTATCTGCTCCAAATAATTCGATTCCCATAAAAATACAAGCAATTGGAGTGTTTGTTGCGCCAGCAAAAACAGCAACAAAACCCATACCCGCTAATAAATCCATAGGAAGTGGAACAATCCATACCAATGCATTTCCTAATGTTGCACCTATAAAAAATAACGGGGTTACTTCACCACCTTTAAAGCCAGAACCTAAGGTAAATGTGGTTAAAATTAGTTTTAATAAAAATGACCACACTTCTTGTTGTTCATTAAATGATGAGACAATAACTGGAACGCCTAAACCTAAAAATTTATCTGACCCAGATAAAAGAAAATATACTGTTAAAAAAATCCCACCAATAAAAGGACGTAATGGAGCATAAGAAATAGCTTTTGTAAATAAATTTGACCAATATTGAGAAGATTTTGAAAAGAGTAATGCGGTTAAGCCGAATAACATTCCAGCCAGAATAGACCAAGAAAAAGTAAAAATGGACAAATCTGGAACCGTATTTATTACATAATGAATGTGATCAACACCCCATAATGTGCAAATATAATTTCCAATTACTGCTGCTAGTAAGCTCGGTAAAATGGCATCATGTCGAATTCTTCCAATTATTAAAACTTCTAACGCAAAGATTGACCCAGCTAGGGGAGTTCCGAAAACAGATGAGAAACCAGCGCTAATTCCCATTATTAAAATTATTTTTCGGTCTCTCTTTTTCAACTTAAATAGGCTTGTAAACTGATCGGCAATGGCTCCTCCCATTTGTACGGCAGTTCCCTCGCGACCCGCAGAGCCTCCAAACAAGTGAGTAGCTAGTGTTCCGAAAAGTATTAGGGGAGCCATTTTGAAAGGAATAATCTTTTCAGGATTATGAAATTCATCAAAAAGCTGATTATTTCCTCTAACAACGTCTGAACCAAAATAATGATAGATTAAGCCTATCATTAATCCACCAAGGGGTAAAAACCATATAATGAATGTATTTGAAACTCTCCATTCAGTTACACTATTTAACGAGATTAGAAAAAAGGCAGAAAAACTCCCAGCAAATAAACCAATGATAGTGGCAAATAGAATCCACTTTAGTACATAAGCTACTATGGGAATTTGTTCTAGTTTACTTAAATAGGTTTTTATAGTTTGATAATTCAATGGATTTCTCAAAAGCTATTATTGGAATGGCCAAAGTCTAAGCGCTCGGCTTTTTTTGTTATTTCTATTATTATTTTATCCAATTCAACCGCCGAGTCATAGATATGTCCAAGCAATTCTGAATTCTTAATTTCTTCGTGTTCTATCTCATTTATTAAATAGATTAAACTCATAATACGAACAAGTGGTGCTCGAACAATATGAGACTGTGTCCAAGCAATTTCTTTTAGTTGAATATTTTGCTTTTGAAGTTCTTCCAAATAATGAACTCGTTCGGTTATATTATGCATGTTTACAACAATGCCATTTATTTCATTTTGATTGCATAAATTCGAAAACGTTGCCTCAACCCAAAGTGTTTTATTTGCTTTAGTTTGAATTCTAAAACTTACTTGGTTTAATTCAGAGTAAGCTAATTTTTGAGTCTCTAACAAGGTTATTTTTACAAATTCGATATCTTCGTTATGGATAAAGAAATCAAAAGACTGTTTCAATGTCTGTGATTCATGGTAGCCAAACATATTCTCAAAAGATTTTGAAACAAAGGTTATATTAAATGCATCATTTATAACGAGGACAGCATCTGTACTATGCTCAAGTAAATTTTTGTATTTTTTTTGATGCTCAAATAACTCATTTGTTTTCTGTTCAACCATTAATTCTAATTTCATTGGTTGTTTGAGTAGGATTTTTACCAAGTAGGAACCAATAATGGATAGTATTAAACCTATTATTGGAAAGGTTACATTTGCTAGATAGGGTAGAGGATCTGCAATTTGTGCATAGATACGCCAATCTCCTTCGCTAATGAAATGACTTAATGCCTTAGACTTATTTAACTTTTCTCTATTTGGAAAGAAAAACACTTCCTTTTCGGTAACAGGATTTATTTTTGAAAACTGGAAATAGATATCTTTGTTTGTTACTTGTGACTCAACTTGTTTAATAAGTGTGTTAATATGTATTATAACTGCCGTAAGTCCAATAAAAGTGCCATCATCTAAAAAAATCGGATTTCTACCAACAATGGCAACTCCGCCTTGTTTTAATTGAAATGGACCTCCATAAAAAACATCTTTTTTCTTAATGGCCTTTAATACTTCTTCGTTTCTCAACGTATCTCTTAAGATATTGTACTCAATTACGGTTTCATTGCCTTTAAGTGGATTCACAGCAATAATGACACCATTTGAGTCAACAAGTTCTAGAGCATCTAGGTTAGGATTCGTCTTTAATAATACTTCACATATTGAATTAAATTTTTCACGTGACGTGTCGGTTTGAACAACATAAGACAAGGTACTCATTGCAGATTCAGCAGCATTCAAAATATTAAAAATGCTTGATTCTAATTTATCTAGTTCTGTATATAAGTAATTATTTATTTTAGATTTGAATAAAAGATGGTTTTGATAAGCTAAAAATTGAGTAATAATCATTAAAAAAACAAAAACAGCAAGACTTATTACCGTATGCTTTGGAAATATTTTTGTGTTTTTAATTAACATTAGTTCACAATTTCTACAGTAGAATTATCGAGATTATAAATAGCTCCAACAATGCGTACTTTTTTTTCTTCAACCAATTTCTTCATAATTGGCTCCGATGTGTTTAAAATATTTACTCCATGTCTGATATTCGCCAAAATGGATTCATGCAAAAAGTTCGGGCTATTTTTATCAAGACTTTTTTCTTCTGTTTCGTCTTTAATATAATCAATTAGATTTTGAATGTGACCAGGAACGGTATCATTTAAATGCTCTGTGTAAGCTGAAATTGCCCCACAGTTTTGATGACCTAAAACTACAACTATGGGTGAATGTAAATGTTCAACTGCATATTCAATACTTCCAATTTCATAATCACCAATTATGTTTCCAGCAGTTCGTATTACAAATAAATCTCCAAATCCTTGGTCGAATAAAAGTTCGGGTGGCACTCTTGAATCGGAACAGCCAATTACAACGGCAAAAGGATGTTGCCCTTTGTCTAAACTCCTAATATAGCTAACACCCTGATCTGGATGTAGAATATGATTTTCATTAAGTCGTTTGTTCCCTTCTAATAATCGTGTAAGTGGGTCAGTCGTAATTTCTATTTGTTTTAAAGGGGTATTTTTTGAAAGTTCAATACAGCTATTCAATAAGCTTACAGCAAAAATGGAAATGAATAAGAATTTAATCAAGGATTTCATACTTTAAAATTAGTTAATAAATTTTAGGGGAATACTATTTACCAGCGTTTAACTTTTGTAATAGCCTGCTTTTTTGCTGGCTTAACTCTAAAAGCAGGCTCTCCATATAGGCCAAAAATACAAGGTTTTTTTTCTATTTCAGGTAATTTTGTTCTCTTCCATTCTGCAACTGTTTTAGATAGTATAAGTTCATCAGGAAGAGTAATTTGGCAGGCAACCAATAATCGGGTTTCATTTTGTAGTATAGCTATTGCATCTTTTAGTAAGGTAAGATTACGCTGAGGTGCTTCCATAAATAATTCCGTTTGGTCAAATTGAAGAGAAGCCATTTCAAGTTGTTTTAAGTCCTCATTTCTGCGTTCATGATCTCTATTTAAATAGCCATTAAAACGAAATTTTTGCCCATTAAAACCAGATGCCATTAATGCCAAAATCATGGATGCTGGTCCAACTTGTGGAATAACTCGAATTCCAGCTGCATGAGCTAAACGTATTAATTGAGAACCAGGATCGGCAACTCCTGGACAACCCGCCTCCGACATCAAACCAACGGATTCTCCTGAAAGTAATACGTTCAGTACTTCAAGGTCTTGTTCAGAATCTTTTTGTTGTTTATTTATAACTATAAAATTCATTTCAAATTCATTTACAGGGTGCTTTATAGATTGCAGAAACTGAATGGAAGTTTTTACTTGTTCAACAGCAAAGTATTTTAATTCATGAATGAGAGAAATTACGGTAGATGGGAGACTTTTATCGGCTGAAACTTTACCAAGTGGCGTTGGAATTAGATATAAAACTCCACTCATGCTAAATGGCTTTCCATTTGTTTTGCTTCTTCCCAAGCCTGTTTTACTTGTTTATCTAGTAGTTCTGTAGAACTCAATTTAAAAACATAACGATTTATTCTAAATCCTCCCCACAATACGGCTAAAAAGCTGAAAAATGAAATAGCTAGATTCATTAAAACCATTTTGTAGTGAAACTCATAGGTCGGCATAAAAACTATGGGCATGAAACTATTCTCTTTATAACGAATTGGAATCATGGCTAATTCTTGTAATTGAGCTGCTAATTGTACAGGTAATGTCATTCTTTTCGTGTGATGTTTACCATTTTCTTCTGTAAATGAAATATCAATTACACCATTAGACTGAGCTTGCATATTCTTAATTTTCAGATAGTCCACTCTGGAAATAAGTGATACTCCGTCTTTATTGGTTGATTGAATTCCGATATAGGTCAATAATTCATAAGAACTTAAAAAAAGTAGATAGATTGGAATTAACCAGTACATTAGCAGCAGTTTTTTCATGCAAATTCAGGTATTCGTTGTTGTATTAATGATAAAACCATGGTTGAAATTTCGTTGACACTAAGCAAGGAGTTGTTAAACGTGGCTGTGTAAATAGACGGATTCCGAATATCGACTCCCGTAAATTGTTTAACGAAATGTACACGTTTTTCGTCGCGCTCTTTTACTAATACTTTAGCTTCCTTAGGAGAAAAGCCCATTTCAACTATACGTTGAATTCTGAATTCCTCAGATGCAATTAGTCTAAAGTGATATGCATAGTTTGAATCTTTGGTAAGAACTGATGATGCGGCACCAACAAGAATTACATGGCCAGAAGTGGATAAAACTTTGACACTTTTTGCCATCTTTCTAAATAGCATAAAATCTGTTGGTTTATCCGCTAACGTAGCATCTAAATATTGGGTAAATACATTTCTTGTTTCGTCAGGAATTGTTTCCCAAAGGGTTTCGGAAATATCGTCGTTTAAGGAAAGTTTGCGTATGCTATCATGGCCATAAACGTTCCAATTAATTGTTTCAGTAGATAATAATTCTGATAGGCGTTTCGCAAGTGGAAAACCTTCGCAGCCAAATTCTCTTGAAATCGTTATAAAGGGTTTCGGTGTTATTCGCATCGATTGAAGTTCCTTTTGCAAGTGCTGTAATTGATGAGCTAATACAGCATCCATTTTATCGGTTAAGTATTCTTTCATAGAATCTCCTGTTTATTCGGATACGATTACCTTAAATATACACGGTCAAAACAAAGTTTACTAGAACTTTTATAATTTCTTATTATGGAATTGACTCTGAAAACTATTTTCAACAGAATAATAGGCAATTTAACAAGACATGAATGGTCAACAAAAGTCAAATTCGATTTTGGGAGTGGACTTATTATTCCATCTTTAAGTGTATTATAATAATAAGATCCGATAATCAATGGAAAATTTAATTGTGAAAAAGATATCAACAACTGTTTTACTTTTAGAAGTTTTAATGAAATGCTCACTATTTAGCATCTGTTTTCATTCCTTAATTTTTGAATAACTGAATTAAACACGTATTGAGTGGTGCCTATTAGATATAGAAATTGATTTAAAAAGTCAATCAAACTAATCTTATTAGCTATTAATTCGCTTGTTTTGGTTTAATTCCTAGTGATCGGTTTCTCAACTCTAAATCCCAAGAAATACGTCTTTGATAGTCAAGATTTATAAACTTACTCGACATATGAAACCAAAATGCGATTGGAATTCTGTCGAAAATTACGGTCTGAATTAAAGTATCATTGCGATCTTGAGCTGCTGCAATATCAATTCCTGATGAAAGAGCCATTCTACTTTCAAAAATTCCAGCGTAAAAATGAAACCAATGCTTTATTGATCGGTCTGTCATCGGCCAGGATAAAATATCTAAAAAGGCTTGTTTTGTTAGTTTTGATATCTGATCTGATTTTAAAAAATTACGAATCATCGTTGTTAAATCAATTGGTTTGGCCATGATGTATAAACCATAGGATTTTTTCTCTTGTAGAAAAGAAATTCCCATTTGATGATTGGTAAAAATGTCTTGTACGTTCTTACGAAAACCTGCATTATGAATATAAGCATGGCTTGAGAGAAACACATTATTCGTAAAAATGGAATCAGAGCTGCTTAATTCTTCATAAATAGTTTCAAATGATTTATGTTGAACAATTGGGTGAATTTGTATTGCAATTCCACTATAAGGTAACAAGGGTAAAGGAGCTGAATATCCAAATAATTCAGCAGTTTGCTGAATAGATTCAAGCCCATAACGCATTAATAAATAATCATAAATTGCTTGGCTATTGTATTGAGTCAGTACTGGTAAAAGTTCTTTCAACTCAAGTTTGCCATTATTTTCTTGCATTTTAGAGTGCAATATGCTCATCGACTTTTCATGAATTGAGCGATATACATTGGGGATAAAAAAGGCATCGATAGAATCGATATCAACTGGCGAATAAGCTTGTTTAGGGTTTTTATCAAACTCACGTAGAGCATGAATAGTTAAAAATACAGAACTTAAAGCTCCTAATGGCCTTGGAACATCAGCGTTTATTTGAATTTCAACTTTACCAGTCTGCAGTTCACTGGAATAAACAGAAACTAAATCAGGTGATTCTGCAATATAATCGGCCAATCCACCCAAAGAATAGGTTTTTTCAACAAATTCTTTTCCTTCAGTTAGACCGTCTGAATTTTCAAAAACAGTAGTAAATTCTTTGAAATTCCAACCAATAACAATGACAAATATAAGTAGAACAAAGCCAAGATATACACCAGCAAATTTTAAAAATTTCATTAAAATAGATTAAGTTTAAAAGTTAAAGATACGACTTTAAGGTGCTAATTATTCCCGTTTTTTCTTGATTTAAGGAATGAGATATGAAATTACTTGTCAACTGTTAAAGATCAACTCATTATAGATTTTTAGGTCGAAATATTTCCAAGGTTGCATTTAAGAGAATCGAAATTATTACTAAAAACCTGAGTTCGGGATAAGAAATTAAAATGAAAACAGGAAAAAATAAAATTCGTCATACTGGGCTCTAACCCAGTATCTCTGGCCTAGAAATAAACTTTACAAAAGAACTGCTTATGGCGTAAAAAGATATTGAACTTAGACCCAATGTCTGTGTACGGATGATTCTTTTTGCAAAAACTAGTGAAATTTGTTTAGATACGAAGTCCGAATTTGAGCTCTCCAATGCGTATTCAAATTTTTGATTAAAATTATTGTAATAAACCTTAACCCTAACTCAGGTTAAAAGTATTTTAGACTAAAATTATTAACATACTCGATAAAAAATTAGTATAGAGTTGGTTAACTTCATTGGTATAAAAATCAATAACTTGGAGATTTAAGTAATCGTTTACGAATATTTTGATAAGAAAGCGTTTTTCTTCCAATTTAAAACAGAAAAATTGGTAACATTGGGGCATGAAAGAAGAAGTTGTTGTAAATCATAAGGAAGTTCATTTACAGACATATATCTGGGAACCTGATTTTGAAACGGACAAAGCTGTTTTGCTTATTCATTCTTATGGAGATAATAGTTATCGATATCAATGGTTAGCCACAGAATTGGTAAAACAAGGATTTATTGTTTGCGCCTTTGACTTAGTAGCACATGGAAGATCTGGTGGACTTCGAGCTAAGTGGATTTCACTTGACGATTTATTAGCCGACTTAAATTTGATGATAGATTGGTTCAAAAGTCAAGTAAATGCGACTCATTGGTTTGGATTTGGAATGGGATTTGGGGCTAATTTGTTAGTAGTAAATGAATTAGTAAGACCTGAATTGTTCTTTTCTGGATTATGTCTTTGGGCTCCAATCATTAAACTTTCAACACGTTTCCCCAAAGTAATCTTAGATTCTATTCTATATGTAAACTCTTTTACATCTCATTTAAATGTGCTGACCTTACAAGCGAATATGTTAGTGGCAGATACCGAAAGACTTTATGCGGAAATTCCAGATTGGGATGATGATTATGGAAAAGTCTCGGCAAAAACTGCAGGTATTGTTATAAATTCTGGAAAAACCATTTTAAAAAATTGGGATAAATTAGTTACTCCAATTTGGATAGGATGGGGTAAAAATGATCAATTGGCTGATTCATTTTGGCTAAAGCAATCCGAATCGGACTCGTTAGCAAGCACAAAAGAATTTCATGAATTTGAAAAAGCTTATCACTATTTAGATCGTTCTGAAATTGGCTTAGAAGTCGTGAATTCAATTAAATCATGGCTCAAAGCAAAATCCCAATCTCTTAATCTAATTCATAAATCTGCTGTTTAATTCCTCCAAGGAAGGTGCTTGTTTAAATAGAGTACAATAAAATAACAAAGGTTGCAATTCCAATAATTAAAAAAAATCCCCCAAGTTTTTGAAAAAACACATCTAATTTATTTGAATTTTCTTCCCAGTATTTACAAAACCCTTGCCAATTAATAAGCGTTTTGCCAGTTATAAAAACCATGGTAAAAACCCAAAAACTATATAATAAATGCTGAATTTTGAAAGGGAAAAAAGCAAAAATAAAACTTAGTAAGCCAAATAAAAACATATATCTAATTATTTTTATCAAGCTAGATGGAGCTTTCTCAATTGCCTTATATTTTTGTAATCTATTCACATAATGAGCTGGGGAGAACATGAAAAGCAAACCCTGAATAGTAAATACACCAGATAGAATAAAATATCCTAATAAAAACCATTTGTAGGAGAACTGATCCATTCCTAAAGAATTAGTTCTTTTGGAATAGTACTTAAAATATGATCGCGTAGAGCATGTAACATTTTGTTTTTAGTGTATAATCTTCCAAAAACTAGGCGGACATGTCTTCCTAAGTGTAGGTTTGAAAATGAACGTATTTGTTCTTTTTTTACATCTTCCGGTAAAGCTAAACCAGATAAATAAGGTAAAATTGTGCTTCCATAACCTTTATCAACAACTTTAATGAGGGTTTCTAAATTTCCACTTTCAAAAGAAACCGAACGATCTCGTTGAGATTTGATTTTCTTGCATAAGTCAATACTTTGATCTCTCAAACAATGCCCTTCGCTTAATAACCACATTTCTTCTGGATTTAAATCATCCATTTCTAAAACAGATTTTTCTAATAATGGGTGATTATGAGACAAATAAACTTCAAATGGCTCAAAATAGAGCGGTAAATCTTTAAATTGGTTCCCCGGTAACGGAGTTCCTATTATTCCAGCATCAATTTGATCTTCTTGTAATTTATTTAATAAATCACGTGTTAATAACTCTTCAAAAATTAATTGAATACCAGGGTATTTTTTTGTGAAGGAGTGCAGAAAGCGCGGAATTAAACTAGAAGCAACAGTCGGGATTATGCCTATTCTGAATGTTCCATCAAGCTCATCTTTATTATTGTCAATTATATGTTGAATTTGTGAAGCTTCTTTTAAAATTAACCTAGCTTGCTCCACAATTTTTGCCCCAACTTCTGTTGGTATAACAGGTTGTTTGCTTCTGTCGAAGATAAACACGCCTAATTCATCTTCGAGTTTTTGAATTTGCATACTCAATGTTGGTTGGGTTACAAAAGATTTTTCAGCAGCTGTAGCAAAATGTCGGTAGGTGTCAACCGCTACAATATAAGTAAGTTGTGTTAAGGTCATTTTCAAATCATATTAATGTTGAGTAAAAAGTACTGCTTTACTAGGTAGGAAAGCAATTAAATTAATTGATTTTTGAAATTATTTAGATTCTATTTAATCTAAATTTAAGCACTTTTCCAGCATTCGATTTTAATCTGCATTTTTCCAAATCCTTCGAATTTGCAGAATAGTTTGTTAAAAAATGCTTTTAGATTTGACTCAACGTTGAAAACTAAACTTCCAGATTATTTACTAAAAAAATATTACATAAATATTATTAAATTATAAAATCAGTTTATTTTTATTAACTCTAATTATGCTTCGATTATTCACAGCCTTGGACTTTACAAAAAAGATTTCGAGTCAATTGTTTGATATTAAAAAAGAAATGTATGAGGTTCGTTGGTTAAATCCTCAGACCTATCATTGTACCTTAGTCTATTTCGGGGAAGTTAATGTTTACCTGTATAGACAAATAAAACAACAGCTTAAGTATATTCATTTTAGACCAATTACGATCCGGCTTAATAAATTTGAAGTCTTTTATAGTGAAACTAATAAACCACATGTTTTAGTAGCATTAATTGAACCAAATAAAGCACTTTTTGAATTGCAAGGAGAAATAAATGCAACTATAAGTATGTTTCATCCAAATCTAAAGTTACAAAACAGATTCCGACCTCATATCAGCATTGCTCGTCTTTTGAATTGTAATAAGAATGAGGTTCAAGATTGGTTAAATGAACATGAAAATTCAATTGATGAAAGCATTGAAATAGGACAATTTTCACTATTTTCGACTCGACCTACCGCTTCAGGTTCTGTATTTACAAAAATGGACAGTTATGATATGACTTCATTTTATTTAAACGGGTTATCAGACACCTATTAGTAAATTATTGAAAAACAACATTCAAAAATGGAAAAAAAAATTGTATTCATAACTGGTGGTAGTAAAGGGATCGGTTTAGAACTTGCTAAAGAATTTGTGAGAAACGATTTTTATATTATCAACTTTAGTCGTTCAAAAATTCCTTTAACTCATTTAAATTGTAAACATATCTATTGCGATCTCGCCAAATCTGATGCCGTTAAAATTTTTGGATCTGAATTAAATAGTGTAATTGATAAGTTTGGAAATTCTGTCGAAAAATGGATTTTAATTAATAATGCGGGTGTTCTTGAACCTATTCTCCCTGTTGTGAAACTCCAAAACACTCAAGCAATTTCTGAACATTTTGCAATTAATTTGGTAAACCCTATTAAATTTTCAGTTGATTTTATGGTAGCATTAAGCCAACAAATAAGCAATAAAATGATTATTAATGTGGGTTCAGGTGCTGCTAATCAACCTATTGAAGGTTGGGCTTTATATGGCTCTTCAAAAGTAGCTTTACATTATTTCACCGCAACTACTGCTTTGGAACAAAGTCGAGAAAAGTATCCCGTAAAAATGATACTGTTTGATCCCGGTAAAACAGATACCAACATGCAAGCTATCATTCGTTCTACGGAAAAAGCCAATTTTCCATTAGTTGAACATTTTCAACAAGCCTTTGACTTGGGAACACTGAATGATCCAACAAGATTAGCAAAGAATCTTGTTCTTAAAATTATAAACGACACTCTTAAACAAGGTGAATTAGTGAGTCATAAAGACTTATTAAAATTCTAAAATTCTAAATTTTGAATTAATCCTTAAGTCATCTCGACCGAAGAGGAGCCCAAAAATTAAAAACGTATAACTTCACTTGAACGAATTGAAGTTATACCGTTAATAGTCAAGTTTTTTTTGAAACATTTTTCTATGTTTCAAC
>CAZNTR010000051.1:0-21999 GCA_964575925.1 uncultured Chitinophagales bacterium
TCTCTCAATTCCTATTGTTGACTCAAAAAGTGGCTTGGTAAGGAACGACTAAATATCATATTTTTTAAATAAATCTATTTTCCACTTTTCCGCCTAATTTATTTTTATATCGACTATTTACCTATTTAAATCCTAACAACTATCAAAAACATGTTCATTATTTATTTTTCTTTTTAAAATCACAAGACTATATTGATTTCTTCATTTAAGATTAAATAAAAGAGAAAAGATTATGAGAAAAGTAACCACCTATGCTCTATTTGTATGTTTTTTAGTTTTAGGATCACAAAGCCTATTCGCACAAACAAATCATAAAGCTAAAATTCAAGTCATCAATAAAACGGGAAATCCTATTTATAATGTTACTGTTTTTCACAAGTATAGCGACATTTTTAAAGATAAAATGACATGGCCTGGTGGTTTAAATGCAGGTGCAAGTACTCCTGCTACTTTTACCGTTCGTTATCAAACCGGTTTTGGAAGAACTGGCGCTGATTGGTGGTTAGTAACCTGGACTGAAGTAAACGATGAAAATTCAGTTAATCAATACACAACGGCTCCTCAAAATTTTAGAGCTGTAATCGACTTTTATGAAAAAGTCGGTAAAGTTGGAATTCCTATTGCAACAAGTGTATTAGGCGTTGCTTCAGTTGCTGCTGGTCCTGCTGTTGGTTTAGCTGTTGCTGGCGGTTCAATTATTGCCAACGAAATTGCAGCAAGAACTTTTAATAATGAGTCAACTGTTGGTTTTAAAAAACATGAATTTAAAAAAGAAGACAAAAATAAAGTAACAACCATCACTATTGGCAAAAAACGTAATGTTACGTTCAAATCTAAATCAGGAACATCGAAAACTGGTTCTGAGAAAAAAGTGATGAAATTCAAAAAGACTTAGTTTTGATTTCTGTTTAACTGAGTTTTATAAAATATTTTTATTTTCTATACTCAAAAAAGAAACTCGATAAAACACTAAAAAGTGGATTGACGAGCTTCTTTTGTATAATCTTTTTCAAATTGTTCACATATCGAGTATTTCGAGAATTATTCAACGTGTTTTACATTTTGTGTAAAGTTGATAGTTCATCTATTTCTAGAGGTACTAAGCTATTTTTGGTTATTAACATGTGTTTTCCAACGCATTTCCAACGCAATTAAACATGTGTTGATTCTCACCCATTCCAAAATAAAAAAAAGGGATATGAGTTTTACCTCACATCCCTTTTTTTTAGAATCTTAATTTATTTCACTAAAAGCATTTTCTTAGTCTGAACTTGACCATTTGCTTCTAAGGTGTACATATACATTCCACTTGCTAATTTAGAAGCATCAAAAGTATAGGAATGAACTCCTGCTTGCATAGTCGTATTTACGGGCGCTTTTACAATCTGCCCTAGAGCATTGTAAATATTCAATTTAACCTGCATACTTGAAGGTAAGCTATACGAAATTACCGTACTTGGATTAAACGGATTTGGGTAATTCTGATTTAACTCAACTAACATTGGTTTTTCGGTTAGCAACTCTTTTTCGTTTGATGTTGCAACGCTAGCACTCATTATAAAAATACCTCGTCCATGAGTGGCAGCAACTACTCTTGAATCGGATGCTCTAGAGTCTAACCATTCAACAACGTTATAGCCCAAGCCTCCATCGTTTTTAGCTGTCCATTGTGTTTCAGCACCGTTTAACTCAGTTGTGAAAAATGCGCCAACACTCGTTCCGATAAAATAAACAGTTAAATCATCCACTTTTGTTATAGTTGCTGCTCTATTCGAAATATTGGACTTACTTAATGATCCTTCAACATTCGTGAAATTCTGACCACCATTAGAAGAATAAAACAAACCAATAACATCATAATTTGAAATTGAAACTAAGATTTCATTCCCATTTTCTGGATTTACTGCGATGTTATTTACATAAGAACCTTCAGTTGCCTCCGAAATCACATACTCTGTAGGAGTTTTTGTTGATTCAACAATGCGTAGAATCGAAGGTTTTATCGTTGAACTACTTACTGCTGATAATCCACCATAAATGATTTTTTCAGGGTTTGTTGTTGTTAAAGAAATTGCAGTCATTGTTTTTGAAGATTTATTTGCAACATCAAAAGTCATTTTTTGCCAACCTGAATTAATTTGCTTCTGAGTTTTAGAAGATAGTCCATATTGATACGTCAAATCTACTCCATCAGGTACATAAATATCTTCATCATTTACTAAACTGACCGCAAATGGATGTACAAATAATGGGCTTTCTAATGTTGGACTTGCATCAAAATAATCAGCTCCTGATTCTGTTATTTTGTAATACGAAATATATGCGTTTTAACTTGAGGTAAATACACCATTTTCCCCAGCATATTGAAATGCACCATCACCTGAACTTAAATCTTCACTTTCTGATACTGCACCATTTTCATCAATTTCAAAAGCAGGTGAACCGTTATCTTGTGTTCCACCAATAATTGATCTGGACGTTGAACGAGGAATTGAAACATGATAAAATTGAGTTATCACTAAGTTATCATCTCTGTTCTCCCAGACAACATTTTCTGCTAACACATCTTCTGTTCTAGACAAGCCTCCATCATGAGCAGAAAAAGCAACATTTGAATTTGTTGGATGAAAAACTAGATTATGTTGATCTGAGTGATGATTCCCGTATAATTCATAATCGCCTGAAGTAGCATAACCTCCAATTCGAATCACATTTGATACCGTTTCAAAACCATCTGTCCCTCGAAATAAATTAGTTCCTCTGGCAAAAACAATGTTGCTGTTTGTTGGGTGGACTGCTAATGTCATATTTTACTCATATTGAGTATCAATTCCAGTTTTCATTACTTCATCAGTAAAATCGTATTGATCTTCAATTTCATTAACGGTTGAATAACCATCAATTGCAACTACATATTTATCATCTTGCTCGCTCCATTCATATTTAAGAATGGCAACGGTTTGGTCGTCATTCCAAAAAATCATAGTATAAAATGCATCTTCGTTTTCAGCATATTCAACAAGAGTACGACCAATATATCCACGAATATCGTCATACCCTGATGGAGTAACATCAATCTAATCTACACCGTTGTTTTTACTAAAAAAAAATACCAACAGGACTCCCCTCTTCAGACAAATATTCCACGCTATTTGAATAAGCTGCGACCATTCCATATTTAGGATTAATGTCTAAATCTATCCATCTATTATAATATGAACGTTTTTCTAAGGTTCCATTATTAGCATTTACTCGTTCAAAACTTGAAAGATCTTTAGTTAACTTATATATACCTAGATTATTAGCACAAAAATAAATGGCATTATCGGTTACACTAACACTTGGAACTAAACTAAAAATTGACTCTTGTTCGGTTGGGAAGATTGAAGAAACTTCGTCGTCTGCGATAAAAGTCCAATTATCACCATGATCGGTTGATACATAAAAACCTGCGGCAAACATTGCGGTTCCATAATCCCGATTCTCGAAAGATCCACTTGCTTCACCCATAAAAGCAAACCAATTGGCTCTATTAGATGGATCTTGTGCAATTGAGGTAATTGATGGATTTAAAAACGCATCCGTTTTCATTTCCCATGTTAAACCCTCGTCTGAGCTTTTCCAGATTCCACCGTGAACGCCACCTGTTAAGAGATATTCGCCTTCGGAATCATATTCGAGAGCACGAATTCGACCACCGACATCATTAGGACCTGCATTTGTCCATGTGTTGAAATAACTTTGAACTTGACGCTCTTTAGCTCCAACTTTTTGAATTCCTTCCATTTTTTGTATGGATTCAATTTCTTGAGTACGAACTCCACGAGGAATTTTACCTGTTTTAGGATTAGCTAAACGATTAATGATATAATCTAATCTACCTTTTTTACGTTGCTCTTTTTTTTGAGCTCGTGATTGAGGCTCTGATTTAGAGCTAAATTGAACTACATTTTGATTTAGCCAAAATGCGCCACTTATTGTTATTATTAGTGTTAATAATGCACTAACAAGAAATTTACAATACCGTATATTTATTTTAATGTTTTATCCCGTTTATTTAAATACTCAAATCGTAAAGTGGAATTCTTTATAGACTATTTTTATCTTGAATAATACTTCATTTTTGGAATTCTGCAAAATTAATAACTCAAACTCGGATTTTATTACTTAATTATAGGAGCCAAATATAGATTAATCTTGTTCATTCAATTCACAAAGAAAAGTTATCAATAACGACTTTTTTGATTGTAAATTAGCATTAAACTCTAGTTAAACGAATGATGTTTTTTTTTGATTTAGTACATTGCTATTTTCTGAGAATGGAATTTTTCCCAAGAATTAATGCATCTCAGACTATTTTTTTTTGATTTTAGTTTTGAGCGAGAGTAAAAGATTAGGGCTTTTGTCCAAATGACGGAAACGGTTATCCTGTTGACACTCTCAAAGTGCCGTGAAGCGAAAAACAGGATCTCGGTCGAATTGGGATTTAATTTTAAGCTAATACTTTGTACCTCTTGGAATTTATAACATTCTGTTGGCACTCTCAAATCGCCATGATGCGAAAAACAGAATCTCTGCCAACTTGGGAGTTATTAAATGAGTTTCGTGCGAAAGCAAGAAATTATGGCTATCGTGATAATGACGAATTTTCCGAAATCTTCTAATCTTGATCGTTTTTACAATTACATTTCTAAAAGCAATTAAAGATTTTAAGATAATCAACAATACCTATTTTAAAATCACTTTCTATTTTCGCCAAATTTGTACGCAGTTAATTCACATTAACTCCTAGAAAATTCATGGGATTAGGGTATTTTCAGGTATAAATTTTAATGATTAAACCTTTTTTAATCTCAAAACCATGTCATCAAAAATTATTTATACGTACACCGACGAAGCACCAATGCTCGCCACGTACTCTTTTCTTCCCATCTTACAAGCATTTTCAAAATCAGCAGGAATTGAAGTTGAACTGCGCGATATTTCTTTAGCTGGACGTATCTTAGCTCATTTTCCTGAATATTTAAGTGACGCCCAAAAAATGGGTGATTATCTTGCAGAATTAGGAAAATTAGCCTTAGAGCCCGAAGCTAATATCATCAAACTTCCGAATGTTTCTGCTTCCGTTCCTCAATTAATTGTTGCCATTAAAGAATTGCAAGACCATGGATTTATGGTTCCCGAATTTCCTGAAGAAGCGAAAACCGAAAAAGAACATAAAATTAAAGCTACCTATGCTAAGGTTTTAGGTTCAGCGGTAAATCCTGTTTTACGAGAAGGAAACTCTGATCGTAGAGCGCCAAAAGCAGTTAAAGATTTTGCCAAAAAAAATCCACATTCCATGGGAAAATGGTCTTCAGATTCTAAATCTCATGTTTCATCTATGCCACATGGCGATTTTTACGAAACGGAACAATCCGTAACTCTTACGGAAGCTACAAAAGTCCGCATTGAGCATGTTGGAACAGATGGAACTGTAACGGTACTTAAACCAGCTTTTTCTATTCTTAAAGGTGAAGTTATCGATAGCTCTTCTTTAAGTTTAAAAAACTTAAAATCGTTTATCGCGCAACAAGTTGCTGATGCCAAAGAAAAAGGTGTTTTATTCTCCTTACACATGAAAGCAACAATGATGAAAATATCTGATCCAATTATATTCGGAGCTGTAGTTGAAGTTTTCTACAAAGATGTATTTGAAAAATATGGTTCGTTATTTCAAGAACTTGGTGTGGATTTAAGAAATGGCTTAGGTGATGTTTACACAAAAATTAAAGGTCACCATTTAGAAGCAGAAATCACTGAAGCAATTAGCGAGGTTTACAAAACGGCTCCTTCTTTAGCCATGGTAAACTCCGAAAAAGGGATTACCAATCTTCATGTTCCATCTGATGTTATTGTGGATGCTTCCATGCCTGCCATGATTCGTACATCAGGGAAAATGTGGAATGCTGAAGGAAAAGCACAAGACGCAAAAGCAATAATTCCTGATCGTTCTTATGCAGGCGTGTATCAAACCGTTATTGATTTCTGCAAGTTAAATGGGGCTTTTGATCCAAGAACAATGGGTAGCGTTCCAAACGTAGGCTTAATGGCTCAAAAAGCTGAAGAATATGGTTCGCACGACAAAACCTTTCAAGCTTCCGCTGATGGCGAAATTCGCATAGTTGATGCTTCTGAGTCTATCTTAATGACTCAGAAAGTCGAAAAAGGTGATATTTTCAGAATGTGCCAAGCTAAAGATGCTCCAATTCAAGATTGGGTGAAATTAGCTGTTAATCGCGCACGTTTGAGCAACACTCCTGCTGTTTTCTGGTTAGACGAAAATCGTGCTCATGATCGTGAAATCATAAAAAAAGTAGAATCCTATTTAGGGAATCATGATACAGATGGCTTAGAAATCTATTTAATGTCCCCTATTGATGCAACTCAATATTCTTTAGAGCGCCTAAAACAAGGTTTAGATACCATTTCTGTAACAGGAAACATATTGCGTGATTATTTGACAGATTTATTCCCAATTATGGAATTAGGCACTTCTGCAAAAATGCTTTCTATCGTTCCATTGATGAATGGTGGCGGTTTATTTGAGACTGGAGCTGGTGGTTCAGCCCCTAAACACATTCATCAATTCCTAGAAGAAGGTTATTTACGTTGGGATTCGCTAGGTGAATTTTTAGCATTGACCGCTTCCTTTGAGCATTTAGGCAGAATGTATTCTAATCCTAGAGCGACTGTTTTATCTGAAACTTTAGATAGCGCAACAGGCAAATTCTTGGATAATGATAAATCCCCTGCAAGAAAAGTTGGACAGATTGACAATCGTGGTTCCCATTTCTATTTAGCACTTTATTGGGCAGAAGCCTTAGCTACACAAGATAAAGATAAAGCCTTGAAAACCATTTTCACTTCAGTAGTAAAAGAATTGAGTTCAAAAGAGGCTCAAATCAATGCAGAGTTAATTGGCGCTCAAGGAAAACCACAAGACATCGGTGGATATTATCAGCCTGATCATACAAAAGCCTCAAAAGCAATGAGACCTAGCGAAACCTTAAATGCAATTATTGATTCGATTTAAGCTTTTTTTCATAATGAAATAAAATGAAAATAGCCGAGTGATGAACTTGGCTATTTTTTTGGTTGAACATTGTATTTGTTATGAAATATCTCTTGTAAAATCGAGAAAATATTAAATCGTCATTCTAAGTCTGATTTGAAGAATTACCTCAAAAATATATTTCTGAGCCTTACTAACCCGAATGTTTTTACGAAATTAAAGGTTTAACATCATGTTCTTCCATGAAGTTTTCAATTTGCTTAACATCGGATTCTGAAACAATAATAACACCACTCCAGTCTCGCAAATTATTCCAAATAGAATGTGCCAAATTTTCATTTTGCGGTTCATTCGCAACAAAATATATGGTTGCTTTGCCCATATTATTATTAGAAAAAACCTGATTAAGTTGTAAGGTGTAGTTAATTCTATTTTTTGCTTGTTGCAAATTCATATCAAAATCTAAGAACTCACACATAAAAGGGTTTTCATTTTTACCAATACTTGAAATTGTAAAAGGAAAAAGAATTCCTGGTATAATCGACTCGTTTAGTTTTAGATTCACATTTGTAAGTTTTTCCAAAGAATGATGAATAAATCCAGATAATCGTTCTTCAATAACTACGTTCTTTGAAAGCTCTTTTTTATCAATTGTTGAAATCCATTTGTGAAATAATTGAATAAAATTGTCTTGATTGACCTCAATTTTTATACTCTTTGGCACTGTAACTCCAATTAAATTGGTTGAATATCGAGATAAATAGGATAAATATGATTCGCTCCAAGTCTGAGCATGAATAAGATTATTCAACTCATTTGAGTTTGTAAGAATGCTTTCTTTAAGCGAACGAAGAATACCCTGAATACTTTCTTTTGAAGTCTGCCCAACAAGTTTTGAAATCAATTGAACACGTTCTTCAGAAAAATCAAACAGCATTCGTTTACCATCACTCAAAAATAGAGCTAAATTGAGCCGTTCATCAGAACCGGCATAAGGTTTTAAATAAATGATGCTATAAAAAGTATCGAAAGACATATTAAAAGTTAATTTCTACGATTTCACTGAATGTTTTGATTGATTTCTTAAACCATTCATCTGATAACCATAAGCTAATTGATATTCAGCCATCAATATGTTCTAAAACTGACTATCAGAATACTTTACCACATAATCATTTAGATCAGAAGTTGTAACCAAAAAAGGCTTTTGCCCCGTTTGATATACGGTTTCTATTTTGGTTATACTATGGAGAGTATTGAGCATGTTAATTCAGTTGCATATTAATTAGGATTCTACATTCTTTAGCCATTCAATCTTAATATCATTAAACTCACTCTCACTAAAAGCAATCTTTTCCCATTTATTTATTTCAATTACTAATTCATCTTTTTTTTCATTTGTGATTTTCTTTTTCAAATATGCAGCTAATCTTACACCATGCTTTTTAAATATCAGAAGTTCATCAAAAGTATATTTACAATAATGACTTAGCTTTATATTCAAAATTTATTAGTCTAACTTAAGAATTTGATAAGGTCTCCGGTCGAGATGACTTTTTTAGTATTCATGCTTTTTTTTGATTAGAGATTTTCAATTTGAAATACTGAGTGTACTCTGAATAGTATTTTTTAGCAAACTATTCGTCAAATTTGTATGATTTGGATGGGTGTAAACCGAAAGAATCGACTTTTTGGAGTGGACTCAATACTTGTATTTTTCGAGCATTGACCTTATTTATCACTTAAATCAACATTAATTGTATTAGTAATTACCAATTTTAGTCACACAGTTATTTTCTCATTCATCATTTCTCCTTCATCATTTCTTCCGGTTTTATCACTTCAAATCCCAAACCTTTTACATAGCCTTCGTTCGGGAAATTATTATTAAACTTTGAATTTTCAATAAACTCATTTAGAGCTTTTTGAACCAATTTACGCTCAGGACGATTCTTTCTAATATCACTATATTTATTGCGCGAAGAATCTGCATAAGCTGTTAATACATGATACGTCTCTGGCTGAGTGAAATTCATAATTCCACTTTTATTATTCATTTTTTTGTAAGGCCAAAATGCCCAATTAATCTCGTTTTTATCTAATAGTGTTCTAAAATCCATAACCCACTCGTCTGTGTTTTCTCCCGTTTCGCCAATATAGATGGGAACCTTATGTTTTTTACTAAAATCAACATAAAATTGAACGGCATCTTGATTAACTGGAAACCAATATTTATGAAATTCATAGACAATATTTGGAAAACTAAAATCTGAGAATATGCTAAAATCACTACTCCACTCAGCGCCATTCAAGAAAATCATGTGATCAGGATCCACTTTTCTAATTTCTTCAATAGTTCTTTTATACAATAGAGAGAGCTCTGGTTTTAAAACATCATAATCTTCTCTAAAATAATGGGCAATGGGTTCATTCAATAAATCATAGCCTAATACGATTGGTTCATCTTTATATCGTTTGGCGATTTCGACCCAAATACGAACCATTTCATCTTTTGAAATATCACTTTGAAATAAAAATGGATAGCCTTCGCTATCATCAATGTTATCGCCTGTTTGGCCACCTGGAGCACAGTGCATATCAAAAAGCACATAAATATCTGCTTCTTTACTCCATTTTATAATTCGATCGAAGTAGTTAAAACCTTGATTTCGGTCACACATATATTCGTCTTGAGTGAATAATTTGTAATGAAATGGAAGTCGTATATGGTTGGTGCCAATACGTTTAAGATAAAAAATATCTTCTCTTGTAATGTAATTATCTAAATAATCATCCCAAAATTTCTTTAAACTATCTGGACCAATCATTTGGTAAATCAACTGATTGATTCTCGTTGGAGCATTCACATTACCCGTTTTAAACATATAGCCTTCTGGAACTAGCCAATTTCCCAGATTTGTCCCTTTCAGAATTATTGGATTACCATTTGGTTCAATAATTTGAGATCCTGATGTGTAAACAAATCCTGGTTTATTTGTTTTTTGATTTGAATTGGTATTACAAGAGCTAATAAGTACGATAAGTAGCCACGAACAATAAACAAGTACTGATTTCTTCATATTCTTACCTTTTAATTTTTCCTTATTTAAATTCGCAAATGTGAATGATTAAAACAAATCTAATTTTTACTATAAAATTGGGTATTTTTTATTGATAATACGTTCAATCCCCAAAAGCTGAATGTGTCAAATTTGAACGAAACTTATTTTGTAAACTTCCCATTATTGAGTGTACTCTAAATAGTAGTTTTTAGCAAACTATTCGTCAAATTTGTATGATTTAGATGGGTGTAAACCGAAAGAATCGACTTTTTGGAGTGGACTCATTATTTAAATTAATTACCTTGTTATCTTAGTTTTCTATAACATCATTTTCGTTCGGAAAGAGAAATAAATCTCATTCATTTTCAAACATTTTGATTGAGCAAAACCGAATTGTAGTTTTCAGAATTATAATCTGCGATTTTTACAATTTTAATAGGTGAAAACCTACAAATTTGACTTTTGAGAGTGGATTCTTATTTAAAATGAATTAAAAAGTAGTTAAGTAGTTTGTTGAAAATCATTTAATTCCTGATCTTTAGCGTAACCGAATAAATTCCTTTACTATGAAAATACGCACAATTTTACTCTTTTTTAGCTTATTCCTACTCTCATCTTTTGCTTGGGGACAAGATATTTACGTTTTCCGTGAAAAAGCTACATTCAAAAACCCTTCTTGGATAGTTTCTAGCTCAGAAATTACCATGAAACACAAACCTTTATATAAAGACAAACCAACGGAATTAGTTCGAATCCAAGTTCAATCAGAAAAACCACTTATTGAAATACTTGAGGAGCTTCAGCAAATGGAAACGGTAATTTGGGCAGAGGAAGTTATTGAATACCAAACGTTTGCAAATCCCGATGAAATTTTAGCAACTCCAAACGACCCTGATAGAACTAGTTTACAGCCTTGGTTAGAAACGGTAAATGCGTATTCGGCTTGGGATATCGGAACAGGTTCTTCTGATGTGGTAATTGCTATTATTGATACCGGTTCTGAACTAAATCATGAAGATTTAAAAGCTAATGTTTGGGCAAATTCGGGAGAAATAGCCGCTAATGGAATCGATGATGATAATAATGGATTTATTGATGATGTGAATGGTTGGGATTTTTATGAAAATAATGGAAATGCAAATCCAAAAGGTTCATCCAATAATCACGGAACTCATGTTGCTGGATTAGCTTCTACTGTTACGAATAATGCGAAAGGAATCTCAGCCATAAGTTACAATACGCAATTTATGCCCATCAAAATCTCTGATAATAATGGCAAAAATCTTTCGTATGGAGTAGAATCCATTATTTATGCGGTTGATAATGGCGCAAAAGTGATTAATTGTAGTTGGGGAAGTACACGATTTAGCAAAGCACTAGAAACTGCTGTAAATTATGCTTGGGATAATGGAGTTATCCTAACGGCTGCCGCAGGAAATGATGGAACCGGATCGACCTATTATCCGGCAGGTTATCCAAATGTAATTGCAGTTGGATCTGTTAGTTTCAGAAATCTAGTGAAATCTCCTTATTCCAATTATGGTGGCTTTGTTGATGTAGTTGCTCCAGGCGGTGAACCAACCGAAGGCATTTACAGCACCTTGATTAATAATTCTTATGGCACTTCTTACGGAACTTCAATGGCAAGTCCTATTGTCGCTTCTTTGGCTGGCTTAATTCGATCTGTTCGAAGTAATTGGGATGTTTCAACCGTTCGTTCACAACTAGAAACAGGAGCACAAAGTGTTGCTAATGCTAACGCTTCTCTTCCCTATTTCTTAGGTTCAGGAATCATTAAAGCGGATGCTTCTCTGTCGGAAACACTTCGACCTTTGGCAAAATTGCAAACCTATCATTTTGGTGATCCGAATAATGTTAGCACGGTTTTCAATCGTGGACAAGATTTCAGTTTGTATTTAAATTTCCTTAATCTAGGAATTGCACAAAATGCGATAAAAGTAAGCGTTTATTCTCTAAACGATTATTTCCAAATCATTTCAGGAAATGAACAAACTTACTCTGCATCACATAATGGAGATTTCTCTGCAAATCCAATTCAATTACGTGTGCGTGATGATGTTTCTGTAAACTCAATTGGAATTATTCGCATTGAGATAACGTATACCGACCATTCTACAAGCAATGAAACAGTTCAAATAAATTTAGTTCCAGATTTAATTACTCACACCTTGAACTCCATTGAGTTAAGTGTAAATGGCACTGGAAGAATTGGAATGTTGAATTATCCTTCAACAACGGAGGGAAGCGGATTTATTGTAAAACAAGCAGGAACAACGCAATCAGCAATGATGAATATTCCACTTTTACGTGAAGGTGGGCTTGTTTTTGGAGAAAATGAATCCAGAATTTCAAGCGCCGTTCGTGGTGCAGGTTCAACTATAAATGACGAATTTTATCTAATTGATTATTTCGAATCTGAATATGATGCTACCAAAGGAGTAGAAAAAGGCAAAGCTGTTTTCACCGATTTAAATGCTGGAATTGAAGGCGTTCGATATGATATTGTAACAACTCTAGAAACATTCGCTCAAGCCGATGAGCAAGATGTGAATTATATTTTGCTCAAATACACCCTAAAAAACGAGTCAAAGAGTAGTTCTTATTCAAAAATTAGAGCAGGAATTTATCTCGATTTTGATATGCCGTTTGGCGATGCTAATAATGATATTTCTCTTTATGATGTCGAGAACGATTTTATCGCTCAGTTTTCTGGTGGAACAGAAACGGATACGACTCTTTATGTTGGAGTAAGTATAGTAGAAGGCATTTATACACCTTGGCTCATAAATAACAATGAAACTGATGGAAGTTCATTTTTTGGAGTTAAGACAACTTCTGGTGGAAATGGGTTTACCGATGAAGAAAAATGGAGAAGTATGGATTTTATAAATGCTTCAGCTGCAGTTTTTGCTGGTAGAAGACGAATGGGTCCTGCAAATACATCATTTATGCTTTCGGCAGATGCGTTTTCTTTAGAACCACAAGAAGAACAATCTTTTACTCTAATACTAGGTTATGGAATTGGATATGAAAATCTCAAACAAACAGTTTCAAGAGCAAAATCAAGAGCTATTTTGGTAACATCACTTAAATCGGAACATAATTATTTAGAATTACCGTCTCAACTTGAATTACTGAACGTGTATCCGAATCCTTTTAACCCTCAAGCTACGATTTCTTATTCTTCATTTAAACGTGGAATAATACAATTGCTGGTTTTCGATGTTATGGGAAGATTGATACACTCTAAAGAGTTTACACCTTCAGTTACTGGAAAAGGCTCCTTTTCTTTAGATGCTTCCACATGGTCAAGTGGTACTTACTTTGTGCGATTAATTCAGGAGAATCAAACCGCTTTTTTACAGATTACTTTAGTAAAGTAAGTTTTAACAAACAGTAGGCAAAGTCTAGAAATTTGTGTCGTTCGTTACTGAACAAGACTAAGCATTTCCCAAGTGCCTCCTGTTGCATAGGGATGCCTAAAAATAACTACTTCGTCGAACTGTACATAGTATTAAAATTTGTTTTGAAAGCCAAACAATAGATGCTATAAAGTTATTTTCTTCTTTTATCCTTTTTAAACTTGAGCTTACTTTGATAAGTAGCTTTCTGCAAAATAATCGGCGAGTTCTTACGATTTAGAGTCTAAAACCTTAAATCAATTTTAATTTACTCAAGTCCAATTCAAAGCCCACTAAAATGGGTTCTCCGCTAATAGTTTGATCGAAATGCTCAAAAAACTGTGGTTCGCTATTCGGTTTGTATATCCAAGCTTTTTCGTCTTTGGGATGAATAAGAAATCCAAGTTGAACGCCATTTTCAAGCCATTCTAGCATTTTTTCTTGTTGTTGTTTAAGGGAATCGGAAGGTGAAATAACTTCAACAACAAATTCAGGACAAATTTGTGCAAATCCTTCTTGCTGTAATTCTGATAAACGATTCCAAGCATCTAAGGAAACACAAGCCGCATCGGGGGCAAATACCGCACCTGATGGAAGTTTGAATCCACCTTGGGAGTCAAAAATTAATCCAAGCACTTTTTTCTCGTTCCAATGTTGAAGTTGTGAGATTATTTTGGATTGTACATTACTAATTTTGCTACCACTTGGACTCATAACTACTAAATTCCCATCACGATTTCGTTCTAAACGTAGCAAAGGATTAGCCGAACTTAAATCCATTAGGATTTTATCGTCTATAGAAATTGGTGTTACGGTATAATTATCGGACATTTTTGATAGGCTAATTTGCTTGAATTGAATAATTGTAAGTGAAATTTTGGATACTTGCAATTTATTTATTTAGTTAGGAAAATAGTACTATCGTAAGATTTAAGAGTAAAAATATTTTTACACACAGAATAGTTATAAACAAAAAACTCAGCCAATTTTACTTGACTGAGTTTTTTTAATCATCAAAACAATAATCTATTTTCTTTTGTCTGAAACGACTTTTCCATTCACAATTACTTTCTCGACATGAGAAGTATATTCAAACGGATCGCCATCATAAAGAACTAAATCTGCATCTTTACCAGCTTTTAGTGAACCAACTCTGTTTTCAATTCCTAAAATTTTGGCAGCAACTATCGTTAAAGCTTTCATTGCTTTTTCATAATCTAATCCGTTTGCAACAGCAATTGCAGCTTCAAAAGTAACTACTCTTGTTTTAGGGACATATCCTTCAAATCCACTTTGAAATGCCATTGGAATACCAAAATCAGCAACTTTACCTGTGGTTTCAAAACTTGCATGTTGTGAATCTCCGTATGTTCTCATCATTGTTGGGTGAATAATTACAGAAATTCCAGCTTTTTTAATCTCGTCTAAAACCATATACACTTCAGCGCCACCATCCAAAATCATCTTGAATTTGAATTCTTCCGCCAAACGTAATGCAGTGATAATATCACGACTTGTTTGAGCAGTAACTAAAGCAGTTAATTCACCAGTTAATAATTTACCAACAGCTTCATCTTTTAAGTTTCTCTCAGGATGTTTACTAGCATCTTTATTCTTCATTTTTTCCTGATAAGTCTGAGCTTTCACGAAAGTTTCACGAAGCATTGCAATACCTTTTGAACGTGTTCCAGGAGATTTGAATTTAGAAGCAACTGATGAACCAATTGTCATGGCAATCATTGCTTCTTCCTTAACTATCGCTTCTTCTGCTGTATCGCCAACTGTTTTCACAATCATTGTTTTTCCAGACATTAATGCGCCAGGCCCATGCCCAGTATGAACTGTAGTAATTCCCATTTCACGCAAGAACACAACCAAAGCTTCACGAGCATTATAAGCATCAATTGCACGTAATTCAGGTTGAATTGGTGAAGAATCTTCTAACTGATCCTGATCATGTTTTTGATTAAAAATACCAGCTAAACCAACAACAGAATGGGCATCGATAAAACCTGGTGTTACTACTTTAGCTGAATACACTTCATAATTTGATGGGATATTTAAATTAACTCCTGTTTTTTCAACTTTTCCGTCTTTGATAAGAACTACGCCATTTTCAAGATATTTACCTTCCATGGTGTACACTTTTTCGCCTTTAACGGCAATATTCTGAGCTTGAGTAGCTATAGAACTTGCAAGAATTGCAGAAGTTAGAATGATGTTTTTTAATAAATTTCTCATTTCATATCTCCTTCTGATAAATCATCATGATGACTGTAAAATTCACCTCTGAACACATCTGGGCCACCGGTTAAATACTTTTTATCGTCTGGATTTGAATAATCAAACACTTTTTGACCTTCAACCCAAGTTTGTAACACGTGTGTGTAAACACTTAATGGATTTCCAGATAAAATGATAAAATCGGCATCTTTACCTTTTTCTAAGGTTCCAACTCGTTTATCTAAATCGAGCATTTTAGCGTTTGCAATGGTTAAGGACTCAAGTGCTTTTTTCTCACTCATTCCTGCACGGAAACCAATTGCAGCTGAACGTAAAAATAAACGAGAATCAGTAATTCCATCATCAGTGTGATAACCGACTAAAACACCGGCTTTTTCAAGAATTCCACCTGTTTCAAAAATCAAATCGACGGCTTCCATTTTTCCACCTGGAGAATCAATCGTAATGATAGAACATGGAACACCAGCTTCAGCAATTTCTTTGGCAACTTTCCAACCTTCGCTCACATGATGTAAGACAACTTTAAAACCGAACTCTTTTTTCAAGCGTAAAATCGTCATAATATCATCATGGCGATGTGTGTGGAAATGAACAACTCGTTTACCATCTAAAACTTGAACAATGGCTTCTAACTCTAAATCACGTGCAGGAAGTTTAGACTTATCCCCTTTTGCTGCCTCCATTTTGGATTTATAATGCTGAGCCTTAACAAATAATTCACGAACTAAAGCCACTGATTTACCACGAGTTCCAGAAAATGGCTTTCCTCTTAAAGAATTCGTTCCATTTGCCATTTTCATTCCACCAGCAATTTCGTTTATCGGATCGGAAACAAAAAGCATATCGTTTATTGTTCTAGGATCTTTGCGTAATTTAACATAAGCCGTTTGTCCACTCATTAAATGGCCTGAACCAGGCATGATATTAACAGTGGTAATTCCACCTGCTCGTGCTTTTTTGAATGTATCGGAGTTTACATCAATGGCATCTAAAATTCTTACATCAGGATGTAAAGGACCTGAACCATCGCCTCCATCACCATTACCAATATGAGAATGCGTGTCAACTAAACCCGGCATGATTACTTTACCTGATATATCAGTAACTACTGCATCCTTAGGGATTTTTATGTCATTTCCTTTTCCTACAGACTCAATTTTGCCATTTTTAACAATAAGAACACCATTTTCAATGGGCTCACCAGAAATCGGATAAATCTTAGCGCCTTTAAAAACCTGCGTTTGAGCCATTAATCCCTGAGATGAGAATAAGACACAAGCAAGGAATAAACCAGTTTTCACATTCATAGACTTTGTATTAGTTGAACAATTTTAATGTTGATTGGCAATATAGAAATAAAAAAAACCTTTTTTGGGTTGTTGAAATTGCAGAACATTTTTTAACAGTTTATGCTCAGTTTTTGATTTTTTTGCAGACATTTTTTGTGGGTAGTTAATTTTGTCCCTTTTTTAAATCAAGCTTTAAATTATTCCCTATTTTTGACCAAATTAAAAATCAGCTATGCAGAAAAATTTATTCTTTTTTTTATTCACTTTTATTCTTTTAAACACTTGTACTCAAAAACCCAAAACGGCCGTAGTGGCTTCGTGGAAAGGTCACAATTTATACGCCGATGAGTTTCAAAAAATGTATATCGCTTACGCAAGTGCTAATCCCATTAGAGATAATCAAGCTTTAAGAAAACGCTACGCTGAATACATGCTTGAGCAAAAAATAATTGCCAATATTGCTCAAAATAATGGCTTAGACACATTGAAAGAAGTTAAGATAGACGTTAAACTAAAAAAAGATAATGTGTTAAGACAGCAATACATGCGTAGCATTATGGATTCCAGAGTAAAAAAACCTGAAGAAATGGAAATCCGTGAAGCCTTTAGAAAAAAAAGTACGGGAATTTTACTTGAACAGATTTTCTCTAAAACAGCAGCTGAAATTGATTCTCTTGATAAGCTACTTAAATCAGGGAAAAAGTTTGAAGATTTAGCTATAAACTCTATGCGCAAATACAATCCAAATCAGCCAGATACTACCTATAAAATGGGATGGATAACGTATGGGGAAATGGATTTAGCTCCAGAAGAAGTTGCATTTAGTTTAAAAGAAGGGCAACGTTCAAAACCTGTAAAATCATTCAATGGCTGGCATATTTTCAGAGCGGCTAAAATACGTTCTACTACAAATGTTGATATTTCTGCGTATCAAAATGAGCGTGAAAACTTAAGTAATAATTTATACAGACGCCGTTTTGAAGAAGCAACGCAGCATTATTTAGATTCAACCTTGCAGTCTTTGCCTTTAAGTATCAATAATAAAACATTACAAAAAGTTTGGGGGAAAATTGAGCCTTGGATAAAAAAAGCTAATCCAGAAAATCTTGCAATTATTCTAACCATTGAATGCGCAAAGTATTCAGATTCTGATTTACCTCGAACAACACCTTTAGCTCAGGTTGATGGTGCCACATATACTGTTGGGCAGTTTATAGATCACTTGCAAACAGTACCTGCATTCATGATTCAATCAAATCTTACAGAAGCAGTTGAGTTTGCACTTAAAAATTCCATTTTTGCAAAACGAGCCGAGTTAAACGGGTATAATGAAAATTCAATTGTAGAACTCGAAGAAAGAACAGCTAAAATAATTGGCTTGTATTATGCTAAATTGCGAAAAACTGTAGATACCTTAAATACAGAACGTTTAAAAGACGAATATTATGAAAAATGGAAAGAAACGTATTTCATCGATACCATGATTACAACGTTCAAAGCCTATGTTTATAAAGATTCTGCAAATGTCTGGAAAACGATTAACGCATGGCAAAAAAGTAGAAATTTTAAACAAGCTGTTGAAGAATCCTCGGCTCATTTACGCATTGAAACACGAACAACTCGTGCAGCTTTAGCTGATATTAATGGAATTCCTGAACATAATTTGCCTATGGATTCGGATAAAATGGATCAGGTTTTTGCAGGTCCTTACGATGATATTGATGGAACGGTAATTTTAATTGCACCTGTTTCTAGATCGTATGTTTTTATTCCTCGTGAAAATGCAAATGAACGGTTAGATGAAGTGGTTACCAAGAATTTATCGAGTGTAACTCATGAACAAATTTTGCCAGCTGAATACTCTAAATCCGCTGTAGTTTATAATCTTGAAGCATTGGATGGTATTGTGCCTTATTATTCTGAATCAGCTTCGCAAAAAATGAAATAAGACTTAAGTCTTATTTTTGCTTTTTAGTACGAGACTAAAGTCTCGCACTAAAACTTTTAATTTTTAAACAAAAAATGCCGGAATTCCAGCATTTTTTGTTTGTTGAGTCCACTCCAGAAAGTCAATTTTGTCGGTTTTCACCCTTTCAAATAGTGTGAAATCGTCGATTCTTTTGCAGAAAACCACTTTTCGGAGTAGGCTCTTTGGTTAAATTTTTATTTAATTAGTGTTAATTTTCTTACTTGAACTGGTTTATTATTTACTCTTAATTGATATAAATAGGTTCCAGATGCTAGTTTACTTGCATTGAAATGAATAGCATAATTTCCAGCACTCATTGCTTGATCAACTAACACGGCAACTTCTTGGCCAAGAATGGAATACACAGTTAATTGTACTTTTGCATATTGTGGAATCGAGAAACCAATTGTAGTACTTGGGTTAAATGGATTTGGATAATTTTGAGATAATGTTACCACAGTTGGAAGTTCATTTTCGAATGAATCTACAGCAGTTGTTATGGTTTCACCTTGCACAAATACTACTTCATTCGATCCATTTGTTAGTTCATAAGTAATTTCCCATGTTGCTAAATCGTTGCTTGTCACAAATGTTGATTTTGCAATTATTTCTTGATTGAACAAATTAACTCGAACATTTTTAACCAAACCATCTCCACGATATTTTTTCCCTACTACAGCTTCGGCTTTTGCAAGTGCATCGGAAGACTCATTCCAATCTGGTATATCTTCACCTTTCAATTCGGCAACATCTTCAAGTGTAACTTCAAATTGATTAATAATTGTTGTTCCAGATTGAACTTCTACAACTAAACCTAATTGTTTTTCTCTGCTAAAGAATCCGAATTTCCATACATCTA
Source organism: uncultured Chitinophagales bacterium (assembly GCA_964575925.1). Taxonomy (GTDB): domain Bacteria; phylum Bacteroidota; class Rhodothermia; order Balneolales; family M1805; genus M1805. The sequence continues at coordinate 19,900 of CAZNTR010000051.1, forward strand.
CAAGGCCGTTTTCATCTACGGAATCTGCTTTTGCAAAACGAAGTTTTGCATCCTTTGACCATTCACGAGCAGCTTCCATTGCAATTCTTGCAGGATTTCTTTCAGTGGTTCGAACTGGCCGTTCAAATAATTCACCTGTAAGAGCATTTATTTGAATTACCGCATGTCTCACTTTGTTTTCGCGATCTAATGTATAAGGGTAATGAACCATCCAAACTGGAATTGTTGAATCAGGCTGCACATAAATGTTATCCAAATTCATGTCTATTGCATAGATTTTATCATTTCCACGTTTTTCACTTCCTCCATTATTTTCAGCCATTGCCATAATTTGGCTTGAATTTAATAAGTTAGTAAGAGGCATTAATGCTGGGAAAATGGGCGCTGTTCGTGATGAATCAAACACAACTTCACGAGAATTTCCTTTATCGCCACTAACCGTAACAATCAACAAGCGATTAGGTTTAGTTGCAGATTGATACCAATGTTGCCATGCATAAGCTTCGCCTTCAGGATTTACTCCCAATTGTGGTAACGAATTAATTTTAAATAAGGCAGCATCAGCATTCCATTCTTTTGCTAATTTATCTGATTCCATTTCCCCATCAAAAGCTGTAAATAAAGGAAGTTTGAAATGTTCACCTGTGCGTGCATCAAATTCTTCACTCATCGGTGGGCGTTGATTTTGTTCTTTATCCAAAATTCTCAAATTCCAAATTAAATTGGTATCAGATAAAGCGTAATTCACTTTATTGGATAAATAAAGATGAACGGTTGGGAAACTTCCTTCCTTAAATTCTTTAAGATAGTCTGAATTTTCCATGATAACATTGGAGTCAACCCAATTTGAATCAATCGGAATCGGTCTAATTGCAACAGAATCTCTAACTTGATTTTTCTTAACACTTCCATCACCTATAACTGTGTAGATATAGCGTTCTCGTTTTTCTGGATCAATTAAATCAAATGACCAAAGGGGTGATTTCCCATTTTGTAAAACGTTAAAGCCATTCACTCCAACTAAAAAAGGTTTTATGTCAAGATTTTCGTCTATGTCTTTTTTAACTAAAGCGCCAGCTTCTTTTGCAGAAAAAGTTCCAAATTTTACAGTTTCACCTGTTTCTGCATCAATTAAAACTAAGGTTGGAGTTATGTTCAAGTCTTTGAATGCTACATAATTAACCGCCCAAACAGCTTTGTTTGCTTGTGGATTAAAAATAAATCCGGGCAATAAAGACAGAGAGACTCTTACGGAATCACTGTCAACTCTTAATTGCGTTCCTGCTTCTGATTCAGCTGAAGCTAAAGCACTTGTACTTGAAATATAAGTTGGAATTCCTGGCAAATTTGATTGTCCAATATTTACAGGAACCATCCAAAATTCTGCCCCAGTATAATTCATTAATAAATATTGACCAGGTCTGTCACTGCTAAAAACATATTCCCAAACAGGACTTTTCCCTTCCAATGTTACAGGACCAATAGATTTTATTGTTGATACTACCGCACTTTGACTCCATTCTTTAGCCATTGCCATAACTTCAACTTTATGTTCATCTGTTGAAGTGAATTCAAACGCTAAAGATGAAATTGGAATCTCAATAATTTGACCTTGTCGTTTTGGAACTGTTACAAAATCAGGAATTGAATTTTGATCCGTATCTGCAAAACCGTACATAATTCCTGGCATAAAAAAGTTTTGATCTAAATCAACATGTTTAAAAGCGAATGCCATGTACGCACCTTGCTTTACATAAGGGATTGTAAATGTTCCATTTTCATTATCAACCCAAGTAAGTCTTGACGCAGCCATTGCACCACCTTTAACAGATTGTTCGGTAATCATTTGAGATGAAACTAAATAAACCCAAGTTCCTTTTGCATCTTGACCATCATCTTGAACAGCTACAGTTCCTGTGAATTCACCATCCTCTAATTGTTCATCTGTTGTAAAATGAATCAGCAAAGGTTGATCTAATTGATCACCACTTTTTGCCTGCACTCTCCACAATACAAATTGTTGAGCTCCTTGTCTTACCAATTGCAGTTGAAATCCTAATTTCATCGAATCTTCAGAAACCAAAATTGGCAAAGGTCTTT
>CAZNTR010000052.1:0-21831 GCA_964575925.1 uncultured Chitinophagales bacterium
CAACTTAGCAGCGCAAAGAAAAAAATTACAACAAGAACCGTTGTTGATATGAAGCAAAAAGGAGAGAAGATTTCCATGCTAACTGCTTATGACTTTACCATGGCAAAATTGATTGATCAAGCAGGAATAGATATCATTTTAGTTGGCGATTCTGCATCAAATGTTATGGCAGGGCACGAAACAACCTTACCAATAACACTCGATCAAATGATTTATCATACTCAATGTGTTGTTCGTGGTGTTAACAGAGCTTTAGTGGTTGCAGACATGCCGTTTATGGCCTATCAGGTTACGGCAAAAGAAGCTTTGATGAATGCTGGTAGAATTATGAAAGAAACGGGTGCACATTGTGTTAAATTAGAAGGTGGAAAACCAATAGCTGAAACGATAAGAAAAATTGTTGATGCAGGAATTCCTGTTATGGGTCATTTAGGCTTAACTCCACAAAGTATTTATAAGTTCGGAACCTATAAAGTAAGAGCTCAAGAAGAAGAAGAAGCTGAACAATTGCTTACGGATGCTCAATTATTGCAAAAAGCGGGTTGTTTCGCTATTGTTCTTGAAAAAATTCCAGCAAGTTTGGCTCAAAAAGTTACTGAATCTTTAGAAATTCCTACAATTGGAATAGGTGCAGGTGTTGGCTGTGATGGTCAAGTATTGGTAATGCATGATTTATTAGGATTAAACAGAGATTTCAATCCAAGATTCGTTAGAAGATATGCAGATCTTCATACTGTAATAGATAATGCAGTTTCAGCTTACATTAGCGATGTTAAATCAATGAATTTCCCTAGTGCAGACGAACAATATGAATAAATGGTAGAAAATTAACCAATAATGCCAAAATAAAGTTTATTTAATCAATAGCATTTGTTTGGTTTGAGCATAATCACCTACTTGTAAACGGTAAAAGTAAACTCCTGAACTTACTATTTTACTGGCGTTGAATGAAATTGAATGAGAACCAGCACTTAAATTGGATTGTATTAAGGTTGCCACTTTTTCTCCCAAAACATTATAAACTGTAAGTGTTACCAATTCTGATTGAGGAATTGAAAAACGAATTTCAGTTGTAGGATTAAATGGATTGGGATAATTTTGTGATAGAGAAAACGTATTAATTTCTCGTTCTGATTCTTTTAAAGTCTCAGTGATAACCAAAATTCGTTTATTACTATTCGTTTCTGAATCCCATTTACCACCACCACTAGCAGAATATCCACCAAAATACACACTATCACCATAAGCGAATCGTGCAGCTAAAAAATACTCACCTGGAATTAAATTCTCACCAATGCTTAATTGATATTCATCATTGTTCAATTCAAGACTTAACTCGTTTAAATCAGCTGCTAACCAATTATTTGAAGGCCATGTAGATGGATCTGAGTTCTCAGTATGAATACCAATGGAGACTTGAAGACCTTCAGCAACTTTAGCAGAAGTTGTGTAACCATTAATGAAAACTTGAGCATACGCAAAACGTCTTCACCTTGAACTAAGGTATCTTTATCAACAAATTGAAAATTATAGAATTCCATTACTCCAATAGTTTTAAAAACATGGGCTTGAGAGTATGATTGTGGAGTTTCTCCGCCAAGGCGAACACGCCAAATGTAGGTTGTGGCATTGGAAAGAATTCCATCTGGAATGTAAGTCGTATCGCTTAATCCTGAGACGGAAATAGATGGATTTTGAAAATTTGGGTCAGATAATGTACTTAGCTGAAAATCATAGACACTTTCATTGCCAAGATTTGACCATGCAAATGTGGGGAGAACTGAAACTAAAATCTCATTTTGAAGTGGATTAAGAGGATCAGGATATTTTGTGATCGTTAAAACGCCATTTATATTTTCGGTCCCATTCCAAAATCCACCTCCAGTAGAACTATAACCAGCAAAAACGGTATCATCATCGGCAAATAGATATCTAAAAGCGTAATAATACGTTCCAAAAGTAAGATCTGAACCAATTTTGGCCGAATAAACATCATCATTTAATACTTGTTTTGAAAAATCTGCACTTTTCCAAGCTTCTTGTGGCCACTCAGAAGGATTTGAATTTTCAGTAGAAATTCCAATCCAAGCTTGTAAATTTGAAGTGGCGCCATCTTCGTTTGTAAAACCATCAAGATAAACTTTCCCTTCAATGGTGGCGGCTTCACCTTGATTTATTACGGCGCTACCTGTTTCAATATTTGCATAACCGATAGGTGCTCTTGTTGTAAATCTATTTTGAAATGACCATTGTGCTAGTTCATTCTCATGTTTAACTCTCCACAAGTATGTGGAATTATAGTTTAATTTACCTCTTGGAATTGCGAATGAGTTAGAACTTATCAATGTGTCGATTAGTGGAGACGTGACTGATAAGCCTGAATCAGGGGCAATTTGTAATCTATAAAGATCAGTGTTTGAAATTGCAGTCCACTTTAAAGTATCACGAGGATTTATTCGAATCGCATTGTGAATAGGCTGAACTAAGGTTGCAATATCACCAAAACTTAGAAAATAATTTTTACCATCATTATTATTAAGATGTAAGGTAAAGTGATCTGCTAAATTCCCCCAGTTTTCTGAACTAACCGTTGTACTTAGCACATAGAATTCTACCGTTTGCCCGTTTGCTTGACCAGGAATTGTTCCAATCGCCGAATTTGTACCAGCAAAACCTGTTACTTCAACTACAGAGGAGGTTTTAAATGTATCAGTTGAATATCGGATGTAAATTTTTTCTTCAACAGACTTTGGAGCATTTAACTTAATGGTTAAAGAAACGGCTTCACCTGATGTAACGCTTTTTGTAGGCAAACCTAAAACCGAATCAATTAAAACAGGAATTCCAGAAGTGCGCATCATTGAAACCCGAGAATCATTATATCCTTTGTCATCAAAAACAAACGAATAATAGAATCCATTTTCGACAGTAACATTATTATCTGAACCTTCGCTTGATAGTAAAAGATTTGCAGTACTATTTAGAACTAATGTTGTGTTAGTCCATTTATTTTTAAATTTATCTGCTTCAGGGCCACTTGTAAATAACATTTTATAAGTTCCTCCAACCGCATCGGCTCCAGTTGCTCTTACATTTATGGTTGTGAAATATTGGCCAAATTGACCATTTTGACCACTACCAAGTGCTCTGAATTTCATTTTAAAATTACCCATTGTATTAGGATCATTACTTTGTGTCCAAGCATTCCATCCACCAGGCATATTTACACCTTCATAACTATTAATCGGAATTTGCTCTGTTGTTGATTGAGCATAAAGAAATTGAGAAAAAAGGAGAAGACATAAACCAACTGAAAATAGCCTGAAAAACTTCATAAGATTATTTATTTAAGAATGAACCAACAATCGCCTCTATTGTGTAAGCGCTTACATATCTACAAAAAAAACGCGAAAAGGTCAAATTTCAAATGGTTTATCGGAATAATGATTTTTTAAAAAAATGAAGTCAAACTAAACTGTTTGGTAGCAAACGTTTCGCTTTGATATTGTATAGCGGAATTAGGAACGGTTATTTCTAACGATCAAGCAAATCAAATCATAGTCAAAATATTTTAAGAAAATAATCTTTGATAAAGAGTTAAGCTAATATTAGAATTAATATTGAACGCACTCTAAAAAGTGTATTTCAACAAAATAATTGAGGAACCAAGAGGAATGGTAGGGAACAAACAGAAAATCGATTTTTGTAGTTGTGAAATAGTTGAATGAAATTTTTAGAGCAATTTATTATGAAGAATTAAATCTGCATTTTTTTAGACAAAGCTATTGAGAATCTGAAGTAATTGATTTTTTTGAACAACGCCTGATTGTCTCCAAACAGATTTGCCATTTTTGAAGATCATTAAAGTTGGCACGCCCATAATTTGATAGTGTTCGGCTATTTGTTGGTTTTTATCCACATCAATTTTCACGATTGTTGCTTTATCACCCATTTCGGTTGCAACTTGTTTCACGATAGGAGACATCATTTTACAAGGGCCGCACCATTCGGCATGAAAGTCGATTAATACAGGTTTAGGAGAAGAAATTAGATCTTGAAATTTGCTCATTAGATGCTTGTTTAATTGAAATTTATCAAATGATTGAAAAAACTATGCCTTAAACAGAGTACTGTCAATATGTCTTAAATTAGATCTGAATCGGAGTTCAATAGATGTGTATTTAAAATGAGATTCTTTAAAAATTTTTAAGATTCAGGGTTAATCTATTGTGGTAGTCTTTAGGAGTTTGAAAACAAATAAGTTTAAGGAAAAAAAATACTTGTAATCAATATCTGATCATGCTCTCTAATTTTTACATTGTATGCAAAGAAAAAAGCATAATATGATACTTAATTGCACACGATTTAAACTCTTAATTAAGCTTAAAAAACTGTATTTTACCATCAAACACTCTTTACGTTTAGATAAAATTAACCATGATTATAATAATAGGAGCAGGACCAATTGGTTTAGCATGTGGAATTGAGCTCCAGAAAAAAGATATTCCATTTATCATCTTGGAAAGAAATAGTATAGTTGATTCCATTTATCGTTATCCAGTTAACATGACATTTTTTTCAACTTCTGACAGATTGGAATTGGGTGGCGTTCCATTTATTTCTCATGGTCACAAACCAACAAGAAGTGAAGCCTTAGAATATTATAGAAGAGTTGCCCTTTATTTTAAATTACCAATTAATTTATATGAAGAAGTAACAGAGATTTTTGGCGAAATAGGTGATTTTGAAGTCAAAACAAACAAATCAAGTTATAAAGCGTCTCGAATTATTGTAGCAACAGGTTTTTATGGACATCCAAATTTGATGAATATTCCTGGTGAAGATTTAGAAAAGGTGAGACATTATTACTCAGAGCCACATCCATATACATGGCAAAAAGTTGCCGTAATTGGTGCTGGAAACAGTGCTATTGATGTCGCTCTTGAAACATTTAGAGTAGGAGCTGAGGTAACGTTAATTATTCGAGACAACAAAATAAAAGACTCTATAAAATATTGGGTTAGACCAGATATTGAAAATCGTATCAATGATGGATCCATTAAGGCATATTTTAATTCAAGACCAGTATCAATACAAAATCACACCATTACAATTCAAACACCTGATGGAGAAAAAACGTTGGAAAATGATTTTGTTTTAGCCATGACAGGATATACTCCAAATTATGAATTACTTGATAAACTTCGCATTACTAGTGGTAATGATCCGTTCAAAACACCAATTTATAATGATCAATCGTATGAAAGTGGAACGGAAGGAATTTATATTGCGGGAGTTGTATGCGGAGGGAAAAGAACCGGTAAGTGGTTTATTGAAAATGCAAGGGAACACGCCATTCGCATAGCTAAAGCAATTGCAAAAGAACTATGAGTTTATTTTTCAGAATAATGAATGGTGAATTTATGTTGAAAAATAGTTTTCGGTGATTAGTGTGATTTAAAAAGATTTGAATAGGTGAAAACCTACAATCAGACTTTTCGGAGTGATCAGAACGGTAATTACATACGATTTGAAATGTCGTAAACTAAAATAATTGTTTTTTTCTATCAATTTTATTTGAAAAATAGAATAGAACTATTTGAAAGTAATTAAAGCAAAATATTGATGATTGTGCAGAATAAAAAAGATTCAAAACGAACAAATTCGCTTGTAAAATGAGCTGAAAATGGCAAAATAATCTATCAAATAGTTGGAGAAAACTTAGTGAGAACTGTTCTATTAATTTTAATTTCTATAGTGAGTATCATAGCTTGTTCGAATAAAAAAGAAATGAAGGGTAATGATGTGGTTACCGTTAATGATGGAATACCACTGCAAGTGACAGGTACCTTAATTATGCATGAATCCATTCCTTCAAAATTTGTTGCTTCTAGGAATGTTACGGTTTGGTTGCCTGATGGATATGCGAATAATTTGGAAAAAAAATATCCAGTAATTTATTTTATGGATGGTCAAAATATGTTTGATCCAAAGACATCCTATATTGGAGTTGATTGGGCAGCTGATGAATGGGCAGATAAGTTGATAAAATCGAATCAAATAAGAGAAGTGATACTTGTTGGAATTTGGAATACAGAGAAACGAGTTTCGGAATATTTTCCTCAAAAAGCTTCAGATTTCTTTGAAGAATCGATAACGGAATCCATAAAGCGCAAATTTTCTGAATATGAACCCTTAGGTGATGACTATCTAAAATATCTTGTTTTTGAAGTTAAACCATTTATTGATTCAAATTACAGAACAGAATCAGACCAATTAAATACTATGATAGGAGGCTCAAGTATGGGTGGTTTAATTAGTTTATATGCCCTTTCTGAATACCCACAGATTTTTGGCACCGCATTATGTGTTTCTACACATTGGCCAATTGGGAATGGAGTTGTTCTTAATTATTTTAAAAAAAATCTACCTAAAGCAGGAGACCACAGAATCTATTTCGACTATGGCACAGAAACCTTAGACAAAGAATATGAACCTTATCAAATGATAATGGATAAAATCATGTCTGAAAAAGGATATGAAGTTGGTCAAGACTGGATTACTATTCGATTTCCTGGTGATGATCATTCAGAGCGATCATGGAGAAAACGTCTTGGAGAAGTTCTTCAGTTTGCGTTGGTAAAAACAAATTGAATTCATTTTCTAGTCGAATCTCAATGTATTTTAACTATGTAGAAATGTATAGATTTTACTATACTTAGAGATTAATCAATCTGAGCAGTATCAATTTGATCAATTACATGCTAAAGTTATCATTTAAATATCTTTTACTTACCCTATTATTGATTTATATCCAATATGGAACTGCTTATGCTCAGTTAGAAATTGGAACTCATTTGCAATTAAAAAATATTAAGCCAGCATTTGGTTACGGTTTAAATCTTGAACTCGGAATTCCTACCGATTCTGATTGGAGATTAGCATTTCGAGGTTATATGTCTATTTTCCCAGAGGCTGTACCAGAATATGCAGATAAGCTTGATTGGGATCCGGATATAGAAGATTATAGATTATTCGTAAATAAAAAAAAAGGATATCCAACAAAAGGCTTTGATAGAGGAATTGGAATTAGGATTTATTATCAAACAAGTGAGTTTCAACCCTATTTTGGTTTTGGAGCTACTTATTTGTATGATGATATTATTGATCCTGAAACTGAAACACCAACTAACGATTATCTTGAACGTTCGTTGAATTATGATTTTACAGGTGGTTTTTCTTATTTATTAGGTGATAATTTGACCTTATACCTTGAAGTTCATTATGCTAACATTACTAGAATGACAGAGTTTACCTATACATCATCGTTAGGAGTAAATGTTGGCTTAACATTTAGATTCGGTAGAAACAAATTTGCAGAATATTACGAGTATTAATTTTGTTTTCAACCACAAAAAAAGGCTTAATTGTTTATTTCAATTAAGCCTTTTTTTTAAGGGTTTGCTGGTCTTGATGGAGGTTCTGGAATTTTAGCTTTCCCATTACCACTATCAACTAATAGTAGATAAGCTGTTACCGACCCAATTATTAAAGCGCTAACTGCAAAGTACCATTTTTTATTACTTTTAACTTCTTTAGGTTTTTCCTCATCTTCAGAATTCTGATTCGTTTTAATTAAAGATAGAGGCAAAAGAGTGGTACTATTAATTACTATTTCTTGCTTAGTAACAAAGTTTGTATTTAACATAGTAAATAGACTTTCAAACTCAGAATGGTGATTTGCAGCAGATAAATTTGTTAAATTTAGTAGAATTATTCCTACTACAAGATAAGATTTTATTAGTATGACTGATTTTGAACTTTTCATATTGCTTAATGCGTAAGATTTAAAATGATTACTGAAAATGTGCATTTATTTGACTAGTAACATTTTCATAGTTTTAGAATAATTTCCAGCTTGTAAACGATAAATATACATACCACTGGCAAGTTTTGAAGCGTCAAAATCAACTGCATACCAACCTGGTTTTTGTTGAGTATTCACAATAGTTTTGACTTGCCGACCCATTAAATCATAAACTTCAACTTTAACGAGAGTTTCGTGAGTTATGCTATATCTAATGTTGGTATTGGGATTAAAAGGATTCGGATAGTTCTGTTCCAAGCTGAACGCTATTGGTTGTAAAGATTCTCGCATTTCAGTTAAGAATTGCTCTGAACCAATATAAACATCGAATAGTGCGTTCGGTTCTGTCATCTTAATAGTTATACTATTTGTTGAATTAAGCAGTTTATACTCAGCTTTTGTAACCTGATTAACAAGTAAAATTTGAGTGTCATTGGGTAGTTTATTAAAATTAGAGGTAAGTGTAACTAAAGATCCAAATGATGATTTAAGTTCTAATTTATAATGAATTCCTTCTGGTTTTAGTTCTGTATGTAGTTGAGAAAAATAAATAGTTGATTCATTATTTTCACGTAAACACATTCCATTTTTAACAAAGGATAAATCAGGGTGATGACGATTAGTATGTGTCTTATTTTCTGAAGGATTATCAAAAATGAAAGAAATATCAGTTTGAGAGTCATCTGCGAATTGAGCTGATATCGTAGCTCTAACTGCATCTTCTGAAAAATCAGACATTTGCTGAATAGTTGTGCCAGATTTTGAACCATCCGAATAAGGAAACAAGAGAAATGTTTTTGCATTTTCAGGATTGTTATAAAAGTAATAAGCTTTAAAAGATTCCATCAAAAAAGAACGCTGAAACTGTTGCCTATACTCCCAAAGATTTGCATCAATTCCATTTACAGTTTGAACTAAATTCCAATCTATATTTTTTTGGAATGGATTACTTATAACATTCCAACCAGGTGAAATATTGATACTATAATTATCATTACCATCAACCGTAACGGATTGAACTTGAACTGATTTTGAAATTTCAGTTGTACTTAAAACCCAGAAACCATTCCCGGGTTTAAATTGAAATCTGCTATCTGATTCTGAATATTCATCATAATTATTTGAATCAGATCCATTTTCAAGATAAGCCCTCCATGAATCTCCATATTTTTCTGTAAAAATTGAATTAAGAGGTATTGAAGTAGATCCTGGTAAACTAACTAATCGGTAATCAGTAACAGCAGGGTCAACTAAACCATCCGAAGTTAAACCGAATTCGAAATTTGCTAAAACTTGTGAAGATTCACTAACCGAAGGTTCTGGTCTAGTAGAAAACTGAAATTGATTACTCCAAGAAGAAATTAGTCCAGATTGATTAATTCTAACTCTCCAAAAATAGTTTTGATTGGCATCAAGGTTCGTAATTTTAGTTGAAGAAGAATCAATAAAAACATCATGAGTTATAGACGTAAAATCAAAATCGTTTGCAACTTGAACTTGGTAACGAGAAATCCCCCTAATATTTTCCCATTTGAGAATGGGAGAGACAGAAATGTTAGTTTCAAAATTAGTAGGGAAATCTAAAAGTGGAGCAATTGCAGCAGTTGTAAATGAAAAAATGGTTGAAAAAGCACTTTTTCCAGTTGAGTTAACCGACCTAACTCTCCAATAATATAGTGTAAGCCCTTTTAACGGTGAAGGAATTGTAAATTTAGTATCTGCAATATTTGATTGTTTTATTACTCCTGAACTAAATAAAGAATTAGTTGAAACTTCAAGCTCATAAAACTGTGCATTTGTAGCCGCATTCCAGCTAAATTCGGGGGTAGCAGAAACTTTTTCACTTGAGTTGGTTGGGAATAGTAAAGAAGCCACTTCAGGGAGAGGTTGCGCTTCACCAGCTGGTTTACCATAAAATGCACCTCTTCCATGCGTACCGACAGCAATATGAGTATCAGTTTCCCGATAGGATAATGCGTTAACTATTGAGTTACCAATAATACTTTTGCCTTCTTCAATCCAAATTGTATTATCGCCATCCATAGAAGTAGTTATGTAAATACCCGTAGTTGTTCCAACAACATACACTTTTTCACCTTTTACATTAGTTATGGAAGCAGTTCGAATAGAAGGGCCTGTAAGCGTAACTCCTCCTCTTAAATTACCTTCAACTTGTGTAAAATTTGTACCATCGGATGTATGAAAAATTCCTTCAATGTTATAATTAGATAGCGTAACTAATACTTCATTTGCATCAAATGGATTTATAGAAATGCAAGAAACATACGATCCTGCTGAAACATCTGGTAAACTTAACTCCTGAACTTGAGAAGTTGAATTCCCCTGATTCGCATTGGTAACTTTGTAAATCATGGGAATCTTAGTTGGCGAGTTGCTCATATCAGAACCTGCGAAATAAAGAATATTAGCAGGCTGCAAACTTGTGGCTAGAGCTGAAATTCCCAAATTATTTGTTGTTTTAAAGGAAGTAACATTTATCCAACTACTAGCTTCGTTAGCTCCGCCATCAGTTGTTCTATAAATTGTCGTACTAGAAGGATAATAGATAATGTCTTCATTGTTTTTATCTACTTCAAAAGGGTGAATAAATAATTGGCCAGAAGCGGCTTCTGGCGTGATTTCACCAAAATATGATAGTTGACCAGTTGAATTATTTATGTTAAAACGTTGTAAAGTTCCGTTTTGCGACGATGAGTAGATTTGCTGTTTTCCATAGAAAGAAAAAGCACCATCACCACTTGAAATATCATCCGAAAAGGATGACCCAACATCAAAAATGGGTGAACCATTATCTTGAGTACCACCCAAAATTCCTTCGTAACCATTTTCTCTACTAATTGAAATATGATAAAATTGAGTAACATAATAGCCGCCATTTTTATTAGCCCAACTAACAGAACTCGACTTAACATCATTTGTAAATGAAATACCACCATCATGTGCACTCCAAGCTGCATCTGGATTTGCTGGGTCGAATACAAAAGCATGTTGATCTGGGTGATGATTTGTATAAAGTGCGTAAGAATTATTGGCTTTAGTATAACCACCTATCCAAAAAGAGGAAATCGCTGAAGCACTCGGAGTATCACCTGTATATTGTTTGTTCGCAAATCCATTGGCGGATTTAAATAAATTAAGTGCGCCAATAACAACAAAGTTTTCATCATCTGGTTTTACTGTTAAGACCATATTATAATTGAACTGTTGTGCAAATTTTTCAGAAGTTTTTCCAGAAAACTCGGGAATAAAACTACTTCTATCAGAAAGAGAACCATCAAATAAATTGATTTTAAAAAAACTTACACCAGAACTATTGGTTAAAACATAGAGGATATTTTGATTAGAAGGAGCTAATGCTAAAACGCTTCTAGTGTAAGAAGAGGGGAATGTATTTGGCGTAATTGAAGTCCAAGAAATTCCATTATCATCTGAATAATAAATACCTGAATTTGGTTCAGCTATATCGTCATCTAAGCCATCTGCTGATAAACTTGCAATGATACGACCAGTATTTGAAATAACTACATCAACATATTGAAAGGAACCAAATTTGCCTAATACTACACTCCAAGAGGTGCCATCATCTGTTGATTTCAACAAAATACCAGCATGACTTGCTACATATACATCGCCATTAGAAGGATTAATAGCAACTTTACTCATATAGTCATAAATTGAATTCCAAGTTGTTATGTTGGGATTTGTTGCGCTTGGTAATAATGACCATGATTCCCCATTATCCACGGATTTGAAAATTCCATACCCTCTGAAACCAGAAGCTGGAGAACCTGCAGAGTTTCCATTAAACTCACCTGTAACGGCATACCAATTTTGTTCAAAACCTGTTCGAGTATCTTGAGCAATAGAAGTTACATTCATGTTTTGATAATCTGGAGTTTTTAAAAACCATGTTTTTCCATTATCCGTTGATTTCCAAATACCTCCAGAAACACTTCCAATAATTAATGTAGAAGTGTTTTTTACATCAAACGTAACAGCACGAGTTCTGCCCCCAACATCAAAAGGACCTGCTTGCACCCAATTAAATTTATCTCCACTTGTTTTAAACATTTGAGATTGTTTTTTCCATTGTAATTCATGAATTCGAGCTTGTGGTGGTATTTTACCTGTTTTCGGGTCTCTCATTAACAAATTGAAATACTCTGAACGTCCAATTTTTCGTTGTTCTTTTGGAAGTTTTTTAGAAAAGTTCAATTTATTTTCAAGTAATGTCTTACCTGAATCAATTTTATTAGGTATAGTATTTACATAAATATTCGTAACAAGATAAATACATAAAATTATCGTAAGAGCTGAAATAAAGCTTAAGCGAAGAAGATTTTTAGAGTTAAATGACATGTAAAAATTGTTTCAGTGTTAAGTAACAAACAAATAATTTGAAGAAAATGAGATTTTGCAAAAAAACAAGCTAAATGTAGCCTTGCAGAAATAACGATTAATGTCGAATAATAATCACTAATTCTTAAAACAAGAAATGAAAAGTGTAATCCTTTAATTTCCCTTATCTATGGGTGGTTTATTGAATTTCGTTGTTTCATAGCACTTCGAAAAGTCGCTTTTCCGGTTTAAATCTTTCTGTATATTACCAATTCTCCGAATAATTGGAAGAAAACTACTTTACGTGATAAGCTCATGGGTGATTTATTGAATTTTATCGATTGAAATTAAAAGGAATGAGTAAAAAAGCTAATTTTGTTCAAGCCAAATAAGTTAATCAAGATTTCACACTTGCCTTAAAACTCTTTTTTTTACTTAATTTGGTTTTTAAAATAAAATTTGACTTTCAGGCAATTTGTATTTGAGTATTAAAACACCTAGTCAATTTGTATTTTCTATAGAATAAACGTGAATTGATGCAAAGACACTTTTAAATCTAATTCGTAAAGAAGTCATAAAATATTGATAAAATTCAAATTGTAACAAAATAATCGCTATGAATTCAAATCTAAATGCACAAAATGATGTAGAAGTCATCGTTTTAGGCTCAACAGGGCAGTTAGGTTCTGAGTGGATTGAAGTGTTAAAACAAAAAGGTGTTCATGTAATCGGATTTAATTCACAAGAATTAGATATCACTGATTTTGAAAAAGTAGATCGTATTCTTACCGAAATGAAGCCCAATCTACTACTTAATTGTTCCGCCTATACAAATGTTGATAAGGCAGAAAAAGAATGGGAAAAGGTCTTATTAATTAATGCACATGCTGTTGGAAATCTAGCCCAAATCTGCGCAAATAATAACATTAAACTGGTTCATTTTTCTACAGATTATGTTTTTTCAGGTTCAATAGATGATGTAAATACTTATCCAAATGGATATTCGGAGGGTGATAATACTGCGCCAAAAGCCAACTATGCCATCTCAAAATATCTGGGCGAATTATATATACGCGAAAAAAAATTAGATTACCTTATTATTCGAGTTGCTTGGCTTTGTGGTAAAAATGGAACTAATTTCGTTAAAACTATGCTCAGATTGGCAAAAGATAGAAACGAGTTGTCAATAGTTAACGATCAGTTTGGTTCACCTTCATTTACTGATAATGTAATTGAAAACACGATAATTTTATTAAGTCGAAAAGCAAAAGGAACATATCATATAAGTTCAACAGGTATTACCAATTGGGCCGAATTGGCAGCAAAAACCTTTGAACTAAAAGGATTATCGATAAATGTGAAACCGATAGACTCAAATGAATGGCCAAGTCCAGTAAAAAGACCACATTTTTCGAAATTGAATACAGAAAAAATTGAACAAATAAACGGAATTAATCTTGAACATTGGACTGTTGGATTAAACCGATTACTAAATAAACTTACTAATTGATATATATATATTATGCTATTTGAAAAAACACCAATACCAGGACTAATTGTAATAAAACCAAAACTATTTGGTGATGAAAGAGGTTTTTTTTACGAGTCTTTCAGAAAAGATTTGGCTTCTAAACAAGGGATAAATGAAGATTTTGTCCAAGATAATTGTTCTCGATCAGTAAAGAATACATTGAGAGGAATGCATTATCAGATTGAGCAAACTCAAGCAAAATTAGTTAGTTGTACCTATGGAGCTGTTCTAGATGTAGTGGTTGATGTTCGTAGAGGCTCTCCAACATTTGGTGAACATTATTCGGTTGAGTTAAATCATGATAATCATTGGATGATGTTTATTCCAAAAGGTTTAGCTCACGGATTTTCTGTACTTTCAGACATCGCTGATTTTATGTATAAATGTAGCGATTATTATTTACCTCGTGGAGAAAGGGGAGTGCTTTGGAATGATGAACAGTTTGGAATTGACTGGAAAGTTGAAACTCCAATCTTATCTGAAAAAGACACTAAACATCCACGTTTAACCGAAATTAACGAAAACGACTTACCCGTATTTTTACCATGAGTAAACGAATTATTGTAACTGGTGGTGCCGGTTTTATTGGATCGAATTTAGTTTTGCACCTGTTAGCAAAATATCCCGATTATCATATTCTCAATTTAGACAAGCTATCCTACGCTTCCGATTTACGATTTTTGGATGGAGAAAAAGAAAACCCTAACTATCAATTTGCTCAAGTTGACATTGTTGACCGCGCAAAAGTGAAAGAAATTATTCGTGAGTTCAAGCCTGATGGAATTATTCATTTAGCGGCAGAATCTCATGTGGATAATTCCATTTCTGGTCCAGAACCATTTTTCTATTCTAATGTGATTGGGACCTTTAATTTGCTTGAAGAATTCAGACATTGGTGGCTAGAAAATAATAAACCTGAACATTTTAGATTTCATCATGTTTCAACCGATGAAGTATATGGTTCTTTAGGCGCTGAGGGATTCTTTACCGAGGAAACGCCTTATGCTCCAAATTCACCTTATTCAGCTTCTAAAGCAGGTTCTGACTTTGTGGTTCGTTCCTATTTTCACACCTATCACATGAATGTAGTTGTAACCAATTGTTCGAACAACTATGGTCCTCATCAACATGACGAAAAATTAATTCCTACTGTAATTCGTAATGCGTTTAAGCACAACAAAATTCCTATTTATGGAAAAGGTGATAACATTCGCGATTGGTTATTTGTAAGGGATCACTGTAAAGCCATAGATGAAGTATTTCATAGTGGAAGAAGTGGCGAACACTATAATGTTGGTGGACATAACGAATGGACAAATTTGGATTTAGTTCATTTATTGTGTGATGTAATGAATGAAGTTGTTGGCAATGGTCCTAATGGAGATTATAAAAATCTGATTTCATTTGTAACCGACCGACCTGGACATGATTTACGTTATGCTATTGATCCGAGTAAAATTGAAAACGAATTAGGTTGGAGAAATACGCAAGATTTTATGGCTGATATCAAAACAACTGTAAAATGGTATATTGATAGATATTCGAAATAATCATTTCGTTCTAAAATTCTAAGCCGGGTAATTCTGGCTTTTTTTATTTCAATAAGCTCAAATCAGCCTACGCTTTTTAAAATTAACAAAAGAACTATTTCGAATTTCGGACTTTGACATTTTGTAAAGTGAATTATTTTGTTAACGGTTTTATATAGCATAGTTAATGAAAACAAGAGCGTATTCGCATCAAATTAAGCTTAGTTCATATCTGTTATTTGGTCATGTTGTGCTCCGACCTAGCATTTTAGCCTAAGAACCAATCTATTCAAAAAAAAGTGATTGTTGCGTAAAAGATATTGGACAAAGATAGCACTTCGTGGGTCTTCGAATCGAAATAGAGGAAGGACACGGTATGACCATTGTTTTGCGAAAACTACGACCTTATTTTTTGAAACGAAGTCCGAAATTGAGACATAATTCTGAAATGTAGATTTTAGCAAAAAAAATCGGCGATACTGCGCAGTTTGGACAGGTGAAAAGCGAAAAAATCGACTTTCTAAAATGGGAACTAAAAATATTTTTTCAATTATTTAAAAAACGAATGAAAAGATCAATACAAAAAAAAATACACAGATTGCTGAAAAAACACATTTAGGAACAAATATATACTAAAAATTGATTGAACTTAGATTATCATTGGCAATGATACCTTACTATAATTTTAAGAATGAAAAATATTAACAATTATTTATTAGAAGTTCTACTTGTTTTTTATAATATTAACAATTAAAAGAAAGTGTGTTAAAATAAGGTCTAGTGAATTGAAGAGGTTAAAGAAGAAAGCTATTTATCAAATGAAATCTGCATTAAATAAGCAGATACTTCTTCATATTTTATGGATTATTTTTTTTATGCAACCCATAAGTGGCTTAAATGCACAAAGTCTGCAATTTAATTCATTAACTATTGAGAATGGATTATCTCAAAATACCATAAATGCGATAATACAAGATGATTTAGGATTAATTTGGATTGCAACTCAAGAAGGGTTTAATAGATATGATGGCAATGAATTCAAAGTTTATAAACAAAATACAAAAGAGCCCCAATTAGGTCCGATCAGTAATTGGATTACTTCATTACACATCGACAATTTTGGAACAATTTGGCTAGGCACAAATGGTACTGGAATCTCACGATTTAACCCAATAACGGAACATTTTGAGCATATTGCTGAATCAAATTTGAGAAGTGGTTCTATTGAAGATATTAGCACAAAAGATTCAACACTATTTCTAGCATGCGCTAATGGCGGTGTTCTTACTTGGGATTTTTCAAATACTGAAATTATAAAGAATAGATCTTTGCATGCTTTAATCCCTAAAATAGTAGAAGAGAAAATTGTTGCCACAAAAGAGTTACAATGGATTGCAAATGGTGAATTAGCCGTAGCATCGCCAAGTCATGGTTTATTAATTTATTCTTTTAAGACAAATACAATCCGTAGCATCGAAAGTTTAACAGGTGAAATAATTAATCCCTCATCACTAGATTACAATTCAACAAAACGTGATTTATATATTGGAACGAGTAAATCTGGCGTTTGGAAATACAATCTTAACGATCAAGTTTTAAAAAAGATAAATCAAATTAAAACAAACGATTACGTTCATTTTATAATTGAGCACCATAAACGTTTAATCGTCGGAACTGATAAAAAAGGCTTAATCGTTTTTAATAGTGAAAATGAGCCAACGATTCGGCAATATGTATCTACTAGTTCAAGCTCAGGAATTACGGACAATACCCTCTTATCTGTATTTATTGATCGGCATGAAGGTTTATGGATAGGAACATTTTTGAGTGGAATTGTTAACTCTAATCCATTCCATAATGTTTTTAATAATATTGAACATGAAGCGAATAATCCTCAATCGCTGCGTAACGATTTTGTTCGAGGGATGGCGGAAGATGAATTTGGGAATGTGTGGTTAGCCATTCGAAATGGAGGAATTTCCATTTTGAAGAATGATTACAAAACGTTTGATTCAACATTAGAAAAAAAGATAAATGCAATTCTTCCTACTCAGTTTATAAATACCGTAACATTCGATAAAAAATCGAATGTCTATATTTCTACATTGGGATTTGGAGTGTACAAGATAAATCTAAAAACATTTAAAACTGATCAGTTTAATGTTTCCCAAAAAGGACATCAAAAGCTATTAGATAATGATGTTCGAATGGTTTATGTTGATGAAAATGAACAATTATGGATTTCTAGTGGTCTGCAAAACAGAGGAGGCCTAAATGTAATCGACGAAAAAAAGAAGCAAAATTTTGCATTAGAAGTCCGTAATAAATCTATTAGCGCAATTCCTAATGCTCAAATAAATGTGATATTTCCATTTGATAAGAATCGTTTACTCATTGGTTCTTTTGATGGTTTAAGTGTAGTTACAAAAAAAAGAAACGAAGTATATACCGCCGATGATCTTGAAATAAAGAATTATGTTTCGATTCAAAGTGACAGTACATCACTAATTGGAAACGTAATTAGTTCTATCTATCGGGATAAAAAAGGAGATATTTGGCTTGCTTCATATGGAACGGGATTCAATAAGCTAGTCATAAAAGAAGATTCAAGCTTTCAATTTATTCGATATGGTGAACAAAAAGGATTAACCGTTTTAGGTATTTTTGGAATATTAGGTGATGAAAAAGATCAATTATGGTTTAGTACAAACAAGGGCTTAATTAAAGCTGTACCAATGATTTCTAAGACATCTGAATTTAAGTTTGAACGTTATTTAAAAGAAGATGGCATTTTATCTACTCAATTTAACCAATGGTCTGCGCTAAAGTTGAGCAATTCTAAACTAGTTTTTGGAGGGTTAAAAGGAATAACTCTGTTTAATCCAGATTTAGTTACTACAAAGCCGTTTAATCAACCTGTTATTTTTAGTGAATTTATTGTAAATGGTAATCCTGTGAATGGTGACTCTAGCGTTACCTATAAAAAAAACTATGAACTTGATTATAGTCGGAATAGCTTAGGATTTGAGTACACGGCAATTAGTACTTTCGGAACAAAGAGAATTCATTATAAATACAAATTAGAAGGGTTCAATGATAATTGGATTGATGCTGGAACACGAACGTTCGCCACATTTACAAATATACCACATGGCGATTATATATTTAAGGTAAAAGCAATAGATGCAAATGAAAATGAATCTATCAAAATTGCTTCCATTTCTATTAAAATATTCCCCCCATTTTATTTAACAATTCCTTTTATTTTAAGCGCTCTCTTTCTCATAGGATTATCCATTTTCTCGATTATTCGTTATCGGGAGAATCATTTACTTAAAGCAAATAAAGAACTTGAACAAAAAATAACTGAAAGAACCGCAGTTTTATTAGAGCGAACAGCTGAACTAGAATTGAAAACCAAAGAAGCTGAAAAAGCCAATAGTGCTAAAACAGATTTTCTTGCTGGAATGTCGCATGAATTACGAACACCATTAAATGCGATTTTAGGATTTTCGCAATTATTATATAAATCAGAAGAATTACCTGCACGTTTTCGTTCGTATTCTGAAACCATGTTTAGAAGTGGAACTCATTTATTATCAATGATTAATGATGTGCTCGACTTATCAAAAATAGAAGCAGGTAAAATGGAAATAAAACCGTTAACGTGTAAACTCGATTCACTAATTCAAGATATTCGTTTTATGTTCGAAATGCAGTGCTCAAAGAAAAACATAACGTTTTCGATTACTTTGCATGATGATATTCCTGATTATTTGATTTTAGATAACTCCAAAATAAAGCAAGTATTTATCAATTTAATTGGAAATGCATTAAAGTTTACTTCAGAAGGTGGGATTACCGTAAGCTTAAGAAAGATCAATTTATCATCGATACCTAAAGCTGACTTTTCTACCTTTAAAAATGAAAATAACAATGAGATTATTGATTATATATTGGTCGAGGTAAAAGATTCGGGTAAGGGAATTGACCCCACTAAACTAGTTGATATTTTTGAACCCTTTAAACAACATGAATCTGTTGGTTATGCAGGAACTGGTTTGGGTTTATCTATTTCATCAAAATTGATTGAATTACACAATGGTTTTATGTGTGCTTCATCAAAACCAGGATTTGGATCAAGCTTTTCTTTTGGAATCCCCCTAATTACTAGTTCCAGTTCAGACCTAAATAAGATTGAAGAACTAGATGAGAATGTGCATTTACAGGAGGGTTTAACTGTAAAGGTACTCATAGTTGATGATATTGAATCGAATCTCGATGTACTTGATTCAATATTAAGTTTAGCGGGATTTACAGTTACAAGTTGTTCAACAGGGTTTGATGCACTTGATACATTTTCAAAGTATGAATTTGATATTATTTTACTTGATTTGCGTATGCCAGAAATAGATGGTATTGAAGTGATGCAAAAAATCCGGGAGTCAGAAGCTGGAAAATCGTTGCCAATTATAGCTGTTACTGCAAGTATATTTGATGAGAGTAAAGAAGATTTAATAAAACTTGGGTTTGATGAAGTTGTTCTTAAACCATTTAAAAACAGTGAATTATTTTCAGTAATGGATCGTTTTCTTGATGTGACTTTACTAAGAACTCCATTTGAAATTCAAAAAAAATCTTTAGATAATCTTGATTTATTAATTGAACAATTTTTTCGTATATTTTATTCCTTTGATGCAGAGAAAAAAGAGCAATTTCTTGATGCATTGATCATGACAGATTCAGATCAAATTTTACAATGGATAAAAGAAAATAAGGCTGATACAGTAATTTGGAATCGATTAGAAGAAGAAGTGCATAATAAAAACTATAAGTTTATTCTCCAATTATCAGAGAAATTGAATTGAGTAAAAATATGATAGCAAAGAGTGATAGTTTTATAATTTGAAATCTTATGAAGAATAAAAATATTTACTGAGTATTAATCTGTCTGTTTTTTTAACAAAAAAGACGATTTAATTATACCAAAGAAAAGATTAAATTATCAAAATGGTATTTTTAATCATTTATTAGATACTCAAATTCAGACTTCGTTTCTAAACAAACTTCACTAGTTTTTGCAAAAAAAGTCATCCCGTGTCTCAGCACGATTCGAAGAACCATATAGTGTAATCTCGGTCAAAATCTTTTTACGCAATTAGCAGTTCTTTTGTATAGGTTAAGTTCTTAGGCTGAGATGCTGGGTCGAAGCCCAGCATGACACGATTCGATTCGAAGAACCTTGAAGTGCTATCTCGATTTACTATCTTTTTACGCAATTAGCAGTTCTTTTGTACAGGTTAAGTTCTTAGGCTGAGATGCTGGGTCGAAGCCCAGCATGACACGATTCGATTCGAAGAACCTTGAAATGCTATCTCGATTTACTATCTTTTTACGCCGTAAACAGTTCTTTTGTATAGGTTAAGTTCTTAGGCTGAGATGCTGGGTCAGAGCCCAGCATGACGAAATGACGAACGTGAAATAATAATAATATTTGCTCATAAGCTATTGTTTTTATTTTTTTTGCAAAATTGAACCTTTTTTTAAAAAATCATAAACTATACAAAAGGTCTAAGGCCGAATTTAAGTTCACATAATAATAAAATGTTGTAAACCTAAATCAACTCTAAAAAGTCGATTCTTTCGAATTATACCCTTAAAAATCCTGCGAATTCGATGAATATTTTACTGAAAACTACTATTCGGAGTACACTCAAACCTAAAAATCGAATTTATGATTTTGCAAAAGGTAGTTCTCTAAACAAAAAAAGGTAGCCAAACGACTACCTTTTTAAGTTCAATAAAGTGATAAACGAATTACTTGTTCATCAATCTTTTTAATGTCTCGCCCATTACAGCAGGACTTTCGCAAACGGTAATTCCCGCAGCTTCTAATGCTTTCATTTTTTCTTCTGCTGTACCTTTACCGCCAGACACAATTGCGCCAGCGTGACCCATTCTGCGACCAGCAGGAGCCGTACGACCTGCAATAAACGCAATTGCTGGTTTTTTGCAGTTTTCTTTCATCCATGCAGCAGCTTCTTCTTCAGCAGTTCCACCGATTTCACCGATTAGAACAATTGCATCTGTATCAGGATCATCGTTTAATAATTTAACCGCATCTAGGTGAGTTGTTCCAATTACAGGATCACCGCCAATACCGATAGCTGTACTTTGCCCTAAACCTGCTTTAGTTAACTGATCAACTGCTTCATAGGTTAAGGTTCCAGAACGAGAGATAACACCGACACGACCTGGAGTAAAAATATTTCCTGGCATGATACCGATTTTTGCTTCACCTGGAGTGATTACCCCTGGACAGTTAGGCCCAATTAAGGTTGCACCATGACGATTTACAATTTCTTTTGCAACAATCATGTCTTTTACAGGAATGCCTTCAGTAATACAAATAATAACTTTAATTCCAGCTATAGCGGCTTCAATAATAGCATCACCAGCAAAAGCAGGAGGTACAAAAATTACAGATGTATTTGCTTGTGCTTTTTCAACAGCATCAGCTACGGTGTTAAAAACTGGACGATCTA
>CAZNTR010000053.1:0-21474 GCA_964575925.1 uncultured Chitinophagales bacterium
TGATGTTGGGTTATAGTTATGCTAGAAATAAAGGTATTTCACACGGTAGAGCTCATGCACTTGGACTATTTATGGATTATGGACTTTATACCGGATTTGCGACATCTATGGTATTAAGTGATGAGGTAGTTCGTTTTTCATCTATAATGGCGCTCACAGGAACCGGTTTAGGGATTTTTATGGGTTCCAAATTGACCGTAAATGAAGACAAATCAGTTGGTGATGTTTCTGTGATGTATAGCACAACTGTAATTGGTGGTTTAGTAGCAAATGCAGTTGGGAATTCAATATCAAGAAATGATAATAAAGTTATGTTTGCTTCTTCAATTATAGGTTCTTCAATTGGATTGTATTATGGAAATCGAATATCTCAATCATATGATTTTTCCGAAACACAAGGCTCATATATAAGATTATCGTCGTTAGCAGGTTATTTAACAGGTTTGGGAGCTTCGTACGTCTTTTTTGGTGAAATCTCCGATAAAACGATTAATCCTTATTTCTTAGTAAGTAGTTTAGGTGCAGCAGGCGGTTACTACATTATGTTCAATTATTTTAAAGATATGGCCAATGTTAAGAGTAAAGAGAGTGCTTTTAATGTAGATTTTTCAATAAATCCTTTGGGAATTACTGGCGCGTTTAAACAATCGAATAACACAAATCCTGCTCAAGCTCAGCTTTTTGGTAATTGGGGAAGTTTGAGAGTAAGTTTTTGATCTACTTAAAAACAACGTCTTCTAATTTTCCGTCTTCTAATTTTACAGTACGGTATTTGAATTTTCGAACTACATCATAATTATGTGTAACCATTAAAATAGACATCCCGCGATTGTTAATCATTTTCAATAAATTCATGATTTCAATGGTTGCGAATGGATCTAGATTTCCTGTTGGTTCATCGGCCAACATAATTCTTGGCTCATTTACTAAAGATCTTGCAATTACAACTCGCTGTTGCTCACCACCGGATAAATCTCTTGGCATTTCGTGTCGTTTTTGGCTTAAGCCTACCATTTGTAAGACTTCCAAAACTCGTTGTTTTATTCTAGAGTTCTTTGCCCCAACAACGTGCATGGCAAATGCAATATTTTCATATACATTTCGGTCTTGTAATAATTGAAAATCTTGGAATACAATACCTAAAGAGCGACGTAAATACGAAATTTTACTATCTCTCATGGTGTTTAAATCAAAATCAGAAACTCTAATTCTGCCCGCATCTGGTTCCACATCTTTATAAATCATTTTTAAAAATGAGCTTTTTCCTGTTCCTGTCGGCCCAATTAAATAAACGAATTCACCATTCCCTAAAGTGAAATTAACATCGTTTAAAATAGGTTTCGACTCGTATGTAAGGCTGAGATGTTCTAATTCAATTATGCTCATTTTGCTATTTTTTTTCAATATTATGAGAAAATACAAAAGATAACGATGAAATTAGTAGCTGAAATGTTGTAATTCTTTGTTTTAGATAGAATGTATTAGTCTTTAGGTTACCAAGAGTTAAAGAACCTGAGTTCCAGATAAAAGATGTTTATTATCTCAGTTAATATTCTTGCTTTTTCCCTTCGGCTAAAACGTATTTTAAATTAAGTTTTTGAATAGGTGGGTTGTAAATGATAGCATTTGGCACTAAAAAAACTTTAGACAAAATTCATTAAATGGTGGTCAATTACAAACAATTTTTGAATGACCTCCCTCTAAATCACTCCGAAATAAGAGTTTATCCACATATATAGTTTATCCAAATATATATAGTACATGGTCGGAGCGAGAACGGTCAATTACTTGTTTATATAAATTATCATATTTCAAATAAATCATTATTTTTAACTTTGGAAAATACCTTGTACAGATGAAAAGAAAAAGAAATGGTATGTCCCTAAATTGATTGTGGTTTATAAGAGTTAAAAGATGTTGCATTTCATCATAACACATTGAATCATAAATGATTTAAGTATATTATATGAGTAAAATGAAGAGATTATCCGTTTAACAAAATTCCTTATATAGTGTCAAGTCAATTATATCAGTTAAACTTTCAGGCTACACCTGATTTAAGAGAGAAAATTAGAGAAAATTCAATTGTTAAAAGTTATCAGCCTGGTGAGATAATTGTAAGCGAAAATAGTTCAATTCGTTCAATTCCATTAGTTGCAAAAGGTTCAATTCGAGTGATAAGAACCGATGAGGATGGAAGAGAAATTCTTTTGTATTACATAAAAACTGGCGAAACCTGCATTATGTCGTTCTTAGGCGGAATGCATCATGAAAAGAGTAAAGTAAAAGCTGAGGTTGAAGAAGAAGCAGAAATCTATTTCCTACCAATCGATAAAGTTTCTGAGTTTATAAAAGAATATCCTGAGTGGTTAGATTACATCTTTAGATTATATCACAAACGATTTGAAGAACTCCTAGAAATAATTAATGCCATTGCATTCAAAAAAGTGGATGAACGGTTGTTAATGCTCTTGAAGAAAAAAGCTGAATTGATGCATTCTTCCATTATCTCCATCACGCATGAACAATTGGCAAATGAATTGGGAACAGCTCGAGTGGTAGTTTCACGCTTATTAAAACAATTAGAGGAGAGTGGTTTAGTAAGTTTGGGTAGAAATAAAATTGAGCTCACGAAGCTTTATAAACCATAAAAAGGAACACTTAAAAACTTATTTTATTTATGAGTCCAGTACACCAAGTCGATTTTTAGGGTTTTTCCTGTTCCAATCCTGCGAATTCGTTACATTTTTTGCAGAAAACTACTTTTTGGAGTTGACTCATTTACTCAAATTCGGACTTGGATCTTTTGTAAAGCTTATTAATTTTAAAAAGGTTCAATTTTGCAAAAAAATAAAAACAATAAGCTATGCGCAACATATAGTTCTTATTTCACATACGTCATTTCGTCATGCTGGGCTCCGATTTAGCATCTTAGTCTTGGAACTTAACCTAATCAAAAGAACTAGCTTATGGTCTAAAAAGATATTGGACAGAGATAGCACTTCGTGGTTCTTCGAATCGTGTCGGGGCACGGGATGCCCTTCATTTTGCAAAAACAAGTGAAGTTTGCTTAGAAACAAAGCCCGAGATTGACTCATTTATTGAAAAACACAATGAAATCTAACGTTTTAATTAAAGTATATTTCTTATCTTATCATGTAAACTATCAATGTTAACTTACATTAATACGTATAAGTGAGTCCACTCCAAAAAGTCGATACTTTCAATTTTCACCCTTCTAAATCCTACGAATTCGACTAGTAGTTTGCTAAAAACTACTTTTCGGAGTACACTCATAAGTTAAAAAATAATTAATGATAGCTTAAAATGAAAAGGGGGTAAACGGAAAAAATGAATGTATTCAATAGCTCATTCGTATCAAATACGAATATTTGCTAAATCCCCAAAAATATAATTACTTACCTAGTTAAAAGTATAAGTGTTATAAATATTTTTTATAACTTGAATCCTTTCGAATTTATATATCATTAATAAATAATAGGATATGAGGATATCTTAAGTGCTTTTGTTAAACTATAACACTAAAGAAATCTGAAATAAAGTAGGAAAAACTTTTTTTGTAACAAAAGTAACTGAATACGCATTTTTTTTAGCCGAATTTTGCCTGTTAATAACCGAGTTAATAAAGATAATTGACTCTTAAAAGGATTAGATTTAAAGATGGATATTATTGGCTATTTAGCTTCTATAGTAATTGGAATTTCACTTGGCCTGATTGGTGGAGGTGGTTCAATCTTAACGGTACCTGTGCTTGTGTACCTTTTTGAAGTTCCACCTGTATTGGCAACTGCGTATTCCTTGTTTATTGTTGGTTTGACAAGTGCTGTAGGCTCAATAACCTTTTTCAATCAGAAATTAGTAAACATTAAAACAGCAATTGTATTTGGAATTCCATCCATAATAGCCGTTTATTCTACTCGTGCTTTTATAGTTCCTGCCATACCAAGCGATATAATGACAATTGGTAGTTTCGTGGTAACGAAAAGTGTTTTAGTAATGGTACTCTTTGCCGTTTTAATGATTGCAGCTTCCTATAGCATGATTAAGAAAAATGGTAAGAAAATAGCAGATGTTGAAGGCCCCCAAGCCTTTAATTACCCTTTAATATTAATTGAAGGCATTGTTGTTGGCATCTTAACAGGTTTAGTTGGAGCAGGGGGTGGATTTTTGATCATTCCAGCATTAGTGGTATTAAGTAAATTACCAATGAAAGAAGCTGTAGGAACATCGTTAGCAATAATAGCTGCTAAATCACTATTAGGTTTTCTGGGTGAAAATAGTGCTACTCAAATTGATTGGACTTTTTTACTATTCGTTTCAGCATTTGCCATTTCAGGAATATTTATCGGATCTTTATTATCAAAGAAAATAGATGGCAATACCTTAAAACCAACTTTTGGATGGTTTGTTTTAATCATGGGTATTTACATTTTATTGAAGGAAACCTTATTCAAATAAACTTTATCTAGAAAAATGAAAACAACTTACATTAAAATCGGAATTATAGTCATAATTGGAGTACTTATGCTCAATTTTTTAAATTCATTATTCAGTGGTGGTTCAGGTGATGAAAATCTAACTGAAGTTATCCAAAAAGGAGCTTTTTTAGTGGATGTTAGAACACCTGAGGAATTTGCAATGGGTTCAGCTCCAGGTGCAGTGAATATTCCATTAGACAAAGTTGCCACAAGGATTAGAGAATTTGATGGTAAAGACAAAATCGTAGTATTCTGTAGAAGTGGTAACCGAAGCAGCCAAGCTAAACGAATTCTTGAGGCTAAAGGGCATAAAGAAGTGATTAATGGAGGAACGTGGCAAAACGTTAGAAATCACATAAAATGAAGATTTTAATCAGAGTATAAATCCTATTTTTTAGAAAAAATCTATAAAATAATAGATTAAAGTTTAGCTAATAAACAATAAAATTTAACCTATATAAAAACTTAGCCAAGGTAAAAAGCTATTGATTAACATGGCAATAAAGAAATAAATCTGCTAAAAAAATCTATTTGAGAAGAAGAAATAAACATTAATGTTAAACCATAAAAACAATGCATGTATTAGACGTAATTTTTGAA
This sequence comes from uncultured Chitinophagales bacterium, assembly GCA_964575925.1. Classification (GTDB taxonomy): domain Bacteria; phylum Bacteroidota; class Rhodothermia; order Balneolales; family M1805; genus M1805. The sequence goes on from CAZNTR010000053.1 coordinate 5,100, forward strand.
CCATGGCCTTGGTATGTTGCTGGTTCATTAATCGGATTAACCGTTCCTGTATTACTCATAATCGGTAATAAATCATTGGGGATTAGCTCATCTATGCGCCATACGTGTGCAGCCTGTTTCCCTGCTGATATAAAATTTTTCAAATATGACTGGAAAAAAGAAAAATGGAATTTGTTCTTCGTTTTGGGAGTTCTATTTGGCGCTTTTATTGCAGTCCAAGCATTAGTATCAGATTCCCCAATAAAAATTAATACAGATTTACGAGCTGAATTGGTACAATTTGGTATAACTGATATTTCTGGATTAATCCCTGCTCAATTATTTTCATGGGATTTGATTCTCTCTGTAAAGGGTTTCATTATGATTATATTTGGTGGTTTTATGGTTGGGTTTGGAGCACGCTATGCTGGTGGTTGTACTAGTGGGCATGCTATAATGGGTATTGCAACCTTACAAATGCCTTCTGTTATTGCAACCTGTTGTTTTTTCCTTGGAGGTTATATAATGGCAAATTTCATTCTACCCATCATTTTAGGTTTATAAACAAGAGTCCACTCCGAAAATTAGTTTTTAGCACTACATTAGTCGAATTCGCAGGATTTGGAAGCGTATAAACCGAAAGAATCGACTTTTTGGAGTGCAAACAAACAAAGAATTTTATTTTAATAAAAAGAGATTATGCAAAACGTACTAGAACAAACAAAAGAATTTGAAGCAAGAGCTCTAGACACTATGTGCGTGAATGAATCGCAATTAGAGCATAAATGGTATCATAATTTAAAATATGTTGTAGTGGGTATTGCTTTCGGAATAGTTTTCGTAAAAGTTGAGATAATTTCTTGGTACAGAATTCAAGAAATGTTTCGATTTCAAGAGTTCCACATGTTTGGTGTTATTGGTTCTGCTATCCTAGTTGGAATGATTTCAGTCTGGTTGATAAAAAATTTAAGATAAGAACTATATATGACGAAGAGATTGTATTACACCCAAAAACATTTAACAAGGGTCAAATTTATGGTGGTTTGTTATTTGGATTAGGTTGGGCATTAACAGGGGCTTGTCCTGGTCCTTTATTTGCTCAAATTGGTACAGGAACAACCGTAATTGCTGCAACTTTATTAAGTGCAATTTTCGGAACTTGGATTTATGGATATGTCCGGGAGCATCTTCCTCACTAAGTAAAATTGCCATTTCAAATAAGTAGAAGATGATTTTTAAGAAATTAAACGTTTTAGGAATGCTGGGAATCGCTTTTTTTGGTGCTTGCAAAAGTGACAATCAACATATTGATACTCTAAAAGTAAAAACGCAAGTAACTGAAAATGTGAATGCGGCTGATTTATGGCAAGCAAAAGATATTAATGAGATTGCCGATGCTGACTTCAAAAAGAAAGTAGAATATGGTAAAAAATTAGTTGCTCATACTGCAAAATATCTTGGCCCAAATGGTTCTGTTCGACAAATTTCAAATGGATCAAATTGTCAAAATTGTCATTTGGATGCTGGAACTAAAGCTTTTGGTAATAATTATGGTTCAGTTGCTTCTATGTATCCAAAGTTTAGAAGCAGAAGTGGTACAATTGAAAATGTTACCAAACGTATAAATGATTGTTTTGAAAGAAGTTTAAATGGCAAGCCTTTAGATTCCTTGAGCAATGAAATGCAGGCCATGAAAGCCTATATCACCTACATTGGTTCAAATGTGGAAAAAGGCAAAAAAGCGTTTGGTTCAGGTTTAAAATCGTTGACCTATTTAAATAGAGCAGCAGACAAAGTAAAAGGTAAACTGGTTTACTTTGCACAGTGCCAAACGTGTCATCAAGCTGACGGACAAGGGTTATTGGCAGAATCAGGGGAGGAATATATTTATCCGCCATTGTGGGGAAAAAATAGTTATAATGATGGCGCAGGCTTAAGTAGAATTACAAATTTTGCTAGATATGCAAAATTCAATATGCCTTTAGGTGCAACGTATGATAAACCAATAGTAACTGATGAAGAAGCTTGGGATGTTGCCGCTTATGTTAATTCACAATACCGACCTCACATTGAAACCCCTAACGATTTTCCGAACTTAACAAAAAAACCTATCGACCATCCTTATGGTCCTTATGCGAACAAATTTTCGATAAGACAACATAAATATGGGCCTTTTCCCTCCCTAATCTCAGCTCGAAATTCTAAATAAGGTAACTAATTGGAGTAATCATGGCATCAAATAGAAGAGATTTTTAAAAAAATAGGAGTAGTTGGAGCAGAAACTGGTTTAATGGCTGTACAAGCATTTGAAAACAATCCTAAAGAATTAAATCAAAACAAAGCAACCACAAATGGTGATAAAGATGGTAAATTTACAGTATCTATTCTTCAGACCACAGTTGTTCAATGTCAAATTCATCCACATCTGGAAAAGAAAGAAATATAAAACTGGCATAGAAAAATTCGCCAATCTAGGCTTGACCCAGAATCTTCGCCTAGTGAAGCAAACATTAGAAGCACTATGAACGGCAAAACGATACGATAGACTTAGATCTTGAATAAAGTTCAGGATGACCTTAATTTATTTAATCATTTCTCTATGCAACACTTTTAGAGTGTCAGAGAAACCGAAGACCATGCTCATACAAATCACTTTTTTCTTAGTTAATTCTTATTAAATGCTAAATAAATGCGCAAATCTTATCCCGAAGTCAAGTTAATAATGAAGTAAAGATATTTTGATAATCAGATCAGATTTAAAATATTTATTTCATGTTAGTTTAAATTAGATGAATTAACATCAATCCAATCAAAAACAAAAACAAATGAAAAAAATCCTGTTCTTACTTGCTTTTATATTTCAAACTGGAATTCTTGTAGCACAACCCTACAAGATAGTTTTCTAATTAGTTACGGCTGATACTAGCGCTCATAAATCTTTTATGAAACAATTAAACAATATTTTAGCGGAATCACCAGATGCAAAAATTCAAGTCGTGTGTCATGAACCTGGAATTGCATTAATTAGACAAGATGTTTCTGTTGTTCAAGATAAAATTTCAAAATTGATGGAACGGGGAGTAAATTTTACGGCTTGCGAAAATACCTTAAAGGGAAGAAAAATTTCCAAAGAGAAAATTATGGAAAAAGCTACTTTTACTAAAGCAGGAATCATAGAAATTGTTGATAAACAAACAAAAGGCTGGGCTTATATCAAAGCAGGTAATTAAAGCAATTAAATAAACTATTCATCAATGAGAGACTTATTTATACTGACGATTTGCGTAGTTTTTTGTTAGTCAAAACTTAGTGCTCAACATCAGGAAATAGGGGAAAAGCCTGATTTATGGAGAGGAACTAAAAAAGAGGTTAAGGATTCAACTGCCTTGATCAATTATTTTCAGGCAGGGCAATTTAAAGGTCATATACGATCCTACTCCTCACTAACTCAAAATACAGGTTCACTTACAGATTATTTTGCCAATGCAGTTGGTGGCGGAATGCGTTATCAAACTGAATTATATTATCATTTTGATGCAGTGTTTAGTGTTTTTTTTATTTTTAATGTTGGCTCATCTGCTTTAGAAAAACCAGATAAAGAAACTGGAGTATTGAATCGATATGAAAATCAGTTATTTGATATGTTGAATAGAGCCGATAAAACAGGAATTGAGCGAATGGAAGAATTATTCATTCGATATTCCCGAAAAAATGGATATATCAGTTTTGGAAAGCAATTAATAAATACTCCATTAATCAATCTTCAAGATGGTAGAATGAGACCAACTGGAATCGAAGGATTAGTATCAGAATTTAAACTTCTCGAAAATCTACGAATCGTTGCAGCATGGATTTGGGATTTTTCACCAAGAGGGACAAACGATTGGTTTTCCGTTTAAAAATCGATCGGTCTTACTCCTATGGGATTTAATGTAGATGGTTCAAAAGGAATCTATTTGAATAATTTGGATGCTAAAGGGGTGGCAAATGTGGGAATTATCTATTACCCAAAAAAAAATCAAAAATTACAACTTTGGGATACGTATATAGATAAGTTATTAAACACCATGCTTTTAAGTGGGATGGGACAACATTCTTGAACCCTGATTGGATAGTGGAATCAGGAATCCAGTTAATCTATCAGAAGGCTATTGGTAATGGAGGCAACGAAGATCAGACTAAAACCTATGTTTCAAAAAATCATGAATCGTTAACTTTGGCGGAACAGTTGGTGTTCAGACAAAAAAAGTGAATTACGCTCTCAATTATAATCGAATTACTGATAAGGGTAGGTATATTTTTCCAAGAGAAAGGGGGCTAGACCCATTTTACACCTTTATTCCAAGAGAAAGAAATGAAGGTTTTGGTCATGTAAATGCTGTTGTTCTAAAAGCCGGTTACAGAAATCATGAAAATACAATTAAGTCAATACTTTCCATGGGCTATGTTTCACTTCCTGATGTTACAACCGTGGCTTTAAATAAATATGGTCTTCCCTCATATTTTCAGACTAATCTGGATACTCGAAAATCATTCAGTGGATTTTTGGAGGGATTTGAAACCCAATTATTACTTTCAACAAAAATTGGAATGGGAGAGACGTATTCAAATAAACGTTATGTAATAAACAAAGTCGATTTGTTTCACGCAAATTTGATTGTTAATTACTATTTTTGAAAAAAAACATGCGATTGGATCCGATTCAATTATTTTTATCTACTTTTAAAGATTCGGTAGAGTTTCAAACCTTAGTAAAATTGACATTAAGTAAAAGTCAGTTATCTACGGAATTGAAAAATATTTATGTAAAACCCGTCTTAATTAAAAATGAGTTTAAACTTTCATTTACCTATCGCTTTAAGACAAATAATAGATTTGCAAATTATTCGATAGCGGAAGCAATTGTTGAAATTCAATCTTATTTAGAAGAATTACGGTTTCTCGAGGCAAATCTTATTTCAGATACACGAGTAGTTAAGCTTGAATATGTCAAATCTAATAGATGGAAAATAACCGAGAACAAAAAAGAGACTATTTTAATACATAAAACAGACTTCTTGCATAATCGAGAGAAAAAGCGATTATTGACCGATTCTGATACCACATGGATGCATAATCTAGGTTTAACCAATGAAGAGGGAGAAGTTTTTAAAAGGTCACAGGATAAATACAAACAAATAAATCATTATATCGAATTATTAAAAGCTGATATTGAATCACTAAATCTATCGAAAGACATACATGTAATGGACATGGGTTCAGGAAAAGGGTATCTAACTTTTGCCTTATATTCCTATTTAAACTATAAAATCCAAACTGAAAAAAACTCTGATGAACCGAAAGTCTTTGTGAAAGGAGTTGAATATCGAGCAGATTTAGTAGATTTCTGCAATAAAACAGCTGAGAAATGCAAATACACTCATTTGAGTTTCATAAAAGGTGGAATAGTAGATACTCCCGTTAATGAGTTAACAATGCTTGTAGCGCTTCATGCGTGTGATACCGCTACTGACGATGCAATCTTTAAAGGAATACAAGCTAATGCCGATTTAATAGTAGTTGCGCCCTGTTGTCATAAACAGATTCGAAGAGAAATGGGAAAGAATGTAGTCGAAAATGAAGTATCTCCACTTACAAGACATGGGATTTTTTTAGAACGTCAGGCGGAAATGATAACAGATACCATTCGTGGATTACTCCTAGAATATTATGGATACTCGATTCGAGTCATGCAGTTTATTTCTGATGAACATACGCCAAAAAATGTGATGATTTCTGCAATTAAGAAAAAAGATTATCCGAATAAGAATAGTGATGCCAAAGAAAAGATTCAAAAAATTAAAACCTATTTTGGAATTCAAACTCATTATTTAGAAGAATTATTGAGCTAAGTTCGGGATATGAAATTAAGAATAAACCAAGTAATTATACATTTCGCCATGCTTGGAACTGTCCCTGTATCTCTGCCTAGTTTCGTTTTAAAGTAAAGATGGCATAGCAAAGTAAATGTAGGTTCTCTATTGCTTATTCTAATAAATCATTGAACTAAGTATTAAGCCGAACTCAGCCTATTGAGCGAAAATTAGACCTTTATCTTTTCAAAAAACCAAACTATCTCAAAGACACTTAGACTCAAATTTTGAGCAAAATCGCCTTTTTTTTCTCAAAAGGAGGATTTTTAAGCTCAGCATTGATTATGTAAAGCGAAGCTCTAAACTAAGAATTCCTCTTTTGTAAGAGATTGCGGCACTAAAAAGACGCAAGAAAGGGAGCTGAATGCGAGCTAGCATTCGGTACTAATAAAACTTTAGACATTGATTTCATGAAGAAAGAGAATGTACAAGGCAAGATCCCTAAAACTTGTCTTATTTCCCAAAATGAACATCAAAAAAAGACATTCAAACAGTTAAGTAAGAATGACTTTGAAAAAAATAGAGAAAAATTTATTTTTTAGAAACAGAAGAGAACGCTTGATTTCTTCGAACGAAAATTAAAACTCGACGATTTCTTTCTTGATTTTCAGGAATAGCTACGCCGTTTACATCACGATTTGGTACAATTGGTCTAGATTCAGCAAAACCACTTGCTTTTAGACGTTGTACAGGTATTCCAGCTGTAATTAAAAGTTTTACGATATTTGTTGCACGGTGAGAAGAAAGTTCCCAATTGGACTCATACTTACCACTTCGTATTGGAATATCATCGGTATGCCCTTCAACTTCAATTAGAAAGCTTCTCATATCCAATGTACTAATTGCTTTTCCAAGTTCATCGATTACAACACCCATATTACGTTTAATAGCCGCTGAACCAGATTCATAGAGAGAACTACTTGCAAATTCAATTCGAACACCCAAGGGATCGACATCAACCTGAACGGTTTTTTCCATATTTCTTTGTACAACAATATCTTGCAATTGTTTTTTTATTTCTTCAAAAGGTCTGTCAGCTTCTTTCTTTAACATTTCGCCAGAAATAGCACCTTTCATTTCTTCGAATTTAGACTGATCAATTTCAGACATCGAAAAAAGAAGAATAAAAAAGGTTAAAAGAAGTGTAACCATATCAGAATAAGTAACCATCCAATTATCTTCATCGGAACCTTCCTCACCTTGTACCCTGCGTGACTCAATGTAACTTCGGCGTTCTGCTAAACTATTCTGTTTAGTCTCGTTTTTATTCAATTTCCGATTATTATCACCAAATCGAGAGCTTTGAGAAGACCCTTGACCACTAGAACGCAAATTAAATGAACTCATAATTTACTCCTTAATTACTTGTTATCATTTTCAGAAATGATATCAAAGTGAGATTTAGGATCTAGGAAACTATTCAATCTATCCTGAACAGCAATGGCACTTTTACGATCATTTAACATAACTAAACCTTCCATAACCATGAAGTCACGATAACGTAAAATTTGTTGTTTTTCTCTTGTTTTTTCAGCACCAGGCTTTAAAATTAATTGACTGAATAAAACCCCATATAAAGTAGTCATAAGAGCTAAAGCCATACCAGAACCGATGGAGTCAGGATTTGCACCAAGATTATCAAGCATAATAATAAGACCAACGAGCGTACCAATCATTCCAAAGGCAGGAGCGTAATTACCCATTGTTTTGATAATGTAGGTGATAACCATATTCCGTTCGTAACGAGTCTCAATCGCATCAGTTAACATAGGGCGAAGTTCATCACTAGAATAACCTGAAACCAAAATATTGGTTGCATACTTCATAAATGAATCTTCAATTTTTGCTTCATCGATTAGTTTTTCTAAATCACGAATATCGCCTCTCTGAAGAACTTTTGACCATTGAATTAATAAAGCAACATCATGGTATAAAGAAGTCGTGTTAATATTTTGTGGCACAATTACACTAAATAATTCTTTAAAAGCTCTAATGACATAGGAACCACTAAATGAAACCATTGCAGATGCCAGCGTTCCACCAATTACCATGATAAAACTTGAAAAGCTTAGGAACATCAAATAATTATCTGTATTTGTAACAATGGCTAGCATGAAAAGACCAAAACCAGAAATAAATCCTAATATTGTAGTTAAACTAATTTGCTTCATAACCTCAATGAGTCTATGTGTTAAAAGGAATCTTTAAAATCTAATCGCTGAAACAATGACAGTATAGATTTTTTATGTGGGTGAATATACTATAAAAAATTTAAAAGGTATAAAAAACGCCTTTTTTTTGTGGATGAAGCAGTAAATGATGTATTCCAATTGTGTAAAAAAAAACTCAATTTAGAAGTGAGTTCATACAATTTGTCAATTTTTAGGGATTAGACCCATTCAAATCATAATAAATGGCTAATTTTTTACGGATTACTACTTTTCAAAGAATATACTTTTAAAAAAAAAATCTAAACAAGCTAATAAAACTCAATTAATTCTATTTCATTCAAAACTAGAGCAAATAGACCGATTATTTTGGAGTGATGCCTCATTCAAACAAAGCAAAATTCTGTTTTTTTATAAAAAAAGCTGCCCATGAAAAATCATAGACAGCTAAACAAAAGGTTGTGGAATTAGTTTTTAATTCAAAACCTTATCAAGGGGAGTGTATTCGAAGTCAAAAGCTTCTGCAACGTCTTTGTAAACAATTTTTCCGTTTGCAATATTTACACCAAGAGCTATTTCTCGGTTCTCTTTAGCTGCACTTTCCCAACCTTTATTTGCAAGTTGAATGGCATAAGGAAGAGTTGCATTGGTTAAACCTTGAGTGGAAGTGTATGGTACAGCACCAGGCATATTAGCTACACAGTAATGAATAACTCGGTCAATTACGTAAATTGGATCTGCGTGTGTTGTAGGTTTACTTGTTTCAAAACAGCCACCTTGATCGATTGCTACATCAGCGATTACGGAGCCTTCTTTCATTAGTGGAAGCATATTGCGACGAATTAATTTTGGCGCTTTAGCACCAGGAATTAAAACCGCACCAATTACTAAATCCATGTGTGGTAAATATTCACGAATTGCACCTTCAGATGAGGCAATTGTTGTTACGTTTTTAGGCATAACATCGTCTAAATAACGTAAACGAGCTAAGCTTAAATCCATTATAGTAACATTTGCGCCCATTCCAGCAGCTATTTTAGCTGCATTGATTCCTACAATACCGCCACCTAGAACAAGAACATTTGCTGGTCTAACACCAGGAATTCCACCAAGAAGAACGCCACGTCCACCTTGAGCGCTTTCTAAATATTTAGCACCTTGTTGAATTGACATTCTACCTGCAACTTCACTCATTGGAATTAATAATGGTAAAGATCGATCTGCTTTTTCAACAGTCTCGTAAGCAACGGCAATAGACTTACTTTCAACAATTGCTAGTGTTAATTCTTCGCTTGCTGCAAAGTGGAAATAAGTAAATAGTAATTGACCTGCACGGATTTTAGGATATTCAACCGCAATGGGTTCTTTTACTTTCATGATCATTTCGGCACGTTTCCAAACTTCATCAGAAGTTGAAACGATTTCAGCGCCAACTGTTATATACATTTCGTCTGTAAAGCCACTATTTTTTCCAGCTTCTGTTTCAATCAAAATCTTGTGGCCGTTTTTCTTTAATTCTAATGCACCGGATGGAGTAAGTGCTACTCTGTTTTCCTGTGGTTTTATTTCTTTTGGTACACCAATTAGCATGAATGCTGATCCTTTTCTGTAATGTGTTATAAAGTTAAAAAATCGCTTTTCCAGCGTCTCAAAGTTACTGAATTTTATTATGAGTCCGATTTGAATTACTAATCTTTCCTCTTAATTGAGGCGATTTTATTTTAAAAATCCTATTTAAATTAACTAAACAGGAATTATTTTTTTTTAAAATGATAATTAGTGGAGATTAAATTCTAAGTAAGAATAAAAATGTAAAGTGAAGAGATCATTTACACTAATTACGTAACAAATTCGGCGAATTCAATTTTATTGCGTTCTTTAATGGAATTCATATTGATAATAATTCGTAAATTGGAGTAGTTGCTATTAATAAAAGAATCGCTAATAACCAGCGTTTGGATGCAAATACAATTTTATCCCAACATTTTTAATAGAAAACAAATTGAAGTAGGATTTCAATAATCAATTAGGAGTCGTTTAGTCAAGATAGTCGATTTCTTCAATTTCAACGTTTTAATTAGCCTACTATTACCAATTTTTTTGGCAAAAACTACCTTTCTGAGAACACTCAATTTTAGTTTTTTATTGAAGCTGAACTCCAGTTAGTATCAAAACTAACGATTATTGTACTGTCGAACTATCTCTGAAACATCTGTGGTTCCTTTTTCTTTTGCATTTTTAATAAATGAAGTCGAGACACCATACTTGGTTAATTTGATGACATCATCGTGTTCAACAGTTGGAAGTATCCTTTTAACTGTTTTAGCAAATGAGCTTGAAACGCCAAATTTACTCATTTCAATTATTGAATTTGTTGAGATAGTTGGAAAGATTTCTTGCATATCTTTTACAAAATTAGCATTGACTCCAAATTTTGCAAAACGTATAATTTCATCTGAATTTATTAAGGGAAATAGCAATTTGAAGTTTTTTACCTGTTCAGCTCTAACTCCAAATTTCCCAAAATCAATAATTTCGTTGGGGTTTAAAGAAGGAAGTTGTTTTTTAAATGCTACTATAGATGAAGCACTAATGCCATATTTTCCAAAATTTATGATTTCAGAAATAGTAAGATTTGGTAAAGCTTCTATATAACCGGCAACCGTTGACGCTGAAATTCCATATTTACCCAATTCTGTTACATCATTTTGGTTAAGATTTGGAAGAACTTCTTTGTAACCTGCTACTGATGACGCCGAAATTCCATATTTGGCATAGTCAATAATTTGATCAGAACTTAACTCAGGCATTAACTTTTTAAAGGCAGCAACACTTGAAACATGAACCCCATATTTTGAAAAATTGATTAAATCATCAATAGTCGCTTCAGGATAATAGGTTTTCATATCTCGAATATAATCTCCACGTACACCATATTTATATAATTCAACTATATCATCAGTACTTATTTTAGGATCAAAAAATCTATAATCTTCTAAACTTGATTTACTTACTCCGTATTTAGTGAACTCACTCATTTCACTTAAGGAGAAATGTGGGAAAATATCATGAATAGCCAGAATTACTGATTTTGACGTTCCATATTTAATCACACGTTCTAAATCTGATAGGTCTTCATTGGGATATAAAGACATAACATCTTCAATATCTAATGATGACCAACCAAATTTTGCGGTTAAGTCATTCATTGCTGAACGTGCAAATGGCGGTTGTGGGGATGTTGGAAAAACGGGAGTCGTACTTGAGCCTAAATTGGTTGATTCATCAGCTGTTGGGCTGGAGAAGAAAATTTTATTAACTGACGATTCTAAAATTGAATAGGATTTACTAAATAGATTTCCAGAGTCACTTGCGAAATTCCAAATCATTAAAATGGCTAAAATTCCCAAGAGAGAAATTGATTTAATCTTAGAAGATTTAGGCTCATTCTTTTTCTGATTGGATAATCTTAGCTCTTTTTCAAAATCAGATTCTTCTAAAACTGTAGAATGCTTGGTTGACTGTTTATTATTTTCTTTCATTATTCAACTAATTGTTTGAATTCTATTTGACAAAAAAAATGGACTGAATTTCATAAAATCTAATTTATGAGGAATTCAGCCCATAGAAAAACGGCTTAATCAATAAATAAATCGGGTTTTATTTCACGAGATTCATTAATCGGTTAAGTACAATTCCATCAGACGTTTTTAATTGATAAATATAAACACCTGAGGCTAGTTCAGAGGCATTGAATTGAACACGATGTGTACCGATATTTTCGGATTTTGATTCAATTAATGTAGCAACTCTTTTTCCAAGCACAGAATAGACCGTTAAACTAACTGTTGAAGCTTTGTTTAAAGAATAATTTATAGTTGTGCTAGGATTAAATGGGTTTGGATAATTCTGATAAAGGGTAACAGAATTTGGAGCTTGCAAAGCGCGCTCATCACTAACTGATGTAGTTTTTCCCCACATAAATCTAGTTTTAACCGGAAAGTGGTCTGAAGTAGTTGATAAATAGTTACCTATGTAAACAGGATTCTCTATTTGTTCTGCACCATTCAAGTGTGTATTAACCATTTCATTTGAAATTATAATGTGATCTAACATTGAGAAATGTGAATATGACGTAAATCCACGTTCTTCTAAGGATTTAGTTATCACTTTATATCTAACTGTATCGGCAACAAATCCTGCATAAGGAGAAACAGTAGAGCCTTCATAAGTTGTTTTTAAGACAAAATCATTAAAATCACCCATAAAAATTAAGTTGGAAGCGGAGCGCTGAACATCAAGTAAGTCTTTTAATTCCGCAACGTCTTCAAAACGACGATTGTAGCTTTCTTCATCAGATAATGCTTTAGCATGTATGTTTAATAAAAACAGATTTTTACTTTCTCCGTTAATCGTTGCTTTTACAATAAACTCATACGGATATCGTCCTGTTGCCCAACTTGATGATTGTGACCAATTTGTACTAATAAATGCGGCAGAAAGTGAATCTACGACTGATGGTTTATAGATGTAGGCCGTTTTTTGAGTTTGGCTAATAGGAGCTATAAAACCTCTGTAACCCTCTAATTTTGAAACTAAGGTTTTGAAAGCTTGATCATTTGAAATTTCTTGCAAGAAATAAACATCGGAATTCATGGTTTTCATAACGGTTGCAGCATTCTCAATTTGCAGATTTTCATCATCAGGCCCACTTTGGTCACTACCGAACCATTCTAAATTCCACGTTGTTACATCAAAAGTTTCAGAGTCTGGGACATCACTATATGGAATTTCAACAGCTTGAACATTCATATCTACAGCGTCTCTAGGCATAAGTTGATTTGCCCCAGCATATCGACTAATAACAGCAGTTAAGGTAATTGGGTCTTTAGGAATTTCGGCTCCAACAAGACTAGTTATATCACCATCAATTCTGACTTCTGTAGACCCTGTTTCATCACTAATTACATAGTTTCTATTACCTTGGAAGGACCCTGTATCGGTAAATTTCACTCCTGTTATAGTGACGAGTTGGCTTTGATGAATTTCCTGAATCTCAGAAATACTTAATGGTATAGGTTCTTGTAAAACTGGCTCAACATTGTATTTAGTATAGGTGATATTATTACCAGAAATTTGGAGTAAGCCTTTTCCTGCTGCTGTAGTTCCAAATTCAGCAAGTGGACCAGTTACTTTCACCGAATCGCCACGTTGAACATCAGCATGGAGAGGAGCGTAATAAACGGCTATACCTGCTGTAGCATCTTGCAAATACACAGGCCCACCAAATTCATTAGCAACGGTAATTCTACCACTTACAGAAACTACAGTTCCTAATGCTAATCCTTTAACAACATTTATTGGTTGAGATTCTCCAACGGCTAAAGCAGTCGCTCTTAAATTTAGCGTAACTGTTTGAACACTTTGGTCATTCGTTTCAAAACTCAATGTAGCTTCTTGGAGTCCTTCTGTAGCTGCTCTGAATGCAATTTCAAACTCTGAAGTATCTAAATTTTCAAGTTGATTTGAGGTAAAATCACCAGCAATTATGAAATCACTTGGAGAGCTAATTTGTAAGTTTGTAACTGTTAAAATTGACTTACCTAAATTGGTAATAGTGAATTTTAAATATTTCTCATCACCAATAAACATACTTCCAAATTCGACATCTGAACCATCACTTAGCGGTGTTCCAGCTTGATCTAATTTCATGGTTGCTTCTTCAACCGCTTCTTTGAAAGAAAAAATTAAGTTGGAGTTGTCAGTATCGTTTCCTCCGCCTAAAGTAGGAGAAGAAATACTTTTTAATTTGTCGTTACTAACTAAATCGGATAAGGAGTTTGTTCCTTGATAACCGATTGAACTATTAGAAGAGACGGTACTCGTAAAATGTGCTTTTGGAGCAGGTAGTGTTGCTGCATTTCCCGTACCATGAGAAATACCATGAATATGATTGTCCGATGCATCTAAAATCTGAATAGCTTCTGAAGTTCCACTCACATTAAATTGATTTCCACTAATGTAGGTTGCATTATCAGTTTTGATAATTATAAGACCATCAGAAGCATCGATATCTTCACTTGCAGCAACACTTGTCCCAATTAAAACGATTATAGTTCCTGAGGGAATATCAGCCCAAAGTTCATTATTTGAAAAAATTAATGGCGATTGTGGACCACCTGAACCTGAATGATCTCTTAGTTTATATCCTCTTATATCTACAATTTCAGTGGTCACAAGTTCGACCCATTCGCCTTCCTTTGTGCCTGAGTTTAAATATTCGTTTACAAAAATTGATTGTGCTTGTACATTCAATGAAGCGAATGTTAGTAGAAGAATTAAGATTGATCGCATAGTGACACCATTTTCTTTTTAGGTAGAAGTATTATTCTAATTATGAGTTTTGGGTTCTCTTTTTATAAAAAAAATATTGCCCAAAACTAGCTTTATAAACTGTTTTTTATGAGTTTAGCATTAAGATTGTATTCGAACTTTCATTTTTTAACACACACGTATCATTATAGTAATGGTTCACCTAGATGTAATACCAAATAATAAATCTAACTAGACTTCACTAAGAATAACAATACATATGTTGTGGCATTTCTCTCAGAAATTTCATGATTTTAATCATCATTAAGTAATTTTAGGCAACGTTAATATAAAAATGAATCATCTTAGTAAAACTCAGTAGGTAATTGTGAAATGTAAGGATTTGATATTAAGTTTGTATAACGAATCTGAAATTAGCGTTTTGCATACTCACTTAACTTGCAGACGTGAAACCTTTTTGTATTTCAAAATGCCGTGTGATTACTATTGCTTAGAAAATACATCAAAATCAAATTTGCAACAAGTAATGTTATTTTTACACATATAAATTAAACCGTAATAGCACTTCATGGTTCTTCGAATCGTTTAAGAGTACTGGATGACCGTTTTATGCAAAAATGTATTAAAAAGCAATTTTTTTGCATTTTGCTTTGCTGAGCCATAGAATATCCTTAATCATAATACCGAGGTCAAAAACGAACTCCGAATTAGAGCTAATATGAAAAAAAAGCCGACAATGAAGTCAGCTTAAAATTTAGACAAAGCTCAATTTGCAATTTATGTTTGATTCAATTTGAAAAATCTTGAATGATCTGTAAACATTCAATCAAATCGTAATAAATCGCTAAAATAGTACAGAAAATTACTTTTCAATTTAAGTTCAAGTTTGATTTTGAAACCAAATAGAATTCAATTTTCAATGTTGAGTCCAATCTGAGAAGTCGAATTTCTCGGTTTATATCCTTCCAAATCTTGCGAATTCGTCGAAACTACGTTTAAAAGAAAGCTCATTTTTTAAATCTATAAAATAAATTGACTTAAGTCGCGGTCTTTCACAATATGAGAAAGTTGTTTTTCAACATAGGCTTTATCGATTGTAACTTTTCCAGAATTAATATCATCTGGTATAACAAATAATAACTCTTCAACTACAGTACTTAATATAGTGTGTAATCTACGAGCTCCAATGTTTTCAACGGATTGATTTACTTCTGCTGCAACTTTGGCGATTTCGCGAATGGCATCATCCGAAAACTCAAGAGTCACATTTTCCGACTCAAACAAGGCGATATACTGTTTAGTTAAAGCTGTTTGAGGCGCTGTAAGTATCTGATAAAAATCTTCTTCCGTTAAGGAGTTCATCTCAACACGAATAGGGAAACGACCTTGTAATTCTGGTATTAAATCAGATGGTTTAGCCATGTGAAATGCGCCCGAAGCAATAAATAAAATATGATCAGTTTTTACTACGCCATATTTTGTTGAAACATTGGAGCCTTCAACAATAGGCAGTAAATCTCTTTGCACACCTTGTCTAGAAACATCAGGACCGCCACGACCATCACCTTTACTTGCAGACGCAATTTTGTCGATTTCATCAATAAAAACAATTCCACTTGTTTGAACACGGTCGATGGCTTCTTGAATAGCAGCATCTTGATCAACCAATTTTTCAGCTTCATCGGCAAGTAAGAAATTTCTTGCTTCCGAAATCTTAATTTGTTTTTTCTTTGATTTGCTTGGATTTAAGTTTCCTAGCATTTCTTGAATATTCATTCCCATTTCTTCAATTCCAGCGGGACCAAATATCTGAAGCGATGGTTTTTTTGATTTAACTTCTAATTCAATTTTGCGTTCGTCTAAATCACCATTTCGAAGTTTTTCACGAAATTTCTCACGTGTTTTTTCATTCAATTCATGATCGGATGCCGTATTTGGATCAAAATGATTATCTGATGTTGGAAAACCAGTTGTTTTAATAGA
>CAZNTR010000054.1:0-21450 GCA_964575925.1 uncultured Chitinophagales bacterium
TTGAACACGATTGTCGTGAAGGTATTTGCGGTTCTTGTTCATTAGTAGTAAATGGTATGGCACACGGACCACAGCGAAATACGGCTGTTTGTCAGTTGCACATGCGTCAATTTAAAGATGGTGATACCATTACAATTGAACCTTGGAGAGCAAGTGCTTTCCCAATTATTAAAGATTTAGTAGTTGATCGTTCTGCATTTGACAGAATTATGTCTGCTGGTGGATATGTTTCTGTAAATACAGGTGCTGCAGCTGATGCGAATTCTATTCTTATTGGTAAAGATTTGGCAGATCAAGCATTTGATTATGCAACCTGTATCGGTTGTGGAGCATGTGTTGCTGCTTGTCCTAATGCTTCCGCCTCATTATTTACAGGAGCTAAAATCTCACAATTAGCTCTATTGCCACAAGGAAATCCAGAACGCAAACGTCGTGTTCAATCAATGGTTAATCAAATGGAAGCTGAGGGTTTTGGCGACTGTTCTAATCATGGAGAATGTGAAGCGGTTTGCCCTAAAGGTATTTCAATTTCTGCGATTGCAATGATGCGTAGAGAATATGTGAAATCTTATTTCTAAGTAAGGTTTAAAAGCACTGATAGCTGTTATCAGTGCTTTTTTTTTGAAAAATTGTACAGATGGATTTAACCCAACTTGAAAATCCATCTCTCACTCCACCCCTAAAAATCAAGTTTATCGCACTTTTTTTGCTTTTTTTACCGAGTTAATTAGTGGCCCTATTTTAAAATAAAAATCGTAAGTCATTGGTAGCCAATACTTTATTATGTATCATTTTCAAGTTTAATTAAAGAAACGAATAAATGAGTTTGCAAACTGTAGTAATAAAATAACAAATTTCTATTTTGGTAAAAGTTTACAATCTAAACAATGGTAAGAGAGATTAATAAGTCTTAGTTTTATTATGATAGGTAAATATGAAAAGAACTTTGAGTTGTTTCAATCAGCTTGAGGATGCACTTAATTTAAAATTCTGTTTTTTCGAGTTTGAATCACTTAGTAAAATTACATGTTCTCGAAAAATAACTTGAGATTGTCTTACAAAATAGATAAAATACAATTATGTCATATTAATTATATTGGTTGGAAATATGAAAGCAGAAATCAAAAAATCGGTAAAAATTATTTGGGTTATTTATGGAAGTTTACTCGGAATTCTCTTAACGGCGATTGCTTATTTTGGAGTAGTATCTGAATTTAATAGTGCAGCTATTCAATTTATTTCACTAGCAACAGCATATATATTTGCAGGTTTATTTTCAGCTTATGTTTCAGATGGGCAAGTTTTTAAATAGATTGGAATTGCAGGTGCAAGTATAACAGTTGTTGCGTTATTATTTATTCTTGCTTTTTCTGGAAGAATTGAGTTAACACAATCGACCTTAGTGTTCGGAATACTAGGGTCCATTATATTGACTTATTCTGGTGCTTGGGCAGGAGAGAATATGAAATATGAACCTGAACTAGTAAATAGAAGTTCAGAAATTACTGAATTTAGATGGAATTGGGTAGGAGTTGGATTTATTTTGGGTGTTGGTTTAAATGTCTTGTTTTCAGTTATACTTGCTCCAATTTACACCAAAGATTTAACGATTTCATTTCATATGTTCATGCTAAGTACATTTCTAACAGGATGTATTGCGGCTTGGTATTCACCTGGAGTTACACTAAAAGAACCTGCCTTAGATGGAATATTAGCCGTTTTGCTTGAATGGGTGCTAATTGAGTTTGTTCTAGAAATTAGCTTAAGTGCAGCTACACTAGTTATCGGTTTATCAATTGGATTTATATTAACCTTATCAGGTGCTTATCTAGGCGAAAAATTGCAAGAAATAAATAGCCAAAATTTATAAAAGGTGTTAATTATTAATAATTTTCACTGAAGTATGTAGTTGCTATGTTGGGGCTGTCGCTCATCATTCTATTCATTCTGAATGCTGAGTTAATATTTGAGTCCACTCCAAAAAGTCGATTCTTTCGGTTTACACCCATCCAAATCATACAAATTTGACGAATAGTTTGCTAAAAAATACTATTCAGAGTACACTCATATTTTGATTTTGGATAGGGAGTTTTTTTATTCACCTAAAGCATATTCAAAAGTATAGCTCAGTTCATAATAAAATAAAAGCTAAGTTGAATCTGATTTCAAAAACATAAATTAGCTTAGAATACTATTAATGTAGATTGCTAAAAATGATGCATCACTAGTTTAGGAGCTTGTGTCAATTATTGAAGTATTCGCTTCAAATCATATTATAAACTCATTATAAAGTAAAGGTGAATTAAGTAATTATTTATGAGAACTGTAAATCTTTAATCGTTTACATTTCACGGTAAAGTGGAAGGCCTAAATAAAATGTGGTTCCAATACCTTCTTCAGAGTCAAAAGTAATACTTCCATTATTTGCTTCCGCAAACTCTTTACAAAGAAGAAGTCCAAGTCCAGTACCTTTTTCACCAGCTGTACCAACTGAATTATAATTCGCATCCAAAGAAAAAAGACGATTTTTAATTGATTCATTCATACCGATACCATTCTCCATAAAGGAAATTGTACAAAAATTAACGTTAATCTCTTTCAGTTGAATTCTAATTTCTCCATTTACATTTGTAAACTTAAAGGCATTATTAATTAGATTTCTTACAATAAATGAAGTTTGATTAAAATCCGAATAAATTAAAATGCTATCAGGTAGTTCATTTGTAAGTTCAATAGATTTTGAATCAGTTAATGGATAAAATAATTGTTTAATTTCATTGATTAACTTTTTTATATCAATTATTTGGGGTTTTGAAGGCTCATTTGACATCTGTAACTTTGCCCAGTTAATTAGATTCTCCGTTAAATCATAGGTCTTTGAAATAGTATTTTTAAACAAATTTTCAATATCTGTTAATTCTTTAGGTGAAAACATCGATTTGTTTTCAAAATATAAGATGGCAAGTTGATTTAATGAGCAAATAAGACCTTTTAAATCGTGGGCAATAATCCCAAAAAATTTGTCTTTAATAAGATTGAGTTTCGTTAAATCGTTTTTTTGTTCAGTTAGTAATTCTGTCTGCAAGTCTAATTTATTTTAATACTTACGTAAGTGTTTATTAATAAAATAAAAGCCTATAATAAAAGCAATTAGAAAGAATCCAAATATGAAACTAATAAATAAAATTCGATTCTGTAATTGCAGTGTTTCGGCTTGTAATGTATTTGTTTTTTGAAGTAAACCCGTTTCTTTTTCAAGTTTAAATGCAGTTAGAGCAGATTTCATTAATTCAGATCGATCTAGTTGCTGATTCTTTACTAAGGAGTCATTAACTATTGTACTTTCTTTCAAAAAAAGTAAAGCTTTATTTGTAGTTTTTGTTCGATTATAGAACTCAGTTATTCTACCATAAACGGTTCGCAGTAATGAAGGATATGGAAATACTCTTATTAGATTAAGGGCTCCATTCAAATAGTTGAGCTCTAATTGATCATTTTTTTGAGTGATTGAATAGATGCTAAAAAAGGAAACTTTCAATTGTTGCAATTTTTTGAGATTGTTCACCTAATTGATTCGAAATTTCTAGTACTTTCAAGAAAAAAGTATTGGCTTCATTAAACTTGTGACGTTTATAATTAATTTTACCCATTACATTGTAACACGATGATAAAACTGAAAGTCTGTTTATTTCTTCATTTATTTGTATTGCTTTTTGAGTGAAAAATTCCGCAGAATCTAATTTACCCGCATTATAAAGTGACTCACCATAATTATGCATAGTTACACCTATTCGTTCATAATCACCTGTCCTCAAGAAGTATTCATAAGATTTTCTGTGATAATTCATCTCATCTTCAATATTTCCTTGTCGTCTATAAATATGACCAAAAGAGATAAATATATTTGCTAGGCCTGTTGAATCACTTAATTCTATAAATAAGTTCATTGCTCTTTGAATAAATTCTGATGAAGCAACATAGTTTTCATCAACTGAATAAATGCTACTTAGAATACGGTAGGCATAGGCGAGATTCCTTTTATCATTTTTTAAAGTAGCTTCTTCAATTAATTCGAGCGCGTAATCTAACGAAGTTTTAGTATTAACATACACTAATTCCCTAGCTAAAATAAGTTTTGCTGCGTTAATTTCATTTTTATCTGATGAGTTCTCAACGATGTTTTTTAAGCTATCAATTATTGTTTGAGCTGTTGCACATGGAAATGAAAATGCAAAATAAAAAATGATAATAACACAGCGTTTCTAGAAATCATGCTCCAATACAGACTCGATTCTGCTAATAATTAAATATTGAGTCAACTCTGAAAAGTCGATTTTTGCGGATTACACCCTTCCAAATCCCATAAATTCGACGAATATCTTGTTAAAAACTACTTTTCGGAGTACGCTCAATATTTAAAACTATTTAAATTTGATAGGATAAAATTTCCTAATCGGAAGGAAACTTAAATATAATAGGAAAATTTATTTAAAGAACTCTTAATTATTCTTAAATAAAAATTTAAATAATCATAAGAAAGGTATGAATTAGAGAATCTCTGCATCTTGATATTAACACATTTTAATTAACTGAGTAAAAGCGTATTTGTTTTATAAAATTATAAAAGTATTTTTCTGAATGAATAATACCCTCTTACTTATTGTTATAACTTACTTTATACCTTTTACTTTTAAGGTTCAAGCCCAAATAAGTTCGAACAAAAGTATAAAAGAGAGCAATTTAAATTATGTTCTTGTTGATAAGCATATAAATAACCTGAGGGATTTTTATCAAATTGACGAAAAAAAGGCACTAAATGAAGTCCATGAAGCTGAAAAACTTGCTTTGCAAGATAAAAACTTCGATTTACAAATTTATGCTTTATCTAAAGCTGCATTTGTATTTTATGAGCTAAACAATTTGCATCACGCATTAACCTACATATCAAAGGCCCTAAATATTGAAATTGCTCATACTGAAGAAATTAGCGTGGACACTAAAGTAAGACTTCTAAACTCTTCAATTTTTATTTACTTCAAATCAAACTCAAGCGTTTCAATTGCAAATGATTTAATTAAAAAATTGGAAATATTATTAGTTAATAATAAAAATAATACAAATTTTGGATTCTACGCAAGTCATTTAGGTAATTCATATTATTTAGTAAGAGATTTAGAAAATGCAAAGAAATGGACTGAGAAAGCATTTTCATCCTTAAAAAGTCAAGATAGTTTAAGCTATATATCGACGGGTATTCAATTAGCATTTATTTATTCGGAAAATAACGAAACTAAAAAAGCTTTAGAATTAATGGATAGTTTATCAGATAGGATGGATAATTCATCAAATGAGTTACTAGTTAATTTTTATGGGAATTATGCACAACTTTTGTTTATGAATAATGAACCAGAAAAAGCCATTGAGATGTTTAAATCAATTTATTCTAAACTTAATAATTCGTCATTGGATAAGTTTCATAAACATAATTTAGCCTTTAGGATTGCACAGATTTATTTTTACTCTAGTAACTATAAAGACGCTTTAGAGTGGGCTTTAGATAGTTATGAGTACTCAAAGAAATATGGAATCAGCACCAAATACTATGAATTATTAAAATTGCTTCAACAAATTTATTTAAATAGAAGTAATTATAAAAAAGCATATACATATTTAGAGGAGGAGTTAGTATTAAAGGATTCTCTGAATGAATTAAGATTAAAAGACGAATTGTTTAAATTAAAATCTGAGTTAGATAGTTCTTTGGTTATGGCTGAATATAATGCCCTTGTTAAAGTACAAGAGTATGAACGTTACATATTATATGTATTTATTTTATTTTCTATCATTTTAATTACATTATTTGGCATTCTTTTTAGAGCTAATAAAAAAACGAAATATCTTAATGTAATTTTAGCTGATCAACACATCATGATTTCAGAACAAAATGAAAAATTAGAAAATGCCGTTCGGACTAAAAATCGCATATTTTCCATTATTGGTCATGATTTAAGAGGGCCAATAAGTACTATGTATTCATATTTGGATATCATTTCGGATGAAGATACAGATGTAAATTTATTAGATTCTATAAAAGAGCAACTTAGAATTGCTATGGAAACATCGATGAATTTATTAGACAATTTAGTGTTTTGGGGGCAAACTCAACAAGAAGAGATTAAACCTACTATAAATAAAACAAATTTAAATGAATTATTAGATGAAATATTGTTACAACAAGCTATTTATGCAGCATCAAAAAATATTAGATTAGACGTTCCAAATAAAGAAAATTGTTATATTGAGACAGACACTAGAATGATGTCGGTAATTTTAAGAAATTTGTTAGCAAATGCTATAAAATTCACCCCAATAAACGGAATTGTTAGTTTAAATTGTTCATTAACCGATTTAAATATGTTTGTTGAAATTCGTGACTCAGGAATTGGAATGAGTGAAGAGCAGATAAAAATAATTCAAATGGGTTTAGTAGATTCCGAAAAAGGTACGAATAATGAAAAAGGGTATGGTTTAGGATTACAACTTGTTCAAACTTTTACAAAACAACTCGGAGGAACAATTAGTATTAAATCAAAAGAAGGAGAAGGAACAAGTATTCATTTGAATTTTCCTAGAACATATTCATTATTTTGAATTTTTTAGTAGTATTAAACTTATGGAAATTAACTTTAGAATATCAATTATTGAGTGAAAGATAGATTTAGATTCAATCCATTCTAAATTAATATTCTTTATTTATTGTAAAAAAAATAAATAGTAACTATAAAAAATATATAAACACAATAATTTTCAAATTAATTTATGAAGCGTTATCTAAAAATAGATGTTATCTATATAAAGAAGTTCATCTTAAAAAAAATAGAATAATTGGAAAGTGTGAGTTCTCTTAAGTAAATGATTATAGTCAATTTTAACCCTATAAAATAGTACATTATGTCTTTTTATATATATACCAACATTTTTATGTATTAGATTCTCACACAGTAAGTAAACATTTTAACTATAATGATCTATTTATACATAAAAATGGTTTATAAAAAATGTAAAATTAGTTTAATTTATTACATTAATTTAATTGTATAAAATGACATTTACTGTAAATTCATCTATTTTAAAAATATATTTTCTATGCACTAATCTACGATGTGTGAAGAGCAGAATGGTTGAAAAGTCGATAACTCAGACTGTTCAGAATGTTATCATAATAATATGTTAACTAATTATTTTAACTGATCTTGCAGACAAGAAATAAGTGCTTGAATATCTTTTTCATTATTATAAACATGTGGAGAAACACGAATAGCATCACCACGAAGGGAAACCATAACTTTACGTTCAGCTAATTGATCAACTAATTGATGTTTATTGATAAAGCTTGGTAAATAGAAGCCAAATAAATGATCCGCTCTATATTCACTATTTTCGATGGCAAATTCATTATTAGTTAAAAAATCCATTAGTGGAATAGTAAGTTTACGGCAGTAAGATTGGATGTACTCAGGAGTCCAATTTAATAACTGATCTAGAGATTTATCCAACATGGGTAAATGTATAAAACTGCTAAATTCTCCCATATTGTATCGAGCCGCTCCTGGCATATAATCGTCAGTATAATTAGTAAGTGCAGAAAAGTCTTTTGCATTTGCCCGATTTAACCAAGATTCTTCAAGAGGAATTCCTTCGTTAAATCGTTCACTGTAATAGGCACAACCGCTTCCATAAGGCCCCATCATCCATTTATATGCAGGAGTAACCAAAGCATCGATATGCATTTTTAGAACATCAATTGGATAAGCACCAACAGATTGTGTACCATCAACAATAAGCATAGCACCTTTTTCTTTGCAACGTTTGCCAATTGCTTCCATATCGAAAAGGGTTCCATCAGCCCAATGAACCATAGACATCGCCACCATTGCGGTATCTTCATCTATCGCTTCAAGCAAACGTTCGTTCCAAATTTTTCCGCGATTTTCTCTATAATTAGGAGGTTTAACCATATCAAGTTTAGCATTGTGCGTTTTACACCAACGTCTTAGTGAATAAACGGTACTTGGGAATTCTTCAGCAATTGTTACCGCTTTGTGTCTTCTGTTATCAGGTGCGTTTTTAATGGCGGTTGCCATTCCATAAGAAGCTGCATTTATCATGGCTACTTGTTTATAATCAGGAGCTTTAACTAATTGAGCATACTTTTCTTTTATAATTTCAGTTTGAGTAAAAAAACTTGCTGGCGGAATTAAAACTGGATTTCTTTTCAAATGAATGGACGCAATGCCAACTTCTTCAACAGATTTTAAAAGTGGCGACATGTAAGCGCAGTTTATAAAATGGATATCTTCTGGTAATGTAAATAGATGCCGCTGATCGTTCATGTGTTTATCTGAGGTTGAAAAGAAAGGTGAAAATACTGAATTGTATAGTTTTACTTTCTACTAATTTTAGTTTTTTAGTAGTTTTAAGTAATTAATTAGCTAAACTCGAATAAATAGAGTTGAGCACGATGGACAAATCAATTATCACAGATAATGAATTTCATTGAAATAAGATCGTTTAAGCTTTAAATTTGTATTATTTTGCTCAATTTTATAGCTAGAGTATAAAAATCTAAAAAAAACGTGCATTAGTTTACACGATACCCGATATTTCTCCGTTTATATCGCATTTCTATACAAGCATGATATCAAAAGAAATTTTCAAAAAAGTTAAATTATTAGAAATTCGCTCAAAAGGTTTGGTGAACAATCTTTTCGGTGGCGAATATCATTCGGCTTTTAAGGGTCGAGGTATGGTTTTTTCTGAGGTAAGAGAATATCAATTCGGTGACGATATTCGTCAAATTGATTGGAATGTAACTGCACGAGTGGGAGAACCATACATAAAAATCTTTGAAGAAGAGCGTGAACAAACGCTCATGTTGGTTGTAGATATTTCTCCGAGCAAATGGTTTGGGAGTCAAAATCAGACTAAACGTGATCAAACCGTTGAAATGTGTGCTGTTTTAGCTTTTTCTGCTATTCAAAATGGCGATAAGGTGGGTTTGCTTTTATTTAGTGACGTGATCGAAAAAGTGGTAATGCCTAAAAAAGGGAAAAAACATGTGCTTCGATTAATCCGTGAATTATACACGGTACAAGCATCGGGTACTGGAACCGATATTAATCAAGCTTTAGATTATGTGAATAAAATCTTGACAAGAAGATCAATTATCATTTTGGCAACGGATCTAATGACCGACAAGTTTGAAAAAGCCATGAAAATTACCAATCGAAAACATGACTTAGTAACAATTCTGGTACATGATAAATTTGAACGAGAATTACCTGATATTGGATTAATCCCATTTAGAGATTTTGAAACTAATCAAGTAAAATGGGTAGATACTTCATCAAAAAATGTTCGTAAGCTTTATCAGATTCAAATGAAAAAAAGATGGGATACCTTGCAAACACATTTAACAAAGTTGAAAATTGATAGCGTTACGGTTTTCACCAACCAATCGTACGTTGAACCACTCATGAATTTCTTTAAACGAAGAATTAACCGTTTCTAATGAAAAAAGGATTACTATTTTTTATTATATTTAGTTTAAGTGTATTAACTGCACAAGCACAAATGGCAGTAACCATTGTGAAAGTAGATTCTTTAAAACCAGGTGATGTATTTCCTTACATTATTGTGGTAAAAAAGAATAATAGACAATTTGATAAAGTTATTTTGCCTGATTCAGCTGCCTTTGGATCTGATTTTGAAATTAGTTCCTTTATGCATTTCAAACCAAGTGGTAACACAGATTCTTTAGTTTACAAGTTGCAATATTTTGGCGTAGGTGATAGACAATTACCTGAAGTCCCCATTCATCTTGTAAAAGGGGAAGACACATTAACTGTTAAGACGGATGTTGTACCAGTATTTTATAAAAAATTAGTTGCGGATGATGCTGGTGTTGACACGCTAAAACCATTTAAGCCAATTTTTGAATTTGCATCAAAATTCTGGGTTTACATTGTTATTATACTTTTCCTAATTGCACTTTTCTGGTTTCTATTCAAGCGATTTTATAAAAAACCTGAGGTCGAAGAAATTGTGCAACCAAAAGAAATTCCACCATTCCATGATCCCTTCAAAGAATATGATCGAGTAATAGAAGAAATTAGAAAGGGAGAATCATTAAAACAAGGGGAATATAAAATCTATTATACAGAACTCACTGATGCTGTTCGACAGTATATGGAACGAGTTTACAAAGAAAATGCACTTGAAATGACTACAAGTGAAATATCTTATGCTTTGAAACGCAAACGCTTAGATGCTCAAGTCCAGAATATGATTATGATGCTACTTAATCAAGCTGATAGAGTTAAGTTTGCTAAGTATGACCCAATTATGGAATCGGCAATAAACGATCTTGATTTAGCTCTTGATTTAGGAAAGCGTTTTAGGTCTTTAGATAGACAAAAAGTTGCAATGCTTCGTGAAGAATATGAAATCGAAAACGGTTTACGTCAGCCACCTGAGCAAGGCTCAAACGAAGAAACTGCAACCACATTTGATATGTATAAAAACCAGGCTCCATCTTCATACAAAATTGAAAAAAAGGAGAATGAGCTATGATAATTTGGTCAGATCCTTTATGGTTTTGGGCTTTTCTACTAATTTTAGTCATCATTGGACTGAATGTGTATAGATCTTTAGCTAAAAAAAATCCCTATATACAATTTTCCAATTCTGCTTCATTTGATGAATTGCCCTATACATGGCGCTTTTTCGCCATCTATTTAATCCCAATACTTCAAGTTAGTGCATTGGCTCTCTTAACATTAGCACTTGCCAGACCTCAATTACAAAATACAGTAGTTGAAAGAAATGCTGAAGGAATTGATATTATGATGGTTTTGGATTTATCCACATCAATGAGAGCGGAAGATTTAAAACCAAATCGATTTGATGCTGCTAAACGAGTCGCGACTCAGTTTGTGGACAAGAGAACATCAGACAGAATTGGAATTGTTGTTTTCGCAGCCCAAAGTTTTACGGTTTGTCCGCCATCTTTAGATTATGAATTAATTAAAAAACTTCTTCTTGATGTAAAAATGGGAGTTGTTGAAGATGGAACCGCAATAGGTATGGGTTTAGCTAATGCTGTAAATCGTTTAAAAGATAGTAGAGCTACTAGTCGAGTTATTATTTTATTAACTGACGGTCAAAATAATGCAGGAGAAATTGACCCTGTAACAGCTGCAGATTTAGCAAAATCGTATGGAATTCGTGTTTATACAATTGGTGCAGGAACACGTGGAACAGCGCCATATCCGATAGATGACCCAATATTTGGAAGAAGATATCAAAATGTTAAAGTGGATATCGACGAAGATATGCTCACAAAAATCGCAAGTTTGACTGGTGGAAAATACTATCGTGCTGTAAATACGGAAAGTTTAGCCAACGTTTATGAAGAAATCGATCGATTAGAGAAAACGGTTGTAGATGAGTTAATTTATACTGATTACAAAGATTTATATGAACGTTATCTATTAGGAGCAATTTTAGTTTGGGTATTGAGTTTTGTCTTATCAAAAACAATACTTAGAACAGAATTCTAAGATAAATTTAGAAATTCAGTTGTTTTAGGTAATCAATTTTTAGCCAATTCTGATAGTAAATTTTATCGTTTTTAAATTT
This sequence comes from uncultured Chitinophagales bacterium, assembly GCA_964575925.1. GTDB lineage: Bacteria > Bacteroidota > Rhodothermia > Balneolales > M1805 > M1805. Next base: position 11,701 of record CAZNTR010000054.1, read on the forward strand.
TTGTAGTGAAAAATCGTCAAATTTTACTGGATATTATTTTTCTGAGTAGGCTCATTTTTTTCGGTTTTCAATGTTGAATTTCTAAATTGGAGTCAAGTTCAGTGAGATAATTTATTCAATTATACCCATTCAACTAGTTTACTATCGCCTTTTTACTGAAAAACCGTTTTTTGATGCAGACTTATCTTTATTTTTTAAATTTATTTTACACACACTATTAGAAATGCAAAAAGAATGGTCCTTTATTTTTGATGAACAAATTGAATTTATTGAAAAAGTAATTCACGTTTTTTCTTATCAATTCAAGCATATTAGGGTTTATCATGATTTTTGCACTTCTTTAAAGATTAAACCTGAAAAAATCAAAAGAGTAGAAGATATTCCTCCTATCCCAATTGATGTTTTCAAGAAAAAGAATGTTTTAAGTGATGAGTTTATCCCAGAAATCACGAAATATTTCCAAAGTAGCGGAACGGGAAATCAAGATCGAAGTAAGCATTTCGTTCCTGATTTAAATCTTTATTATCATTCTTCTTGGGAATGGTATTCTCAAAATTATCCCAATTTTCCTGTTTATGCTTATGTACCAGCATATTCAGATAATCAGCATTCATCATTAATTAGTATGTTGGATTATTTTGTAAATAAAACGAACGGTCAATTTCTACCTGTAACAAACGAGGGTTTATTTAAAGTTGATACAAGTCAGCCAATTATATTATTTGGAGCAGCTTTTGGTTTATTAAATGCTACTGATTCAAAAACCTTAACTTTACATCCAAAATCGATTGTAATTGAAACAGGTGGTATGAAAACTCATCGAAAAGAAATTACAAGAAATGAATTGCATCTTCAATTGCAAGAACGTTTAGGTTTAGATGCAAATCAAATTCATTCCGAATATGGAATGGCAGAATTATTAAGTCAATCCTATAAAATGGATGAAAAACAGGGTTTTAAATCTCCATGTTGGAAAAAAATAAGTATTAGAAATCCAGAAAATCCTTTAGAGATTTTTCCACCAAATAAAAAAGGGCAGGTCGCAATTCTAGATTTAGCAAATATATATTCATGCTCGTTTATTCTAACCGAAGATGAGGGTATTCTTAATAATGATGGAAGCTTTGATATCTTAGGTAGAATTGAGAATAGCGAATTACGTGGTTGTAATTTTTTGTTTGAAAGAGATTAAATTAAGGCTCAATTTATTTTAATTGAGCCTTAATTGTAACATTTTCAACTTTGAGTGTACTCCGAAAAGTAGTTTTTAGCAAACTATTTGTCGAATTCGTAGGATTTGGAAGCGTGAAAATCGAAAGAATCGACTTGTAGGAGTGGACTCAACTTTTTATTAAATCAAATCTTTGATTGGAAATTTTAAATAGGCTAAGCTATTTGTTGTAAAGTATGAAAAATTAAGTGTAAGCCATTTCTGAAATCTGTTCAATATAAAATCTAAGATAATTATGAATTGAAGTTCATAGGTCTCAGTAATTAATACCAAACATAGACTAAAATAAGCTTAGGGTTTATAATAATCTTGCTGAAAGTTCAATCTTTACACCTGTTAAAGCACGAGAAACAGGGCAATTTGCTTTCGCTTCATTTGCTATCTCAAGAAAATGCTCTTCATCAATTTTTTTTACGAAAGCTTCAACTTCGAGATGAATCGTTGTAATGGTAAATCCTGCTTCTGTTTTTTCTAGTTTTACTGTTGCAATAGTTGCAACTTGAACTGGAATATATCCTTTTTTTTCTAAAGCAACACTTAATGCCATTGAATAACAGCCTGCATGAGCTGCTCCAATTAATTCTTCAGGATTTGTACCAACGCCTGATTCAAATCTTGAAGAGAACGAGTATTGTCCTGCAAATGCTCCACTTCCAAGTTTCATTTCACCGTTTCCAGTTTTTAAATCTCCATTCCATACTGCTTCTGAGATGCGTTTCATTTCTTTTTAACTCCTTCTTACTAAAACAATTAGTTGGATGGATCGAAAGTTTAAAATAATATTAAATCCTTCAATACCAATGTAGATAGAATGTGCAAATAAGTTCTGATTAATCAAAACGAAATAGAAAAAATTTCAATCTTGGTAGGTAAAATGATGAAAATAGAAGATGAATTATTTGTTATATAAAAACTCAAATGGAAAATATTTCAAATCAACCCAAATTGATTGGGAGTTCAACAACCAATTGATTTTTAGATTGTATCGGAAGATTAAATAATTTATTTACAATGGTATTTATTTTTACTTCGTACCTGTAAAAACTTGAGTTTGACCATTGAAAATTAAGGTCCAAGTTAGAGTATTTCCATTAACGTCACCCACAAATGAACCTTCAGTTTGGCCGTCATAAGTTAAATATACTGGCTTTTTCCAATTTCAGTAACGGTAACTAAATTCAAAGGAACAACAGTAGTTCCAATTGCAAAAGAAAGATTTACAAGTACCTCAGTACTTTTTATAACTGTTGTTGACGAAGGTGCTGAAATGGTTTCGATACTAATATTTCCATTATAAACGCCAGCAATTGCGCTAGCATAATCAGGGATTGAAAGAGTTTCATCTTCTTTGCAAGATGTCATGAAAATGGAGAATAGGCCTACAAAGAAATATGGAGATTTAGTGATCTTCATAAATGCTTGATTTAATATTAATTCTTTTTGATGATGACTAAAGCTTTGTACCGATTAAAAATATGGGGAATTATAGATGTCTAAATATGAAAATAATTAAACTTGTATTATCTGATTATGATAGATATACTTTTGAAAATGAAACATTGACAAAAGACATAAGAAACTTAGTTTGTGATGTAAGTCCAATTTAACCTGTTTTATTTGTATTTATTAATAGAACAGAAAGCTTTAACGAGTAAGCTATTGAATTAGCAACAATTTGTTACTATTAGACGCTTATACTCAACATACCACTAAGATCTAAAGTTAAGTGGAACTTATTATGAAAAAGAAATCTCAATTATTAAAAAAAGGTGCTATTACTGCTTTCAACTTAAAAGGGGCAGAATTAGAGCACAGAAACGTAAACAACATTCAAGCAAGCTGGCATAATGTTGGGGTTTATTTCAAAAGAGGAATGAATACAACTTCTGAAATCAACAATTTGCCTAAGAGATTCAAAAAAGATGATTTAGAATACACCTATTAAACAATGAGTAATAATTCTGAATAAGAACAACTTACTAAACAACTACAAAAGCAATTTCCAAAATTAGGTAATACTGAAGCTCGTAAGATTGTTCAAATCGTTTCTCAACAAACAAGCATTCGATCTGGTCCATACCCTTTACCAGAAGATTATGACTATTACCATGAGATTGCCCCTTCATTAACCGAGCAAATGAAAGCAATGGTAATCATTGAGCAGGGTCATCAGCATAATTTAGATAAGGATTATTTGCAGTATGATTTTAAACTAAAAGGTAGAGGTCAAGTTTTCGCCTTTATATTATCTTTAGTGGCATTTTAGGTGGTTTTTTTACCGTTCTACAAGGATTTGAAGCCGGTGGTACAATAATTAGTGCAATCGGACTATCTGGCATAGTTGCCTAGTTTTTGAAAAAAAATTAATTAATCATAAATCGATACTGTAATTTCCTCAACTTGCAACTTGATAGATAAAGATCTCTAAAAAGAGCCCCAGAAAATGACATTTGTCAATTTCTTTCACCAACTTGTTGGCTTATAATCTTTTAAAAACTTTCCGCTCCAGTGTTTTCCAGTGTTTATGCCGTCAAAAAGTGGATCTAAAACTCTAGCCATTCCATCAACGATGTCGAGAGGTGGTTGGAAGTCGTGGAGTTCTTCTTTCTTTTGGGCTAATTCTATAGGGTCCTCGTCTGTCACCCAGCCTGTGTCAACAGCATTGGTATAAATTCCAAACTTAGCTAAGTCAGATGCTGAGGTTAAGGTCAACATATTTAGTGCAGCTTTTGCCATATTGGTGTGCGGATGCCGCGATTCTTTGTGATATTTATGGAATTTGCCTACCATTGCCGAAACATTGATGATGTGTTTATTTCCAGTGTTATCTTTTTTCATTAAATGAGACAAACGATTGCAAAGTACAAAAGGAGCGATAGAGTTTACTAGCTGAACTTCTAGCATTTCATTGGTATGAATCTCGCCTAATTTTAAGCGCCAACTGTTTGTTTTTCTTAAATCTGCTTGTTGTAAATCTGCATCTAATTTCCCAGTTGGAAATACCTCTACAGATTCTAAAGAATGATCGATTTTGTAGGCGATTTGAGATAATTTTGCAGACGCACTCAGTCCAATACCGACTTGTTTTCCGTGCCAAGAAACCGGCAAATTCTCGTTCTGATCTTCAACTAGTGTGCTAAATGTTCCTAACTCTTTTAAACAGGATTCATAATCAGATAAAATCGTTCGAATAGCAGGAGGTAGTTCTGAAAATGAACGTTCTTCGTTAGGTAATAAATGCTGATAGAATCCCGCAGGACGTCGAACGGTCTGAGCCGCATTATTAATCAAGACGTCCAATCTATCATAATGCTGTGCAATGTAATTACAAAACAATTCAACACTAGGAATATGTCTTAAATCTAAGCCATAAATCTTAAGACGATGTCCTCAGGTTTCAAAATCTTCTTCTTTAGCAAAACGCAAAGCAGAATCGATAGGGAAGCGGGTTGTTGCAATTACTGTCGCACCAGCTCGCAACATCATTAAAGTGATATAATAACCGATTTTAAGACGTGAACCTGTAACAAGCGCAGTTTGTCTGGTGAGATCTGCTGTTTGAAAACGTTTAGCATAGTTGAAATCGCCACAGGATTCACACATCGTATCATAAAAGTGATGCAAATCGGTGAACATTTCTTTGCAAACATAACATTCTCGTGGCGCAACTTTTTTTGGTTTTGATGTCTGATTTTCACCAGTTAGAGCAATCATTTTAGGCGCAACAAAAACACTTGCTTCTCTTGCACTTCGGATTCCCGTTTTATTTCGAGCGAGTTTATCCAATTTAGCAGCTATTTTCTCCTCATTTTTCCGAACGTTTCTTTTCCGTCTTCGAAGTTCAACTTTTTCTGGTCTAGAAAGGAGCCCAGCTTGTTTGAGTAATTCAGTGCGCTGTTCTAAAGGAATATCAAAAATCTGATCTGTATTCGTATTTAAGGATTCTAAAATAAGTATGCATTGCTCGATTTGCTCTAAGCTTAAAGGAGTTTTTTCGTTTTTGATTTCCATTTATTTGATTGGTGAATACTCGTCGGTTTTTGAATGGGTAGGTTTGATGTATCAAATCTTGTTATTGAACGATTTATAGAAATTATCTGTTAAATAAAATACAGTATATATAAAGTACAATACATCGTTACTTGTTAGCACATTTTCGTCATTTAAATTTTTTAATATTATCCTAAATCAGGATTGTAATAATCATAATTTCTTGTGTTCTTAAACCCATTTGAAGTTAAAAATGCTTTCAATTGATTTAAATCAGTAGTATTTGTAATAGAAACATAAGCTTGTTTAACTACGGCATATAATATTTCTTTATCGTAAGTAAACCCAATTAACTCATATGCTGTATCAGCAAAAAAGTAATTATGAACTAGTAAATTGATGAAATAGTCTCTTAAACAACTTTAGTAAATACCATCATTTAATTTTAATACATGATCAGAGTTTTTTAGATAAACTTTTTGTTCAGCTCCTTCACTCACATATTGAGTTAGATCAATATCATTTATCCAAAGATTATTGTTTGTGATAAAAGTTTCTAATCTCTTTGCTTCTTCTTTGAAATACTTTGGGTTTTCAATTTTTGAGCCTGACTGCGTGCTTTCGCTAAGGTAACTGGTAACTGCTTGGATAGTTGCTCCAAACCTAACTTGGTTCTTTCCTGAAATGACATCATAAAGTTCACGTTTAATTTGCGTTTGCATTATAGCAAAGATAATAAATATTAAGACAACAGATATTTTGAGTCAAAATGTAATTAATAAAATTCTTAGTGACTGTCGGTCGAATGATTCGATTTATAATAACAAACAATCAATGTGTTATTTGATCCCACCAAAAGCTCCAAAGCACATATTTTTATGTAAAATCTCAACTTTGCTAAAACCTACTTTTTTCATTAAGTCTAACTGATAATTCATAGATCTTGGCGAATCTTCTTTTGCGACATAAGCCAATACGTTTTGTCGATATTCTTTACCATTCAAGGATTCTAGGTAGTCGCCGTATCGCTGCCAAGTATAGTCGCTCAATAATTCTGTGTCTTGCGTGATTAAATCTGAAATCATTAAACAACCACCGACTTTTAATAATCGGAACAGTTTTTCAAATGTGGTTTCCCAGTCTTTATCATCTCTTAAATGATGCAAAACAGCTCCAGCTAAAATGATATCAAAATGATTTTCATCTAAATCTACCTCTCGAATATCACCCTGAATGGTTGTAACTGTACCATTTGTTTGTTGAGATACTCTTTCAAACGCTTTGTCTAACATGGGTTTACTCAAATCCACCATTGTACAATTGAGTTTTGGGACTTTGGATAACATCATTAGTGAATAATTTCCACCACCACATCCAATGTCCAATAGATTCACAGCATTTGGAACAATTCTTTTTGATGCTTCAGTGATTAGTTCTAAAGAAACCTTAGCATCAATTGTGGATATTTGCCCAGTTTCTAGGTTTGAAAATCGTTCAACATCCTTATCAAAACGTTCTTTAATTTCTTGTACTGTTGATTTATTCATTCGAAACAGGGGTTTGTTTGTCAGTTTGATGAGTATTTTGAACTCGGTATAAATAAATTACGGAGTATAGGTTTGAACAGAGTAAAAGGCTGTAAACGATTTGAAGAATTATTCATACTTCACTATATACTTTATTTGAACAAAATCGTTAGGAAAAACAATAGCTTTAGCTTCTTCTAATTTTATATCACCTGTAAATTTTCCAAAAAGAGGAATTCCGTCACCTAAAATAAAATAGGAGTTTTTGTAATCGTAATCTCGTTTAGCAGTTTCAGATTGATAAACTCTTGAATGGTTTTTCCGCCATCAATGTAGGCGTGTTGATATCCTTCATTTTCTAGATTGGAAATCAACGTGAGCAAATCACCTGAATACAATTCAACTTAGTCTTTTAGATTTTCAGGCGCTTCTTTTAATGAATTTGAAAGAACGATAATTTTGATGTCTCCATAAAACCATTGATCTTCCGTTAAATTCATGTCTAATATGATTTCCATGGTTTTTCGTCCCATAATCATACAATCAACAGAACTCATGAAATCGTTTAATCCCATGTCTGCTTGATTAGCAGGGAGTTCTATGCCATTTCAGGCTGTGGGTAACCAATCGACATTTCCATTTAAACTTGTTGCTAAAAAACGGAACATTTCATGGGGATTTTATTTCACCTTAAAATCTAAAGCAGAGAAAAACTCACCATTTGGTCCATCATTTTCAATTAAAATCGGAACGAGTGCGCCAGGTAAAACATCTTCAACTGAGTTTCTGGCATATTCACCACCCATATCAGTTTTTAACCAACCCGGATCTAAATAATTGATGCGAACAGATGTGTCCTTAAGTGAAGCTGCAATATCTAATGTCAATTTATCAACCGCCCATTTTGATGCTCCATAAGGCGCTAATTGTGGTTGATCTTGAATACGCGAGGTAACATTTACTATGCGACCAAACTTGTTTTTAATCATAGAAGGAATAAAGGCTCCGCAAAGTTTGTACATCGCAATAACATTTACTTTGTAGGTTTCTAACCATTCGTCGTAGGAGTGAGTCCAAATATCGTGATGATAGGCTTTCATGATTCCTGCATTGTTATATAAAATATCAATGTTTACATTTAGGGCTTTAACTTGATCAATGAGCGCATTTACTTGATTTTCATCCGATAATTCGCCAAAAACGGTGTATGTTTTCACTTTGTAGTTTTTTAGCATTTCTTGTGTTTTTTTATTGCTCTCTGAAGTTCTGCCATGTAAAATTACGTTGCATCTTTTTTGAGCTAATCCTATTGCTATTTGTTGACCAACTCCTCGGCTTGAACCTGTAATTAGGGCGGTTTTCCCTTTTATATCAATCATAAATTCTGTTTTTAAGTTCAAATTTGAATAAAAATAGACTAATTTAATCATTTTATGAGCAAATTTTTTAATGATAGCTGTTGATGGTTGCGAAGAATTGGGATTGGCACGAGTGGACACTCGCGCCAGATTGGGAATTTTTTAATGTCACGAGTAAATACTCGTGTTTTACTTTTTGGTACGAGTGAATACTCGCACCAGTTTTTTGTAGAATTTTGTCATTGTTCGATTGAATACTCACACCAATTTGTGGGTAGATTTTGCCATTGTTCGAGTGAATACTCATGAATATTAGCACCATTTTATGGGGTAAATTGTGTGAGATAGAGATATGGAAAAGAAATATTCTTAAAATTATGGGAATTCTATTCTATTAAATTAAATAATTATATCATTCTATTTCTTATGAATTTAGAAAAGCGCTATTAGAGCTTATTGCCAATAATTCTTAGAAATTATTATAAAAAAGTGTAGCACTTGGTATATTTGAATTGATTAGAAAGCGTTCATTATAGCACCTATCATGAAAAATATTTTCTTATTTCTCTTTTTTTTACCCGTTTGTCTATCAGCTCAAATCAATGAAAGTGATACGCTAAAATTCAAAACCAATCTCTCATTAACAGGATTTTGGCAGTCTGGAAATGTTGAAACCTTGATTTTTCGAGCACGATCTGAAGTGAGTTTTATTCCAATTGAAAATTGGGTTTTTAAAACCACAAACTCCTATGTCTATCAAGAATTTGGATTGCAAAAAGCGGATGAGGATATTTTAAGCCTCAACTTTTTATACTTCAATCCACATAAAACATTTTATCCTTTAGTATTGGGATTTGTGAGTACTAATTACAGAAGAGAGATTGATTTGCGTTTTCTTTTAGGTGGTGGATTTACATACCAAATTTATAGTAAAAACAGAAGTTGGTTAAAAATGTCTTTCTCTGTGGAACATGAACAAACCGATTTTCGAAGGGCAATTTTCAACTTTTCTGAATATGATGGTCAACATTCTATTAATTCATTCAGAAGTACACTTTGGGTGAGTGGGAGATATCGTTTGCTAAAAAATAAAGTGATTTTGACCCATGAAAGCTATGTTCAGCCTTCAATTGAAAATAGCAATAATTTTCGTTGGCAGGCTGATATTGGTATAGAATTGCCCCTTTGGAGATATTTAAACTTCAAAATCAATTATTTGAACACCTTTGAAAGCATCGTGATGGAAAACCAAAAACAACAAGATCAGTTCATCACGTTTGGGTTTACGATTAAGAGTTATTGAGTTTAGTGTGTCTTTTTAGTTCAATAATTAAATCCAAAAGCCCAAAGCGGAATCACATTTTGGTAGCCAAATTCTATATCGTCTTTTACAACAAATGATTTGCCGTCATTATCTAATTGGTTTTTCTGCTTATTTTCCCACCAACTTCAAACGTATAATCATCAATTAAAAAATCTGCTTTATTTGAAGATATGATTTCATTTTTTACCCGCATTTGATTGAAAAAGAAGGTTTCTCGTAAATTTCCACTATTCGATTTATCACCAACCAAGTTAAAAATGACATTTGTATTATCTAAATAAACCTTATCAACTTTTCCTAAACCTCGGATTCCGCTTGTCT
>CAZNTR010000055.1:0-21328 GCA_964575925.1 uncultured Chitinophagales bacterium
TTTAATTTCCAAGCGCAAGCATCCGCTAGTGCATCAATTTCCAAGCGCAAGCATCCGCTAGTGCATCAATTTCCAAGCGCAAGCATCCGCTAGTGCATCAATTACCAAGCGCCAGCGTCCGCCAGCGCATCAATTTCCAAGCGCAAGCATCTGCTAGTGCTTTAATTTCCAAGCGCAAGCATCCGCCAGCGCATCAATTTCCAAGCGCAAGCATCCGCTTGTGCTTACAATCTAGTTTTTAATGCAAACCCAAATGACATTCAACTTAATTTATATTCAAGGTTTTGATTAAAAAATAGTACAATAATCTTTATTCCAGAATTAGGTAAATAACAAAAAGAATAGCAGGTTTACAAGTCAAAATTGAAAATATTTAGAAATGTATAATCTAAAATGTACAAAAGATGCGATTTTAAATAAATCATATAATCATGAGCGCACTCCGAAAAGTAGTTTTTAACAAACTATTCGTCGAATTCGTAGTATGTGGAAGGGAATAAACCTAAAGAATTGACTTTTTGATGTGGACTCAATCATTCAAACTTAGTTGAACATCGAAAAAAAATCAGTGTCGTACAACTAAACCATTACTATAATACTGTCGTATAATGTAAAGTGCGTTTTTTGCTTGTCCTTGACTAGCAAACCCACCAATATGAATAGTAAACCCTTTATTTTCTAATAAAAGCTCTAAAGTTGCAGCTGGAATTTTAGCTTGAATGTAAGAGATCACACGATCTCCAGCTTCTTTTTGACGCTTTAATTCCTCAATATTCATAACATGATTGACTAAAACCGTATATCCTTGAAGATTTTTTTTAACTCCTAAACGCTTTAATTCTTCTGAAAGTCCTTCTTGCTCCACTTTATGATCTTCAGGCAAATACGGATTATCATAATAGGCAGAAGAAGGCTTATCGAATGAACGTTCCGCAACATTTTTAGCCTTACCTGTAAAATAAACTCGTAAGCCACCACGGCCACTCAATAATCGGTCTCGGTCTAAATAGGTTTTTTCCTTCTCTAACTCAGGCATACCTGCTGCAAAGCCATTATACCCATCAAATCGATCTGAACCTGAAAAATAGTAGTCGAATTCAGCAAAAAGGGCGAATTGTTTCCAAAAAATGTATTCAATTCCAAATCCTGCTGTTGAACTAATACGTTGAACCTGATCATCATTATTTCCAGTATTCAAATCTTCTAATGTTTGAAAAACAGTTGCATCACTTGAAGTATGATAACCACCACCCAAATAAAGATAAGTTTGAAAGTATTTGTAAGAAAAACTAAATTGTACCGCTCCAGTGAAATCATACAAACTATTTTTAAAAAAAACTTGAGCATTAGCTTCAGAAAAAAATAGTGTTGCTTGTGTAGCTTTTAAACGAAACCCTAACCATTTTTTCCATGGAATGGTAACACTTCCCTGAAGAATACTATTATTGGAAATAGCCATTCCCTTTAATGGCTGATCTTGATAGGGGGCAGGTGTAGAAAAAAAACTATAAAAATCACCCTGATAAAAAGGTAATCCATACGAAAAATCAACAGATATACGCTGAAATGGGGAAGTATTTTCCTGAGCAACGGCTAATTTTGCACTACAAAGTACAAGAAGTAAAATGAAATAAAGGAGTCGAAATAGCTTATCCTGCATTATTGTTGGTCAGGTAAATACAACACAGAGAAGGAATCAAAATATGTGCCTTGCATGTACTCCATAATTTCAATAGTATCTTCGTAGGAGTTAAAAGCACCAATTCTAATTTCAAGGAATTGTCTGCGTTGTATAATAACTACTTGGCGCTCAGGATCTTCTAATAAACCTGAATTTTTTAGAGCTTCAATTGTTTTCTTAAAATTTCTTACAGCATAACGTGGTCCCACGGTAGCATAAACTTGAACATAATATCCTTCTTGGGCAACGGGCCAGACTTTAATTTGTTCAGCTAATTCCATTGGGAAATCAATAGGATTGTTCATTACTACAGGAATGTATGGATCCCAATTTAGAATATTTCTATTCTCATCGCCTTCAACAAAATTTAAATTATCACCTTGACTGGTATTTTCGCGCTTAATTGTAATTTGTTCGCGCTGTTTCTTAATTTCTTCAATTTTATTTAATTCTGCCGAGGTATCAAAAACTCTATTTTCAGGTTCCACAATTTTTATTGGTTCTGTTCTTTTTGGCTTTTCAACTTTTGGTTCTGGCGCTTTAGTGATAGGTGGTGATGGAACAGGTACAGGAACAGCAGGCACCGGAACTGGAAGTACAACAGAAGGCATAGGCGCATTTAGTCGTCCATTTTGATCTCTTGTACGATTTAATTGAGCCAAGAATGCATCGTTACTTAAATCTGCTTCACTAGGAATAGGGAGTAAATCAGGAGTTGGAGGAACCCAAGAAATTAATGGCATATCAATAAAAAATTTCGCAGCTGGTTTAGGTTTGGGCGAAGCCATCATTAAACGAACAATACTGAAAACCTTTACTCGTAAACCTCCTTGAATACTAAAGATAGCATCATTTTGCATAGAGAAATTTGAATTTTCAGGCTGATAGTTATCAAGCGTATTCGTGGAAGTGATTCGGAGTGTTGACTCCATAAAAATGCTTGAGAATTGTGAAAAATGATAGGTAAATCCTAGTGTTATTGGAATAGTAGAAGAAGTTGCACTCTGAAATGATTCTAAAGTTGAAGCAACTATAAATTCAGGATCTATGTTTTGAGCTGGAACGTTAAATTTTAGATATTCATATCCTATTCCAAAATAAGGAACAAAACGGGAACCCCAATTTAAATCATATTGTAGATTTGCGCCATATAATTGATAGGGTGTACTCATATTATAGGTGTAAGACGGTTCAGGAATACTGTAAGTCAGAGTTCCAAATTCCATGTTAGGTCGTAGTGAAAAATTCCAACCAATTGGAACCCAAGCTGCAAGCCCAAAGTTAACATCACTACCAAAAATTGATTGAGGAGTCGTTCCACTTTCACGGTAACTTGCACCCGACCCCAATAAACCCCCATTATAATCACCCCAATAATTAGGCACGCCTAAATACACCCCAATACTGAATTCATAATTGGAAATAGATACAGCCTGACCGAATAGACTTCCGGTTGAATACATCAAAAAAAGAACTATAAATAAAGCAGATTTAAAGACTTTCGTCAAAAACATGTGGTATAATTTTTCTTACAACTGTAAAAAATAAGGAAAAGCGGAAAAAGACGCTGATTTTAGTTAAATTATAAAGATAAAGTTCAAATTTTTCCTCATAATTTAAGTATTTCCAACAATACTAAAAATATATGACAGAATTTCTAGAGCTCAATAGCATAGAAAAAGATATTCTGTAACAAAAGTATTCAGTTTTGTAATAGTCTAGCAAATCTGATTCCAAGTATGGTAAATTTGTACTATTTGTTCTAACAATGACTGCTTTTTTTTTAAATTGAGGTCTTTTTTGAGTAAAACTAACTACTTGATTGTTCATGGTAGTTAAGACAATGTAAATATATGTTCAAGATTTTTGTTTTAAAAGAAACTAGAAGCGTAATCTAACTATCAATGCAATTGATTGCATTAAATTTGCAAAAGAGGTTAAGTCAAATTGAAAATGAACGTATATTTCCACTCAAATTCAATAAAAACAAAAAATGTTTTCAAAAAACTCAATAATTGACTTCAATTGGCGTTATGACTCGCCAAAAGAGTTAGAGCGATTGTCATTAACTTTACCGATAAAGAAACATGATTTTAAACGAATAATACGAGCAAAAACATGACTTATTCGAAATTAATGAAATAGATTTCATTTTTAAATCAAATCTAACTCAATCATTTTTAATGAAAAACCAATTAAACTACCATCTATCTCAAAATTAAACTATGTCTGAACAGGAAAATCAAACAGTAGAAACTGACTCAATGAACACGACTGCTATAGAAAGCGAAGAACTTATAAACGAATCAACCACAAATAACGAAGCAGGAGAACTGAGCGTTAAATTAACCGAAATGGAAAAACTTCAATGGGAATTGGATCAAATTAAAGCAGAATTAGCTGCTAAAAATGATCTATTTCTAAGGAAAGTAGCAGAATTTGAGAATATGCGCAAAAGAGTTGAACGCGAACGTTACATGACTATTCAGTTATCTAAAGCCGAAGCTCTGAATGAATTCTTACCAATAAGCGACGATTTACAACGAACATTGGATAGTGCAAAAAATTTAACAATTGATGATAGCTTTTTAAAAGGTGTACAATTAGTTGCCGAAAAATTTGAAAATGTGCTTATCAAAAATGGTATAGAAAAAATTAATGAAACGGGTGTTCCGTTCGATGTGAATGTACATGAGGCATTACTTCGGCAGCCTGCGCCAAATGCTGAAACTCCATCAGGAACGGTTCTTCAAGTTTTTGAGGCGGGTTACAAAATGGGTGAACGTGTAATTAGACATGCAAAAGTAATTGTAAGCGAGTAAAATAATGGCAAAAAGAGATTATTATGAAGTTCTTGGAGTAAGCAAAGAGGCCTCAACTGATGAGATTAAACGTGCTTATCGCAAATTGGCTATGCAATATCACCCTGATAGAAATCCAGATAATCCTAAAGCAGCCGAAAATTTCAAAGAGGCAGCTGAAGCATTTGACGTTTTAAAAGACGAAAATAAAAAAGCACGTTACGATCGTTATGGCCATAGTGGTATGCACTCTGGTGGATTTAATGAACCTGATTTCCAAAATGTTAGCTTTGAAGATATTTTCTCTCGATTTGGTGATATCTTAGGCGGTGGCTTCGGCGGCGGCGGATTCGAGGATATTTTTGGCGGTAGTGGACGTGGAAGAAGCAGGGCTCAACGACAAGTAGGGCGACCTGGAAACGACTTAAAGCTTTCCATCAATTTAAGTTTAGATGAAATTGCCTTTGGTACTGAAAAAACCTTAAAAGTAAAGAAGCACATAAAGTGTTCTACCTGTAATGGCTCTGGTGCTGAAACGGATGCAGATTTCATGACTTGTGGAACTTGTAATGGAATGGGTGAGGTTCGCCAAGTATCTCGAACTATGTTTGGGCAATTTGTAAATGTTCAACCTTGTCCAACTTGTTATGGAGAGGGTAGAACCATTAAAAACAAATGTATTAAATGTGATGGCGAAGGTCGTTTAAAAGGCGAAGAAACCGTTAAAGTCAAAATTCCGAGTGGTGTTTCTAATGGGAATTATATCACATTGAGAAATCAAGGAAATGCAGGTATTCGTGGTGGAGAAGCTGGAAATCTGATTGTATTATTGGAAGAACAAGAACACAAAGATTTTAAACGTGATGGTAACGATATTTATCACGATTTAACGATTAGTGTAGCTGATGCCATTTTGGGAACAGAGGTAGAAGTACCAACGTTACGTGGTTTTGCTAAAATAAAAATTGAAGAAGGAACCCAACCCAATAAATTGCTTCGTATGCGCGATAAAGGAATTATCGGATTGAATTCTTCAGTTGCCGGGGATCAATACATTAGAGTAAACATTTACATCCCAACGGAACTAAGCATAGAAGATCGCAAAAAAGTTGAATGGTTAAGACAAAGTAAACACTTTGACCCCAAACGAATAGAGACAAAAGAAAAAAGTTTCTTTGACAAAATTAAAGACGTATTTCATTAAGAAAAAAGCCGGTTCAACCGGCTTTTTTTTGGGAAGAGTCACAAACTTTGCCATTGTTCTTTCATAACCCATTCTGTTAGATCCTTATTCAAGTGTAAGCATTTACTCGTGCCAAATTAGAAAAAATAATTAATAAGCAAGAGTCCACTCCAAAAAGTCGATTCTGTCGATTTACACCCCTCTAAATACTAAGAATCCGCCGAATATTTTGCTAAACACAACTTTTCGGAGTGTACTCATAAGCAACAAGAGAGAAGGTGCATTTTATTCCAAGAAAGGCTAGAAGTATCAGAAAATCACAGCGGATTTTCAATGGATCTAAGTCTAGATTTGAATACTCTCTACCCTAACAAAGAGCTAATAAAGCAATTTGATATATTAAAAACAAAGCCCAAAACATAGCGACAGCGTCCACGCTGGTGCTTAAGAAAAAAAGAGTAAGCGTCCTCGCTTACAACCGTAAAAAAGAAAGAAAGTCGCAATAAGAAAAACTTTATTTGATAAATTTTAAAGTGAATTATATATTTGAATAAATGTTCAAATAAGCAGATTTTATGGATGATCAATTACCCAATTGTTGCGATGTCTCTAAAATTCACAGAGTAAAAACGGAATTTCCAGAAATGGCAGTGTTGAATTTAATGAGTGGGCTTTTTTCAAGCCTTAGCGATACAACTCGTTTAACTATCGTTTTAGCGCTTTCTAAAAACGAAATGTGTGTGCATGAATTGGCTGTTACGGTAGATTCTACAACTTCGGCAGTCTCTCATCAACTTAGAAAATTGAAAGACAAAAGCATTGTTGATTCCCGAAGAGAAGGACAAGTTAAATTTTATAAACTCACTGATGAACGAATTCGACAAATGTTGGATTTGGTTTTGGATTTTGAATTGACCGCAAAAGTGAGTTAATGTCCCCAATTTAAAAAAATCAAAAAAGAGTTCTCGATATGATTTGAGAATTAAGCTAAAAAAGCAAGCACTGTTTAACTTAAAATCAAATCCTGAAAACGATAAAAAAACCATTTGAAATTAGCATGAACTCAATTTTTAAATTACCTCAAAATCGTCAATAGAATTTATAAGCTAATTATAATTTAAAGTTATAAAGAAAAACTAGTATTAACGGATTTAACAATATATATCAATCAATTAAATAAACATGAAAACAATAACAATTCCTGTAAAAGGAATGGATTGCGCCTCTTGCGTAAGAACTGTAGAAAAAGTGGTAAAATCGAACGATGGAGTGAGTCAGATTGATGTGAATTTGGCTACGGAATCCGCAAAAATATCTTTTGATGAATCGAAAATAGCCGTCCAAAAACTCATTACAAGTATAATAAATGCAGGTTATGACGTTCCTCAAGAAAAAACACGCTTTTCTGTTCAAGATATTGATTGTGCTTCATGTGTTAAAAGTATTGAAACATGGGTTTCAGCTTTAGAAGGTGTAACGCAGGTTGATGTCAATTTTGCGGCGAAAACAGTTACCATTCAACATGATACTGCAAGCATTAGTTCGGCTCGCTTAAAAAAAGAGATTATTCAAATCGGTTACACACCTGTTTTAGATTCGGAAGTGAAAGAACAGAAATTAGCTGAGGAAAAAATCTATAAATCATACAGAAATCGACTTCTTTTAGCCATTATTGCTACTCTACCCGTATTTATAGTTTCAATGTTCATGATTGAGTTTCCTGGCCATGAATGGATGCAGTTAATCTTAACAACGGTAGTAGTTTTTGGTGCAGGACGAGGATTCTTCCGATCAGGTTTTTACTCCTTAAAAGCCAAAGCTCCCAATATGGATGTACTTGTTTCTATTGGAGCATCGGCGGCGTATTTTTATTCGGTTGCTGCGATTTTATTTCCCCATTGGTTTCATGCTTTAGATCAACATCCGCATTTGTATTTTGAAACGGCTGCTACGATTGTCACTCTGATTCTAACTGGTAATTTGCTAGAAAAAAGAGCAACGGCAAAAACATCAGACAGTTTAAAAAAACTCATTGGACTACAACCGAAATCTGCGCTTATTCAAAAAGGCTCTGATTTTATAGAAGAAGAAATTGAAATGATTTCAGTTGGTGAAATAGTTTTGGTTCGTCCTGGTGAGCGTGTTCCTTTAGATGGTGAAATAACAAAAGGGCAGACAAGCTTAGATCAGTCAACCATAACAGGAGAATCGCTTCCTGTTGATGTGAGCGTTGGCGATAAAGTGATGGCTGGTTCTGTAAATAATAATCAAGCATTCCAATTTAAAGTTGAAAAAACGAATGAAAACAGTACCTTAAGCAGAATTATTTATTTAGTAAAAGAAGCGAACGGAAATAAAGCGCCGATTCAGCGTTTAGCCGACAAAGTAAGTGCCGTTTTTGTTCCGACTGTATTAGCTATTGCATTAACCACATTCTTCGTTTGGTTTTTCTTCGTTGATACCGAATTTGCTTTTCGATATGCCGTTATGACTTCGGTCGCAGTTATGATTATTGCTTGTCCGTGTGCCATGGGTCTCGCTGCTCCGACAGCTGTGATGGTTGGAATTGGTCGAGGAGCTGAAAATGGGATGTTAATTCGAGGTGGGGAATCTCTTGAAAAATTATACGAAGTGGATACTGTTGTTTTAGACAAAACTGGAACCTTGACAAAAGGTGAAATCAAGGTTCAACAAGTGATTCCTTTAACGGATTTGCCATTAAATGAGATTTTATTTCTTGCAGGAAGCGCTGAAAAACCAAGCGAACATCCGATTGCAAAAGGAATTGTAAAATATGTTGAAACGGCGGGAATTCAAGCCATTCAGCCCGATAATTTTGTAAATACGGCAGGAAGTGGAATTGATGCAAATGTTAATGGAGTTCAGGTTTCTATCAAAAAAACGTCCGAATCTGAATTGGAAAATCAAGATGCAACTATTAAATCACTAGTCGAAAATTCGCTTCAACAATTGGATAAATCCATATTTGGAACTTTAGTGATGCTTTATGTGAATGATAAACCAGTAGCGATTTTTAATTTAAGCGATTCACTTCGAGATGATTCGGCTCAAGCTGTTAAAAAACTGACAGATGCAGGAATTCAGGTAATTATGCTTACTGGTGATAACGAAAAATCAGCAGGACTCATTGCCAAACAAGCCGGAATTCAACACATTATAGCAAATGTTTTACCTCACGAAAAAGCAGCAGTTATTGATAAACTGATGAAAGAAAATAAAAAAGTAGCTATGGTAGGAGATGGGATTAATGATGCGCCATCGTTGGCAAAAGCTTATGTTGGTTTCTCGATGGGTCACGGAACAGATATCGCAATGGAGTCAAGCGATGTGATTTTACTGAATAATTCTTTATTGAAAATTTCTGAAGCGATTCAATTGTCAAAACAGACAGTCTTAACGATTAAACAAAATTTGTTTTGGGCATTTTTTTATAACGTGATGGCGATTCCAATTGCGGCAGGTGTGTTATGGCCATTTTATGGAGTATTATTAAGCCCAATGATTGGCGCAGCAACAATGGCTTTTAGTGACGTCTTTGTAATTGGAAATTCTATACTGTTGAAATACAAGAAGTTATAAAAGTCATATTGACCGAAGGTTAGCTACTTAATTACTATCTAAGCCCAAAAAATCATAGCGAAAGCGTCCTCACTAGTGCTTGGGAAATAGAGTAAATTTCCTCGTTTACAACATTAACAAGTAATGAAGCCTAATCGTGAACTTAGTGTTGTTGTTTTTTAGCTAATTCCTAGTTTAAATTCGGATGTCAGCGAGGACGCTGACGTTAATTTTAAAGGCACCAGCGAGGATGCTGTCGCCATAATGGAGAGGTCTCCATAATAGGGGCATAGTGTTTGGCATTTATCCCGAAAATTAACGTCATTTCACTTCTTAGTTCTTCGAATCGCTTCGCGGTGCCTTCGGTATTGACTGGAGATGAGCCCCAGATGAATTACAAACCATCCGTCAATTTAGGTTAATGTTAAATCTGAGATCAACATAATTAGCTTTAGCTCATATCTGCTTATTTTAACGTAATGATACTAACTATTTTTTTGAAAGGACTCATTGCTGGTATAACCATAGCTGTACCCGTAGGTCCAATTAATTTGATTTGCATTCAACGAACCTTAAATGACGGAAGGTGGAAAGGCTTTGTTTCTGGTCTTGGTGCTGCCTTAGCCGACACCTTTTACGGTTTTATTGCAGGCTTCGGATTAACACTTGTTTCTACCTTTTTGTTTGATCATCTACCGTTTGTAAAGATAACGGGAGGAATTGTAATTCTAATTCTTGGTTTACGGATGATTTTAGCAAAACCCAAAATAATGCGTAAAAATCCTGTAATTGATAATAAAAGTCTATGGCGTGCTTTCTCATCAACTTTTTTGATTACACTTACGAATCCATTAACCATTATGATTTTTTTAGGGATTTTTGCAGGACTTGATTTAGGTGAACATAGTGGAAGTTTAGAAGCATCTTTATTATTGATTCTTGGTGTTTTTGTTGGGTCTGCATTGTGGTGGTTTTTCTTAAGTTATGTAATTAATCATATTCGACATAAGTTCAATCCAAGGATACTGCTAACGATTAATAGAGTCTCGGGATCAGTAATTTTAATTTTTGGTCTGATAATCATTTTATCACTTTTTTATTCGAGTTGATTTTGATTAAAAGATTTCTCGATTTAAATAGAAAAGACAAAAAAAGTCATATCGACCGGAGATGAACCCAAAATTAATAAAAAAGTAAGAACCCAGACCGAATCAAAGTGAAGATATCTTCGAATTAAAAAAAAGAACGAGAAGTGAAAACAACTTTTCGAGTTAGTATTATTTCATCGCTATTACAATAAATGAAGTTTAAAAGGTAAATTTCTCGATTCCACTCGATACCGAAGGCATCACGAAGTGAAATTACTTAAATTTTAATATCAAACTTCTAAACTTACAATAAGTTTTGAAAAAATCAGTTCATCCTTATTCAAAACGAAGCTGTGTAATCGTCGAAAAAATAATCTCATTCCTGATTTTTCATTTTGCTATTTTAACTCTTTAGTCACTTTATTAGCTTTTATGAACCGTTTATTGCTACTTGCCCTTTTTACCTTTCTTGCAGGATCATCACTTCTTGCTCAAACAACATACACATTTGTCTCCTATAATGTGGAAA
The DNA here is from genome assembly GCA_964575925.1 of uncultured Chitinophagales bacterium. GTDB lineage: Bacteria > Bacteroidota > Rhodothermia > Balneolales > M1805 > M1805. The sequence goes on from CAZNTR010000055.1 coordinate 10,862, forward strand.
ACCTGTTCGATTTAGACGAAAAAGCCGTTTTTGAAGATTATATGCCATTAGATAAAGATGGAAATGCACAATATTCCCCTGAGGATGTGTTTAATAAAATTAGTAATATCGTTTCAGTCCTTAAAAAATATAACGATGGAAAAGGGCCAGATGTTGTAGCTTTTGCAGAATTAGAAAGTGATTTTACGCCATCTCACAGAAACGTTAAAACCAAAATGTTTTTGGAAAAATGGGGAAATACGACCTTTAAAAAAATGCTTCTAGAACATTTAAACGAAGAAATTCAAGATATTCCATCTGAATTTTTACTACTTAAAGCGTTGCATGACGAAGGTTTAACAGGTTATGATTTTGTGATTGGTTATTCCGAAATTGGAAAAAAAGGACCAATAAATGTTCAAAAGAACGCTGTTTTCTCAAAATTGCCGATAAATCGTGAAAAATCTAGGCTTATTCCTATAAAAGGAGCTCGCCCAATTGTAGAAGCTTGGTTAGATGTTAATGGAAGTCCTTTAGTAGTTTTTGCAAATCATTGGAAAAGTGGAGCTGGAAGTCCTAAAATGGAAGAAATTAGAGTTGGAAATGCAGCATCACTACATGCTCGTTTGTCCGAATTAAGAAAAGCTCAACCTGATTTGGATTTCATTCTAGCGGGTGATTTTAATGAAAGCTACAACCAACATTTATTGATGAAAGATGCGGCAGTAATCGCCTTAAGAGATGTACTTAAAGTTGGGGGTAATGAAATGGCTGTAGCAGAAAATAAAACTGATTCCTTATACAATATATGGTATGAATTCTCTTATGATAAACGTGGTTCTGAAGCCTATCGTGGAGAATTAGGGACACTAATGAATATAATCATTCCATCAGCGATGTATAACGAAACAGGTGTTTTTTATAAAGACAATTCTTTTTCTGTAGGTGCTTTTGCTGGAATGAATGTCTATGACTTTGCTTTTATTCCAAAACGTTGGGATAGTTATGGTTATGGTTCAGGTTACAGCGATCATTTGCCCATTTCAATGCAATTTTCAGTTACTGATTCAAAAAAGAAAGGTAAACTTATTCTTGTTGAACCGATTGGAAAAGAATCGGTGAAGGATGCTGAAAAGATTCCAATTGAGTTCTCCGTACCCAAAAAAGGCGAATATTTTGTTTTAAATGAACTTAATGTAAGTTATTTAGAAAAAACAGAGTATTACAATCAATTTATTTATTGTGAACTAGATTTAAATTCAAAAAATGAAGTTGTTATTGGAAATAAAAAATATAAGGTTTATGCATCTTCTAAAATGATTAAAGAAAAATTGGATATAATGCGTGAAGCAAATAATGGTAAGGTTAAATTCTTTGGAAGAAATACATTATATAAATCAATTTGGGAGTTTATCATTGAATCTGAAAATCATATTGTTGATTAAATCTTTTTATTTTAAAAAGGGAAGTTCAATGTTGACTTCCTTTTTTATTTTGTGGTGTATTACTTCTTTATGTTTTTCTCCAACCGCTTGGGCTCAACAAACTTTAAAGGTAATTCGTTATGGGAATATACCTGATTCCGTATTTAGTATAGATTATATAAAAGATTTTCCAAAATCAGATTATATTATTCTTTACAAAGATACACATGTTGATATAGAAGACGATTCTCGTTCCATTATTGCAAAATCTATTTATCACATTAGGATTAAAGTATTAACTGAAAAAGGTTTACAGGCAACCATAGTTGGAATTCCCTATTTAAGTTTTATGAATATGGAAAAAATTGTTGATATAAAAGCTTTTACTTTTGATGGTAAAACAAAAACGTATTTAGACACCTCATTTGTAAAAACGATTGATATTAATTCTAGAGTTTCAGTTAAGGAATTTCAAGTTCCAGAAGTAAAAGTTGGGGATGTTTTTGAGTATCGCTATTCAACAGAACGCAGATATATTGAAGAGCTACCTGAGTTTTATTTTCAACATGAAGCACCTGTTTTATTGGCTAAGTTCTCTATGAAAGAAGCACGATATTTGCGTTATAATACTAAAATTCACCATAAAATAACTCCTGTAAATTATCAAAGAATAGAGGAAGACACTACTACAGCTGTAAAGTTATTCACGAGAAGATATAGCGAGCCTATTGTAACTCATATTTGGACAGCTAAAAATATACCTCCTTTTAATGAAGAACCTTTTGTGTTAAAAGCCAGTGATTTTCGTATGAATTTATCGCTAAGTTGGTCAGAATTTGGAGTTCCTTTACAAATAATTGAGTCTAATTGGGATCTTGTTTCAGCGGAATTATCTAAAGAAAAAGGTTTAGAACAGAATATACAAAGAGCTGAAAAATGGAGAGAATTTGGAAAAAATGTAGCTTTAGACAAGCAGAATGAACATGAAATTTTAGATACCATTTTTACAAAAATCCAAAGTTCTGCATCATTTAATAATCAGAAAACGATTACATCAAATACGAACCCTGATTCATTATTTGTTCAGCCCATCCAAGATGCGGCTACAATTAATCACGCTTTACTTGCCGCATTAAGAGGAGCAGGATTTTCTGCATTTCCCTTGTTAGCAACTAAAATTCACAACACAGAATTATCAGATATTTATCCGACAAAATATCTTTTCGAACAAATATTAACAGTAGTTGAACTCAAAGACGATACAAGAGTAATTCTCGATCCAACTGATAAATACGCTCACATTAATTTGATTCCCTCAGAATATGTGAATCAAAAAGCATTTCTTTTGCGAGGATTAAAAGATTACACTTGGATTAATTTAGTGAACTCCAATTCTGTGTTTGAACAACAATTATGGTTAAAGGCAGTATTAAAAGAAGACGGAAAAATAAATGGTTCAATTTCTGGTGATGCAAGGGGATACATCGCACGATATATGCGTGAAAAAATCAGCAAAAACATTGACTTGCGAGATCATTTTAAAGCATTATTATTCGATAGATATTGGAATGTTGATATCGGTAATGTAGAGGTAACTGCAAATGCTGCCGATTCTGTAAAATTCAATTTTACGTTTTCTATGGATAATGCTGGTTCAGTTACCGAAAAAGGTGGCTTAGCCGTTAAACCCTTATTAGTTGGTTATTTGAATCAAAATCCCTTTGAAAACACCGAAAGAAATTTACCCATTCAGTTTAAAGCAGAAGAGCATATTGTCTTAAATGCATATATCAAATTGCCCAAAAAGTTTGAAGCAAATTTTAAACGCGCAGATTTAAATTATGGTTTTGATGGAGCGTTTATTCAATGGAGAGAGTTTGGAGGCAAAGACATTGATTTTCGTTTTGAAGTACAATTGAGACAATTAGATTACGAACCAAGTTCGTATGCTTTTATTAAAAAAATTTATGATACGTGGAAAAATTTAAGTGTTAGAGAAATTGTTATTGAAAAATAAATTGTAAACCCACTCCAGAGAGTCGATTTCATTGAATTTTAGTCATTAAATTTGAGTGTAATCGCCGCCTATTTTGCTAAAAAAAAGTATCAAAGTATCAATTAACCCGAGTTCGGGATAAGAAATTAACTATAAAAAAGGTCAAAATAAAATTCGCAATCTAGGCTTGACACAGAATCTCTGCCTAATTAGTGCTGAAATTCGAGATTACACTCTAATACTAAATAACGTTCTACCTTGTTTAATCTAGGTTTTTACTAAAAATTATAGTCCAAATGCTTAATCCGAACTCAGGTAATTACTCAATAACTTTATTCCCAAGAATAAAATATTCCCAAATAATTGAACCTTGAAAAACGAGTCCTTGAGGTAACTTTTCCGGTAAAATCACTTCTTTTTTAGGTTGATTAAAAGCTTGAGAAACTCCTTGAAAAATAGCATGTGCATGATCAGTTCTGCCAGAAAATAATTCTTTTAACAAAGCTATAAAATCAAGAATTAAACGGAATAATATCAAACTACTAAAAGCGGAAGTAGAGAGGTTTTTCTGAAGCATCCACCAATTATTTCTGAAATTATAAAACGTTTTTCTAGGTGAAATTGCATTTAAAGATCCGCCGCCTAAATGACGAACTGAAGAACCTGAAACGAATCGAACTTCGTACCCTAATCTCCAAACTCTCCAACATAAATCAATCTCTTCCATGTGAAATTCAAAGGTTTCATCAAAGCCACCAAGAATTGTAAAAACATCTTTTCGTATTGCAAAAGCCGCACCACTTGCCCAAAAAATAGGTGCATTTTTATCATATTGTCCTACATCTTTTTCTAAGTGATCGAAAATGCGCCCTCTGCAAAAAGGATACCCTAAGGCATCAATTAATCCACCTGCAGCACCTGCATACTCGAAATAATCAGGATTATCTAAACGGAGCAATTTTGGCTGAACAGCAGCAACGGTTTTATTTAAAAATTCTTCTCCAATAGCATGTAGCCAATTGGGATCAACTTCAACATCATTATTTAAAAAAAGTAAGATTTCACCATTTGCGGATAAAACTGCCCGATTATTTCCGCCACAATACCCGTAATTTTTGTCAAAACTTGTAATTCTTACTTTAGGAAAATTCTCTTTAACAAAGTTAACTGATTCATCGCTTGACGCATTATCGGCTAGAATAAGTTCAAAATTTGAATAATTGGTGGCATAAACACTTGGTAAAAAACGTTTTAAATGAGGTAATGCATTCCACGAAACTATAATTACAGTAATAAAAGGTAAATTCATTATATGATTTTGAATTGAGATATCATTAAATTTAGCCACAAAATACAAAGTCAACCAGAGTTCTCCCATGCTTCGAGTAGGTTTAATTGCAGATACTCATAATTATTTAGATCCACAAGTTTTTGATTATTTCAAGGATTGTGATGAAATATGGCATGCAGGTGATTTTGGAACAATTAAAATTGCAAATGAATTAAAAGCAATTGCACCCGTATTAGGTGTTTATGGAAATATAGACGGTCAAGATATCAGACAAGAATATCCGTGTCATTTGAGGATGAATCGCGAAGGGGTAGATGTGTGGATGACCCACATTGGCGGAAATCCTGGCAGATACGCCATTCCATGCAGAGTAGAAATGGAAGCAAATCCACCCGATATATTTATTTGCGGGCATTCTCATATTTTAAAAATCGCAAGAGATCCAAATCATAAAAAAACAATTTATTTAAATCCGGGTGCAGCGGGGAGACAAGGTTTTCATTTCGAGAGAACTATAGTACGATTCACATTAAATGAGGCCAAGATTGACAACCTAGAAGTAATCAATTTAGGGTCAAGAATAAGTAACGAAGAAGAATAACACTAGTTTGTGCCACCACTAATTTAGTGCGAGACTTAAGTCTGGTACTATAAAGCAAATAAGAGACTTAGTCTCAAAAAGTCAAAGCAAATACATCAAGCAAAGGCAGAAGTTGTTAATAGAAACGAACAAACATCAGTTTAATTTTATATATTAATGACGCATCGCATCATATATTAATTTAACAAACTGAAATTAAATGGGCAAAGAAGTCACCCTTCAAGAATTAGAGTCAACATTTAAAACCATTAAACCTGGTTCGAGAATTTTTGTAAGTACAGGTTGTGGAGAGCCTCAGTATTTAATGAGAACCTTTGCAGAGTTCATTGGTGATCATCCAAAATCACATTGGGGAAACGAACTCATTCAAGTTTGGACCTTAGGTTTATTCAATTTTGAGGAAGACCGATTTAGAGATTTACTTCGATTCAATACATTTTTTATTTCTCCCGTTTTTAGAAATGCGGTTAATTCAGGAAAAGCAGATTATGCGCCAGTATTTCTATCTCAGGTTCCATCGTTATTTAAAACCAAACGTATTGCCTTAGATGTCGCATTAATTCAAACTTCTTTACCAGATTTGCATGGAAACGTCTCTTTAGGCGTCAGTATTGATATCGTAAAAGCAGCTGTAAAATCTGCAGATGTCATTATCGCTCAAGTAAATGCAGAAATGCCCATTACTTACGGCGATGGATATGTAAAACTAAATGATATTGATTTTTGGTTTCGTTACGATGAACCCATTCTGAGTATTCCAACTTTTAAACTTCCGAAACAGGCTCAAAAAATCGGTGAATATTTAGCACAAATTGTAAAAGATGGTGATACCATTCAAGCAGGATATGGGCGCTTACCCAATGCAGTCTTAAAGGGATTGAGTGAAAAAAAGAATTTAGGCTTGCATTCAGAACTTTTATCTCCACCAATGGTAGAATTATTGAAAAAAGGCGTTATAAATAATTCAAACAAAAGTATCAATAAAGGAAAATCTACGGTTTCGTTTTGTATTGGTGATAAAGAAACCTACACCTATATCGACTCGAACCCTAACATTGAGTTTAAAGAAATTGATTATGTGAATAATGCACTAGTTATTGCAAAAAACCATCACATGACGGCAATAAATACCGCTTTAGAAATTGATTTAACAGGACAAGCAACAACCGAAACTTTAGATGGGTTTCAATTTAGCGGAATTGGTGGAATTACAGATTTTATGCGTGGTTCCGTTTTGTCTGAGTCAGGAAAAAATATTATAGTGATGGAATCAACGGCGAAAAATGATACAATTTCTAGAATTGTTCCTTATTTCAGTGAAGGAACAGGTGTTACATTGGGAAGAGGAGATGTTCAATATGTAATTACCGAATATGGAATTGCTTTTTTACATGGGAAAAATTTTAGAGAACGGGCTTTAGAATTAATAGCCATTTCACACCCAAAATTCAGAAATACCTTATTTAATGAAGCTAAAAAAAGTGGCGTAATTCCTCCAATGGTCGATTTAAATACAGGTTTAACGAGTTTATATCCAGAGCAACTCAAAACCAAACGTATCATAAAATCTGGTTTAGAAATCCAAATACGCCCTATTAAAATGTCCGATGAGCGCTTAGTTAAAGAGTTTTTTGCTGGGCTTTCAGATCAATCAATGAAAATGAGATTTACAGGAATGCGCATTGGTTTGAAAGCTAAAGACATTCAACATTTTGTTAATGTCGATTATCGTAAAAGTATGGCGCTTATAGGAGTTGCAGAAAAAGATGGAATTGAAGAAATAGTAGGAATGGCTCAATATGTACTAAATGAGGCAAGTAATTTAGCCGATTTTGCCATTACCACATCTGATAAATGGCAAAGACAAGGCGTTGGTGTTCAACTTTTAAGTTATTTGCAGTATATTGCGAAAGAAAGAGGAATTCGAGGGTTTACTGCTTCCATGTTAATAGAAAATAAAGCAGTTTTAGCGCTAATAGAACAACTAAATATTCCATTTGAAAAAAAAGCGAGTTATGGGACTTATGATATTCAGATGATTTTCCTTTAATTAGCATGCTTAAAATAGTTCGTCAAGTAAAACTATTTCGATTATGAAGCGTACATTCTTAGGTTTGGAAATTGTTGGAATCTATCTTCCTAAAAGAGTACATTTTACTTTGATTTAAAGCTTTTTTTATGAAAAATAATCTATACGAAAAATACCAGTCTCCTAAAGTTGATGACAATTCAAATCCAAATAAAGGTATTCCAATTCGTTCTGAGGAACCTGAAGAACCTAGTAAATTTATTCAATTCCTTAAGTATTCTTTAATTATTGCTTGTTGTATCGGAATTCCATTTTACATGAATTCTGATTCTGATCAAGTTGTAGAAGAAATGGTAGCAAGTTTTAAAGATGGATTTAATGAAAAAACAACTGTAACAAGTAGTGTAGCTCCAGAAATTAGCAATGCTTTACCACCATTAGTAAGTTCAATTTTAACCAAAACTGTAAGTGAATTAAAAAAAGCAGCGGCTAATCCTGAAATTGATGCAAAGGAAAGAGCAAATCTTAAAGAAGCAATTGCAAAAATTGAATCAAAGATAAATGTTGAAGTACAATCGAGTAAAACTGAGCTTAATGAAGCATCAAAATTAGCAATTGAAGATGCTCTAGCAGAATTGGAAGTGCAATTAGACGAGTTTGATGAAAACGAATTAAATGCCACATTAAACAAATCACTTAGTTCAGCTTTACAAGGTTTAGAAGCATTAAATCAACTTGAAAACTTGGAATCGTTGAAGTCATTGGAGGGTTTAAGTGTTCTGAGTCAATTAAATGGTAGGATTCCTCCAGTTCCACCGGTTCCACCAATTTCTGGATTTAATACAACAAAATCCAATTCACTTGAAATTTCTTACTTAGATTATCTAGCCGAATTAAAAGAAAATGGATTATTCAATACCTACAAAGAATATGAACTAAAATCGTTTTATGATAATGGTGTTGATGTAGATCAGATTCTAGAGTGGAAAGAAAACGGTTTAACCGATCTTTTAAAGCCATGGGAACTTACTCATCTATATAATAATGACATTGATGCCTCAGAAATGAATCCATGGATTAAAGGAGGTTTTTTAAAAGATTACAAAAGTCATGAAATCATTCAATTCATTAAAAACGATGTTACTCCAGAACATGTGAGTGATTTCAAGAAAAATGGATTGGCTAAAAAATACAAATTCTATGAAATAACGAATTTTTTTAATGCTGATGTTACTATTGATGATTTAAAAGAATGGGATGCCACAGGTTATTTAGATTTATATAAATCACACGAAATTTTGAATTTCATTGAAAATGACGTTCCTCCAAGTTTTTTAAGGACGTTAGATGATAAAGGCTTATTGAAAGATCTAAAATTCTATGAAATTACAAAACTCTACAATGAATCAGAAAACTGATATCGCTAATCCTTTTATAAAAGCTTTAAGTCCAGCTTCGATAATATCAGGAGAGACCGATTTAGTCATAAACTGACGATCATTGTGATTTAGGCGTAAAGTAACAACGACTAAAGAAGTCGCAGCAGGGCTTAGCACTTCGAGAGCGTGATAAACCACTTCTAATGGAATAATTGCATCAGTTACAGACTTAATCGCTGTTAGAACGGCATGTAAAGGACCAACGCCTTCAGCTTTACCATCAATAAGTTTATCGTACAATTTTAGACTTACTTTTGCTTTAACCAAGCCATTCTTTTTAAGACGCACATCATAATCCATAATTTGAATCCAGTCAATTTTTGCTGGAGCTTCATCAAAAACCATAGATTGAATCACTTCTTGTTCTTTTTCAGTGAGTAATTTGCCTCGTTTATTAAACGTATCGACATAATTAGTATAAATTTCGACTTGTTCAGGATCTAGTTGAAGCGTTCCAAATGGAGGAATCTGCCATTTACCCCAGGCATTTGATTGAATATCTAAATAACCTGATTTTATGAATTTTTGAACAGCATTTAAATCATTTGAAATTACCGGTTGAGGTAAACTGTGACGAACAACGACTCCTGTATCTTTTAAGCCATTTCCGGTCAATACAAAAAGGCACTTTGAGTCCCCAAATACATCACGATATTTTTTGAAAGCAGCTAAAGGAAGGGCACAGGCAGGTTCGGTGAATAGGCCTTCCGTTTTAGCCATTTCAGTAAGGGATTCTAAAATTTCTTCTTCTGAAACGATATAAGCTAAACCATCTGATTCTTCAATTCCTCTAAGAACTTTATAAAAATCAACGGGATCAGAGGCAGCAACCGCACCTGCCATGGTTTGAACTTTAGTTTCTATAACTTTCTCTTTTTTGAAAATTCCTTTTACAACAGGGGAGCTATGCTCGGGCTGAACAGCAACGAGACGAGGAAGTTTGTTAATTAATCCTTGTGCTTTTGCTTCTTTATAGCCTTTCCAAATGGCACCAAAATTGGTTCCACAACCAACAGGAATAAATACAAAATCGAAATCTGTTCCATTCTGTTGAATGACTTCAAAACTCATGGATTTTTGCCCTTCTTCGCGAAAAACATAATCTCCAGCTAAATAATAATTGCCAGATTCCGCAAATTTTCGGCATAATGCTTCACATTTTGAATAGTCACCTTTTACTTTAATGACTTTCGCATTATAAATCATAGCTTGAGCCAATTTGCCTTCTGAAGTAAATTCAGGTACAAAAACAAAACATTTAATCCCAAAATAGCTAGCATAACAAGCTACAGAAGCCGCCATATTCCCAGTTGAAGCAAGACAAATTGCATCTCTATTGAGTTCTTTTGCTTTCAGAACTTCAATGTAACTGCCTCTATCTTTAAAGCAACCTGTAGGATTTTGATGTTCGCATTTAGCCCAAATAGTTCCCTCATAAATAGGTGAAATTTTTTGCAGATAACGAAGTTCAGTTGGAATGGTTCTAATTGGGTCAGGTAAACGATCTCTAAGTGGGTAACAAATCGATTCTGTTTGTTTTGGCTGCTCTGTATAAACAATTTCCAACACGCTACCACAAGTAGTGCAATACGTTGTTGTTTCTAATTCGGAGTTTTCATGACCGTTTTCAACACAAACTAATCTATAATGTAAAGTAGGGGACGCAGCAACTGGATTCATAAACTATTTACCAACCTGATTAAATGAC
>CAZNTR010000056.1:0-20978 GCA_964575925.1 uncultured Chitinophagales bacterium
CTTGACTATTAAATTCTATTTTTAACATATAAGTGGAGAGATCTTCAATACAAAATAGGAATGAGATAATGAGCAATGAGAAATTAATTTGGTGAATTAATAGGTTAGAAAGTTTTCAAACCGATAAAAATCGAATTTTCAAAGTAGACTCATTTTAAAAATTTCATTCTTCATTCATTCACCAAAAACAAAAAAGGCCATCAATAAAAACTGACAGCCTTTTAAAATCAAAAAAAAAGAAAATTACTTCTTAGAGCCTCTGATTTTTTTTAATGCATAAGCGCCTCCACTTAATGCAAGAATCGCTAAGCCGCCATCAATAGGCGCTTGAGTTACATCTTGTGGTAAAGCTGGTGGTGGTGGTTGTGCAATTAAGTCGTGTGCACCGAATAAAACAGCTACAACGACTAAAAACAAGAATAAAGTTACATTTTTCATAATGAGTAAGATAAAAAATTAAAAGATTATTTCATGGTTTAAAAGGAGTACTTTTTTAGTACTCCCTTTATGAATTACTTAATGAGAGTCATTTTTCTCGTCATTACTGTTCCGGCTGCTTCAAGACGGTAAATATACATTCCACTTGAAAGGGAAGAAGCATCGAAAGCAAACTCATAATTACCAGCTGCTTTTGTTCCATTTACTAATACGGCAACTTCACGTCCTAGCATATCATAGACCGCTAAACGGACAGTACTTTGAGCAGGAACCGCATATTGAATAGTTGTGCTTGGATTGAATGGATTTGGGAAGTTCTGTGAAAGTTCAACAGAAGTTGGAAGTGCATTTCCTAATTCAACAGAAGTTGTGATTGGAGTAATAACTACTTTGAAACGATCGCTACCACCACTCAATATTAAATCATGTGATTTATTAGCCACTTTTAGAGGTGCTTCTATTGAAAATGTTAGCATTCCATCGTTGCGTAAATCATATGTTTCTCCTGTTTGAGAATCATGCAACTCAATAGTGAAAGCTACTGGGAATTGGCTGAACTGTTTCCAGTTGATTGTAAATTCACCAGAATTTCCTACAATTTGAGGTTCAATGGCTAATTCAACAACTTCGTTTAAATCCATTGGTAAAGATTCGATTGCTTTTAAAGAAGAATTTGAAACTTGGCGACCACCAATAACAGCATAAGACTCTGAAAGTGGAGTTAATTTTGAAACATCATAAATGTCAAAGCCCATTTTAGCATCATCATGTAAAAACACTTTAAAAGGCTGTGACGTTACCTCACCATGAGTCAAGGTAAATAAACCTTCAATTGGAGTCGCTGCTTGTTTTCTGAAATAAGTTGCAGAGGTGTCAGAACTTGTTTTTCCTGAAGTTGGAATAGTAACTTGAGTTGCATCATCTTCAAAAAGAACAAAAGCCCAGAAACCTTGCCAAGGAGCAAGAACACCCGTTTCAGTACTCACTGTGGCATAATCACTTGTTGAATTATCCCAAATAATTGCATTCGCACTGATAGAACCACTATTATTTACACTTAAAGAACTCAAATCTAAGTTTGATGCAAATGGATTTCCTAATAAAGTGTAATAAACAGTTGATTCTTCATTAGAAACACTGATGGTCTTGTTTAAACTTACAACAACATCTTCACTTGGCTCTGAACCTGTTACATCTAAAGTGATAGGTAATTCTGAACTTCCAGCTTCTGTATTGTTAAAGAATTTAACAATGAATCCGTATCCATCACCAAATGCAGTATTTACATCAGTTGGAGTTGCCCATAATCCAGTTGAGCCGAAATAATAGAAGTTAGCGGTATCCGTTTCGAAATCTCCTCCAGATATTCCTTGAATAGCTGTGTTATCAGAAATGTCTGAAACTGTGAAACCAGATATAGGTGAGGAAAGCATTCTGTAACCAGCGGTGCCATCTACTGTTAAAGAATAAGGTTGAGTTAGTGTTTCCCAATCAGTCGTAACTCTAATTCCATCTATATATAAAGCAGGTGCATTTGAAGCATTACCTTGTCTTAGAGCTATGTATTCAATATAGGATGCATCAGTATCGCTCGTTGAATGTGTAACAGTTGGTGTTGGCTCTATTCCGCTTAAGTCTGGATTAATCCACAATTTAACATCATCATCGTCTGAAGTTTCAGTATTAAATGTATATGCCATTACAACCAAATATGTTTTTCCAAGAGTAAGTTCAGTTGCATCATAAGTTGCAGCAGTTGATCCTTTTCCGACACCAAGTACAAACCCATCATTTGAAGATTTAGCATATAATCTTCCAAAGAAACTTGAAGTTGATTTCATTAGAACCATAAAATAATCACCAGAAGATTGTGCTGATGTGACATTTATCAAGGCAGAATAATAAATTGTATTATTTGAAACTGCATCAAATGATCTGTTAATATCTTCACCTGTAGAAACCAAGCTAGCTTGATTTCCAACACCGGAATTAGGGTATAAGGAGTAATGTAAATTACCTGTAACTACAGATTCACTATTTGTTCCTGTTCCACTGTGAGCAGTCCATCCATTTGTTGTCAAAAGTGTTCCATCTTCATAATCAAAATTCTCAGAAAGAATTAATGGATCTCTTGTAATCGTAGTTCCACTAGCAGTAGCAGCACTTGTTGCATTATAATTCTGACTTGCGCCAGTGCCTTCATTATATTCATAAACAGCAACATGATAAGTAGTAGATGAACTTAATCCAGTAACAGTTACACTTGTACCTGTTCCATCATAAACAACATAATTTCCAGTTCCGATTTCTGTACCGCTACTAAATGCAGCATTTGCTGTATAACTTGTTGCATCGCTAGGATCGCTATCAACAGCTGAACCAGAATTTATCAATACTAACACATTATCACCATCTCCACGTGTCCAAGAAATATCTAATGATGAGGCAGTTGCATTATTCATTGCAGCCGCACTAGCCTGAGTGCTTGGCTGGGTATCTAATGAATTTCCAGATACATTAATTAATTCACTATCAAATTCATCGGTTGATGAGGAAACTGTTACGTCGGCAGTAGTTGAACCTTCTGCTGCAACTGGAGCAAAACGTACATAAATAGTAACTGGCTCTCCATCCAAATCACCTGCAGTTTGAGTTAAGGAAACGCTATCTCCAAAATCTGAACCGCTTGTTGTTGAAACCTCAAATCCAGTTGGAGCGGTTACAGTAACAGAAGCTGACAAATTGTCGCCAGATACAGTGAATGATTCTTCCCCTGATGTTGAACCATTCTCTGTATTTCCAAAATCACTTAATGAGGTTTCAGAAATAATAACTAATGGAACTGATGCTGCTGCAAAGGTAATTGTTCCGCCAGCTGAAACAGATCCAGATTTATCTGCCGAGGTAAAAGTAAAGTCAGAATTTGAAATGGCATCGATGGATAGGGTATGACTTACAGTAGCTGAGGCAGAGATATCGGCACTTATCCAAAAATAAGATGTTCCTTCTGCTAATTCGGTCGCTAAAGAGCTGAATTCTAGTATCTCACCAGAACCAACTGCAGCTGACGTTAACGATGAACCAATTTGTGTAGCACCAGAAAAAGTAGCATCAGAATCCATCCAAAGTTTAAAACCATCTGTTTTAATATCATCTGATGTGTAATCACCAGAACTTGCAATGGAAAGTGATTCTAAGGTTGCAGCTGCGTCGCTTACACTTATATCAAAAAAGCTAAGTAAAACATTATCTGTATTTTGCTCTTGTGATGAGGATGTTAGTTGTGATGCTGATGCGATTACTACTACTGGAGTTGTTGATGATATTGTTGGGGTAATAACAATATCATCTAACCCAAATAAATCTCTTGATCCAGATCCACTATCATCATCACCACTCCATTGTAAATAAAATGAATCTCCATTAGCAATATTTAAACTAGAAATGGTTGTAGATCTTTCAACTTCAATATACCCAGCTGATGCTACAGCAATAGATGTATAGTCTAATGCATCTACATTTGTGAATGTGGAATTATCAGTAGAATGACTAAAATTAAATGAGTTACTTCGACTTTGATCATTGTTAACTACTATGTTGTAACTAATTGAAAACTCTGTAATTGGAAATCCAGAGTTATTATTAATTTTTAAGCGTAAAGTTCCAGGAGTCCAGTCACTACCTCCAGGTCTAATTATCAAAGCATAATCAGAAGAGCCAATATCAACTCCATAAAACCCACCAAATGTACTTGGTGATGTACCTCTTGCAAAATCACCTGAAGTTTTATCAACTCCAAAATCACTAGAATCATCACTCATACCGGTTGTAGCCCAAGCATCAGCGTCAAGTTGACCATTCGATGGTGTACTGGCGAATCCTGATCCATCAAAATTTCCATTATTTACTCCAGTAATAGTTGAACTAAAATCAATTGTAATTGGAGATGAGTTCGTAATACTAACTTGCCCCCAAGCGCTTCCAGCTAGGAACAGTAAACACACACTCAGTATTAAATGCTTCATATAAACTATTAGTTAATTTTGTTTAAGATTGTACAATCTGCAAAAAATTGAAAAGCTCACTTAATGAATAAAACAGATTGTGATGTAGATTTAACAAAAATTAGTTAATTCATTTCAATTTTCTAAATTATCACAGCGTGTTAACACAATCTTAACTTCAAATAAGAGTAAAAAATCAAAATGTTATGATATTTTTCAATTTGCCTAAATAAATAATGACATTAAGGTTTAAGTGTTAAATAAATAAGGTTTCATTTAGTGTAATTAATATAATAATGGCAATGAAAACTACCCCTATCAAGCTAAATTCAACTTCTTTTGTATCATTTTTATCAATAATTGAAAGTAGATAGTACTCGAAAAAGGTTAAAAGTGATACGAATAGCCAATTGGAATCCCAACAGCACCACCCAATGTAGGTTTTGTCAAATTTTCTAGTTTCTAGTTTCTAGTTTCTAGTTTACTAGTTTAACATGTTTACAAATTGTACTTTTTTTCGGAACCTATTCTCCAACGTTAAGAAGGTTTAACGAATGCAAACTCTCTGTTCCAATTCCTAAGCCTAAACCAAAAGCAACACGAGGAGAGGTAGAGTCTATTAGAGATAAAGCGGAACCGCCATTGCATTTATTGATAACCAATCAATACCATAATTAAAAAAAAGTCTTCACCCAAAATGAACAAAACTTACTTATCCAACTTCACCTATTATATTTTTTCATCCATTATTTTGAATTCACTTGTATTATTTTTTATAGTAATCTCTTTCAAACTCAAAATGTCACATTTTAAACCAGCTTAAAACTAGGCCAAACCAACATCTAAAGAATATAAAGTACTTTTTTGAATTTGAGTTGAATAAGTAAGTAAGTCAAACCCAGTTTTTTTGGGAATAGAATCAATCGAAAGAGTGGTTTGATCATTAAATTGCACGGGTAAAGTTGAGTAAGAAACTCAAATTCGGACTTCGTTTTTAAGTAAACTTCACTGGTTTTTGCAAAAAAAGTCAATACTTGCCCTGAAACGATTCGCAGAACCACGAAGTGCTATTTCTGCCCAATATCTTTTTACACAAGAAGCACTTTTTTTTGAATAGCTTGGTTCTGAGGCTGATGGACCAAATAAGAACTATGAAATAAAATTAATATGATGCGAATAAGCTCTTGTTTTTATTTATTATGCTATATAAAACCACTAACAAAGTCATTCACTTTATAAAACGTCCAAGTCCGAATTTGAGTTAAAACACCTATTTTTATGGTGTATCCGATGGCTAAAGAAATGGAACTTTATTCTTTTATTTTGTTGCTAATTAAGGATTGCTGTAAAAAGAAGCTGATGAAACAATGTAGAAGACAGGTAGAATGACTGTTAAATCATCAAAAATTTTTTCACATGAGTTTAAAGTGATTATTTTTTTTATTTAGTAAACGTTATCATGTTAAGTTTTATCCCTTTTATTATGGCTTCAGCTTTATTTTTTACTTTAAGGGAAGTGTCAAGATTTCGAATATGGTAATGAACCCCATCAAGTGAAAGGTTAAGTTCATCGGCAATTTGATAATATCTGAGTCCTTCGCTAAGTTTTTGTAAAATAAACCGTTCTTTTTCAGAAAAATTAGGATTTTCAAAAATGGATGTTGTTTCGGTTGAATTACTTCTTAGTAGAAATTTAGTTAAGCAAGGACAGATTACTTTTGCACCTTTAAGGGAAAAAATTTAGATAATCGTATTTATTGGTATTATCTTCTATATGAAGTAAGGCATTAATTTTATTGATAAAAATTTCTATTAATATTCTTAGATGTTGGGTTTTATAGCTGCATACAACAAAAAGGTGGGTGAAGAATTTATTTTCAACTAATTGAGCTAAATAGCTGCTTGACCCCAATTCTTCGTGTTCCAAAAAGATGATAACAATTCTAACTTTTTCAGGTTTTTGAAAATCTAGTTCAACAAAAGACTTCAATAGTGAATGTTTATATTCTTCTTCAGATAAGAATGAATTAATCCAAAGAGCTTGTGTTGAATCTCTTTTATCAAAATTCAAGAATAATATTTTTTTTGTTTCCATTTTTTTACCCTTGAGTGCATTCCCAAAAGTCGATTCTTTCGGTTTACACCCTTCCAAATCCTACGAATTGTTTGCTAAAAACTAATTTTCGGAGTGGACTCAACCTTAGGGTGAAAAATAATTTTTATGAAAAATAAACATTGTAAGCTAGTGTACTAGCTTGTTAATGTCGCCGCATATTCACGTAGTTTGCTTTTTTTTCAAAATAATTAAGAATAAAAGCTAAATAACTGAGACTAAATCTTCATTTCACTATTAAGTAGATAGAGTTGTTGACAATAGCTAGTAAATAATTTGAATTTCAGCGTTGAAATTCTTTATTGGAGCTGTGAATAAATACTAGCACTACAGCAAATGGTATAATGGCTTTCGCCATAATGACGGAATTTTAAATCAAGTCATCCTGTTGCAAAACAGGATCTCGGTTGAATTGTGAAATACTGTTTAGCTAAGACGTTGTGCTTCTCAGGTTTACTTGAATTAAGTTCAGAGCGAGAGGAAGAGATTATGGCTTTCGCCATAATGACGGAATTTTAAAACAGGATCTCGGTTGAATTGTGAAATACTGTTTAGCTAAGACGTTGTGCTTCTTAGGTTTACTTGAATTAAGTTCAGAGAGAGAGGAAGAGATTATGGCTTTCGCCATAATGACGGCGTGTTGCAACTAGATCTCACGGTCAGATTGGAATTTTTGAAATTTGTAAAAAACAAGAAAAAAACTAAAAATTGAATTCCTAAAACCGAACAAATCTTGTACATTCACATAGACATTAACCTAAATAAGAGATTATGCCATATTCCTCTATTCTAGTTTCACTTGCGGGGAAATCCGAAGAAAAAAAATTACTTGATGAAGCCGTTAATTTAGCCAATCAGTTAAACGCAACTCTTGCATTTGTTCATGTTAACGATCCTCATGCAGGCAAAATGAATATGATGATGGATTCGCTAAAAAAAGTTACGGAAGATGAAATACGTGCGTTAATTGCAAGTTCAGGATATCAGGATTTAAGTAAAACTGCTCCAATTTTAATGCTTTCTTACGAAAATTATTCAGAAGCAATAGCTAAAGCAACAGATGAGTTCGATTTATTAATTATAGGGCATCACAATAAAAATTCATTTTTTGCAGCATTAATGAACTCAACAGACGAACAAGCTTCCGATTTAGTTGATTGCCCAGTTTTATTAGTTTCGTTATAAACTACTTTCGGATGCATGTATTTAAGATTTATTCAACTGTGGTAACGTAGCATATATCTATAAATAGAGTTTTAGAACGAATCAAAGTTTCCTTTAACAGTGTTTGTACGTAAGTTTAATCATAAAATTATATCTTTCGGATTAGTTTTACGTTGCTGTTAGTTCATTATAAAACTACTAATAATATCAAGTTCCAAATTGATGTTTTTTTAAAGTTGTGATAAAAATAAAAGCTTATGATTTCAAGTTTTTGTTGGATATAAAAAGTAGAATGTTGAGTTTTGGAAAAATTTAATAAGAAATGCTCGTTCTTATTTATTTTCGGCAATAAATGTAAAAAGTTCGTTTTTAAGAAGAAAAATCAATTTGTTGTTAATCACCCATTATTTTTCAGTTAACTACTTTTTTAAGTTTCGAACTAAATAAAAGAGAATCATTAGTTGGTTTCACTACATCATGAAATCTCATAGAAACTGTGAAATGAAAAATGTGTTCAATAGCCTTGCTATCTCGATTGGGTCGGAATCAACTAAAACAAATGCGTCTCTCATTCAAGAATTGCAATCTTCAATAATTAGTTAGCCAAGATTCGATTAGAAGTCGGCCAAAATTAAATACAAATTTTATTGATTTTACAATTAAAAAGCTCAGCAAATTAAAGTAACTACGATTAAACTACTTTACAATGTTGAGCAAACACTTATAAGTAGTTTTTAATAAAAAATTCAGCGAATTTGTAGAATGAAAGGGCAGGAACCCCAAAATCGACTTTTTTAGAGTGCCTCATTCAAAATATTGCGAATTCGTATAAATTTTTGATGAAATCGAATTATAGGAGTACACTCAATAAATAATTTTATAGGTTCAGCTTAGTTAAAAAAGAAAAGTTTTATCAAACATAGATTTATTACTCAAATTCGGACTTGGATCTTTTGTAAAGTTTATTAATTTTTAAAAAGGTTCAATTTTGCAAAAAAATAAAAACAATAAGTTATACTCAACATATAGTTCTTATTTCACATGCGTCATTTCGTCGTGTTGGGCTCCGATCCAGCATCTCAGTCTTAGAACTTAACCTGTTCAAAAGAACTAGCTTATGGCCTAAAACGATATTGGAAAGAGATTGCATTTCGTGGTTCATCGAATCGTGTCGGGCCACGGGATGTCCTTTGTTTTGCAAAAACTAGTTTAGTTTACTTAGAAACGAAGTCCGAATTTGAATTTAATATCAATATTTTTCTTCTATTAAGAAAATGGTGCATTGATTAGCTCATTTTCGAAGAAAACAAAATTAATATTAAGGATATATTGACAGATTCAAAGAATAGTTAAGTACTTAATTAAGTAGTTTATTATTTTAAGGCGTGTTTGATTCAATCCGATAATCGAGCAAAGCCCAATATGTTTAATTGGCACTACTAACTATGAGAATAGAAAAAGATCGAATAGCTGCACTCAACTTTTATGAAATTCTAGATACTCCACAAGATGGGGCTTTTGATACTATCGTTAAACTCGCAACAGATTTTTTGGATGTTCCCATAGCCTTAATAAGTTTAGTTGATGAAGATCGAATTTGGTTTAAGTCAGGGGTTGGATTACCGGTAAAACAATTAAATAGAGAACCAGGTTTTTGTTCATCTGCCATAATTAGTGATGAGTTTTATGAAGTTCAAGATGCCTTGAAAGATATTCGTTCAAAGAATCATAGTTTAGTAAGGCAAAAAAATGGTCTTCGGTTTTATGCTGCTCAACCACTCACTACAATTGATGGATTTAATTTGGGAACGCTTTGTGTTATGGATCGCAAACCGAGAATGCTGAATAAAGAGCAAAAAGATCAACTCAAAATGTTGGCTGCCGTAGTAATGCAACAGTTAGAAACGCGCTTAAAATCTAGAATTGCCGTTCAAGCTCAACTTAATCTTAGCAATATGGTAACACATGATTTGAAAAACTCGATCGGCAATATCCCATTGTTAATGGACATTTTACTGGAACAAGCAGACAGTCCTGATAAAGTTAAAAATATTGCAAAATTGACTCAAAATGCTGCCAAAAAAAGTTATGCTGTGATCCAACAATATATGTTAGAGGCAGAGAAATTTACCATTCCTGAAGTATTTAAGAAAGAAGTAATCGACTTTACAAAATTATTAAAATCAGTAATAAAAGTGAATGAAGTTGCAGCTACAAGGAAAAAACAGATTATCCAAACAAGCTTACCTGATAAGTTAATTCTAAAAGGGGATGAGAAAAAACTTGCCGAATTAGCTGATAATTTGATAAATAATGCGGTTAAATATTCACCAATTGGGAAAAGTATTTATGTGGAATTATCAAAAGATTTGATGAATTGTACATTAATTGTTCGTGATAATGGATTAGGGATGACAAAAGATGATTTACAAAAAGCATTTATTCGTTTTAGTAAGTTAAGTGCAAAACCAACTGGTGATGAAGAATCAACAGGTTTAGGCTTGTGGATAGTAAAAGAAATAGCTGAAAAACATAACGGTAGCGTTCGTGTAACAAGTGAAGGAAAAAACAAAGGAACAACCTTTGAGGTTAAGATCGCTTTGAAATAAATGATTAGTGGAAAACTTATTAAAAGCAATCGTCAACTCGACCTGAGATGAGTATTAGCCTAGTTTAAAGCAAGAAAAGTGAATGAATCGGGTGGAGAGATCTTCGAAAAAAGTGCAGTATTGAGTAATAAACAATGAGAAATTAAATAATTCTGTAATTTGGATGTCAGCGGGGACGCTGACGTAAATTTATAAAGCACCTGCGAGGACGCAGTCGCTATGTTCTGATTTAAGCAATAATTCATTTAACAAACTCTGATTTGAGTTTTAAGCCCAGCTTAATGTATATTTCTATTCATAAAAAAAAGTTTACATGACAAATACTAGTTGGTTTTTAAAATTTAAAAACAATTCACCATTTTGGGTCATACTTGCAAGAAGCTTCTTCCTACTAGGAATTTCTATTTGGTTTGGATCGCTAGTTTTCTTTGCAATAGGAGCGGGTATTCCATTTCAAATAGCTAAATCATGGAATTTAACAGGGCTTAATCCTGATTTACCTTCTCAATTAATTAATTACAGAACAATTGGTGGTGCAATAACATCCCAATTTATTTTAAGACTAAATAATCTGGAATCTATAGCACTATTTTTAACTGTTTTTGCCTTCCTTTTGGCTTGGATTCCTGAACATAATCGAAATTGGATGTTATTGGTTCAAACCTTAATAATGGCCACCATGGGAATTTGCCTTCTAATTTACTCCCAAAAAATCGGCGCAAGAATGTTTGAAATCCAACATTCCATTCCTATAGATTTTTCCATAGTTAATGATGAATTAAAGTCATCTCTTCATAGAGAATTTGATTCGCTTCATAAACAATACAGTCGCTTTGTTTCAGTGAATGCTATTTTAGCATTTATTCAGATTATTTTATTTTCGTTTAATCCACTAGCAAAGTCTAAAATTAAGATCTAAAATCGAGATATCGACCGAAGACTTCATCATATTCCTACGAATAAATTGTAAATTATTAAATAAAAAAACGTCATTTCACTTCGTAGTTCTTCGATTCGCTAATTCGGTGCATTCGGTTTCGACCGCAGATGAGTTTCCCAATAAAATTAAAAAGCAATAATAGAAAACGAATCGAGTAGAGTAGAATTGAGAGATCTTCGAAATTAAAACGCAACTCTTAGCTTGGAATTTTTGAATTAATTACATTTAGGTTTTACTCAAAAAATTAATTAAAGAAGATTCTTAGACCCTACACATTAAAGAAAATAATGTGAAATGACGCATTTTTTTTAAAAAAAAACAGTCGCAAATCTTATTCAAATTTCAAATAAATCGCTTGATTGGGAAGCTCCTAACAATTATTTTAAAAATGCTCTTTAGCGTTCATCTTTAAAATGGAGTTCTTAATTATGTTTCATTTTCATCGAAGCAATTCTCATGCTGCTTTACTCAATCAATTACAGAATAAACTTTCAGATAAAAAATCTATTGATACATTTTCATTTAATGAGGATCTCATCATTGTACAAAATAAAGGGATGCAGCGCTGGCTTACACTCCAACTCACAGAGCAATTTGGAATAACTCATGCCTTAGAATTTCGTTTCCCTTTAAAGTTTCTCTGGGAGTTATATCAATCACTTTGTGGTTTCCAAGGAAAAGATATTCTAGCGTCCAAAAAAGAGTTTGTACAATGGGCTATTTTTGATGGATTAAATAATGGGAGTAAGATATTTAACGAAATAGAAGCGTACTTAAAGACGGCAACTGTTACAGATTTGGAATTAAAAAAATGGGAAATTTCAGGTGTTTTATCTTCGCTATTCGATGAATATGAATTATATAGGACGAGTGAATTGCCAGAAAAAATTCTAACGGAATCCAAACAAGGAAACTGGCTATTTGACTTATTTAAAACAATTGTTGATAGTCAGCCGGAAGGTTCATTTCGACATCAATTGCATAATGTATTGCTGAATAATTTAAGAAAAGAGCAAGTAGAAATCGGATATAAAAGAGTTTTTATCTATGGTATTCCTACGCTACCTGAGGCATCGTTACGTGCATTAATCTTATTGTCGAAACATTGTGAAGTTCACTTTTTTCAAATCGTTCCAACTGTTAATCCAAATTGGAAAAATTCTAAAGTTGAGTTTAAAAATCATCCCTTATTGCAACAGCTTTCAAAAGAAGGAAGAGAACTTTCTCAGTTGATTCATGAAATTTGTGAATCAGAGGAATTTGAAGTTGAACAACACGATTTATTTGTTAAACCAGAAAAAGATTCAACACAACTTGAACGGCTTAAAAAATCATTCTATAATGTTGAAATTGGTACTAAAAGCGAACTTATAGAAGATGAAAGTATTATCTTTTCATCAAATTATTCAGCGGCAAGAGAAATTGAAACACTTCGGGATTATTTATTAAAAGCTTTTGAAGACAAAAATTTATTGCCTTCAGACGTCTTAATAATGAGCGCAGATATTGATAAATATGCTCCATTTATCAAATACTATTTTAGCGAAACCATTCAAGGAAAATCACTTCCCTATTCATTAGCTGATATGAAAAGCAGCACGCAGGATGAACAAATTCAAGCTTTATTTGCATTAATAGAATTACTCAATAGTCCGTTGAAACGAACTGATTTTATTGAGTTTATTTCACATGAAAGCATTCGATCACATTTCGGTTTTGATGGATTAGCAATAAATCGAATTACTTCTTGGATAGAAAAAAGTCATGTTCGGTTTGGTTGGGAAAAAGAAAAAGAAGAACACGCTTGGGCTGATGTCTCTTTTCAATCACTAAGAGAACAGTGGTTTAATTCGATTTTTTATCTTCCTGATACCGATCATTTACAGAATGGAAAATTAGTTTCATTTTCAATTTCAAATGGAGATGAACTAGAAACTTGGGCAAAAGTAGAACAATTATTTGAAGCTTTATTTGAAATAGCAAGCGAACTTAAAGCGAATACAAATGATTCTGATAACTCGAAAAGTAAAACCATAATTGAATGGTTGACTTGGTTGTTAGAAGTTTATGAAAAGATTTTATCAACAGAAAAAGACAGTTCGATTCCTAAGAAGATTCTCAAATTGCAAGAAATAGCGAACTACGGGAATCCTACATCAAGTTTATCATATAAAATATTTAGTCGATTTATAAAACAACAATTCGATACAACAAGCGCAGGTTCAGGATTTTTAAAAGGAAAAATTACTTGCTCTGCAATGGTTCCTTTGAGAAGTCTACCTTTCAAAATAATTGCTTTGATTGGAATGAATGACGGTCAGTTTCCTGGGAAAAAACCAAGAGTAAGTTTTGATTGGTTGGCGAATGAACCAAAAGAAGGAGATAGAGACAGAAAAACAGACGATTATTATTTGCTACTCGAAAGTATAATTTCTGCAAAAGAGAAATTATATATTTCCTATTTGGGAAGAAATGGTAAAGATGATTCTAAGGTTCCAATGAGTCCGCCAGTTTCTGCATTATTGGAAACTATCGAACAATGTTGTTCTCATAAACCTAGAATTTATGAACATCCCTTATACAGTCACAATCAGAATTATTTTTTAACTGATACGGTTTTATTTAAATCTCAAAATGAAACGGCATTAACAGTTGCAGAATCTATTTCTACTTTAAATAAGGAAAATGAAGAACGCTATATAACTATTGCAAATCAATTTAAACAAAAAGAAGTGTTTCCATCAAAATTAAAAGACTCAAAAACACGGATTATTGAAATAGAATCCTTATTTAAATTATGGGAAAATTCAGGTGATTGGATTCTTAAAAATCAAAAAGGAATTTATGTTCCAAAAGTTAAAGAAGAGCTAAGTAATGAAGAATCATTTCGCTTAAACCCGTTAGAGAACTATGTGTTAAAAGAATTTTTGTTTGAAAAGATCATTTCAGATGAAGAAATGACATTTGAAGAAATTTTTGAATTAGCCCGACAAAAAGGGTTAGTTGAAGCTTCATTAGAAGCTCGTTCGAATTTCGAAGCCATTTATTCTGAAATAAAAACAATAAATGAGCAAATAATAGAACAGAATTTTGCTGGTGTTAAACCCTTGCTAAAGACCTTTTCAGTTGTTGAGAATGATTTGGAGATACAATTAAATGCTTATCAAACAGATAGAAACGCAAGTTTAATTGTGCGATTTAGTGATTTTACAAACGAAAAATATAAAATCCGAATTCCGATTCTTGCAAGTTTGTTTCAAAAAGAATTTGGTGATGAACATCAATTAATTTTATGGGATAAAAACAAAAATGAAGATATTGGATCAAAAAGGAACGATGAACTTACTCGAATTTTTATTGAACAATCTAAAAAAATGTTAGAAAATGGATTTCCAACGCAGTACAATTGGAGAAAAGAAGCGCAAACTATTCGTTTTGAATTAAATGAAGATGGGTCATTTAAGTTTTATGACGAATTAGCAAAAGAGCATTTTATTGATACCTTAATTTCATCTGCAATAGCGGCTAAAGATTTTAACGAAGAAGATGCATTAAGTTTGGAGTTAAATTGGAAAAAAGGGGAATGGATGACTTCAAAAGAAGCTTTAATTGCTGCAAATATGTTTTATGTTTCTCAGTTAAAAGAGGGTAAATAAATGAAAACGACGTGTTTAGAATTAAAAGAACATAAACCTTCTGGAATTAAAACCATTGAAGCGAGTGCGGGAACAGGAAAGACCTATACCTTAATGGTATTGGTTTATAAGGCACTTTTAACGCTTTCAGACAAAGGGAAAAACAAACACATCTCGATTAAAAATGTTCTTGCAGTAACCTTTACTGAAGCCGCAACCAAAGAATTAAAAAGCAGAATTCGCGAAACTCTTGTAACAGCAAATGACTTTTATGGAAAAAATGTAAAGCCAAATGATGAAGAAATTCTAAAAATTTTTGAACAAGATTCGTTCACAGCTTCAGAAAAAGCAATTTGGGCTTCTTATTTGAATGAACAATTGCAGAAAATGGATGAGTCTTCCATTTTTACAATTCACGGTTTTTGCAATAAAATTATCAATGAATATCCATTTGAATGTGGCATTCCTGGCAAGTTTCAATTAAGCAAAAACCTCGAAGATGAGTTAGCCGATTTAGTGAGACAAGAATGGCGAAAACTCATTCGGCGTGGAACCAAATTCGATTATTTTTTGGAACACTTATTCGAATCGCCTGAAAAAATGGTTGAAACATTTGGGAAAGAGTTAGGCTCGTCTATTATTCTGGAACATGATGAAGAAATTTCAGATGATTTTGAATTGCTTGTAAATGAGTTTGAGAAAAGAAGAATGTTCTTGATTGAGCAATTTGGAATAAAATTCATTGAAAAAGAGATGGCTGATTTTTTTAATCAAGCATCAAAATTCAAAAGTAATATGATCAGTTTTGAAAACGTTCCTATTGCAATTCAGAATCTCACTAAATGGTTAAGCAGTACAATCCGATTTCAAAGCTGTAAAACGATAGACGATGCGTTTGAATTAGCTAAATATTTTAATATTGCCTATCAGAGTAGAGCAAAAAAAAGCAAAGAAACGATTGATTATTCAACTCATCAAAAACTCCTTTTTGATGATCTAAATTTTCTTTTAGAATACTATTTCAAAATAAATTCGGAATTCGCTAAACCCCTAACAGCCTATTTCATAGCGCAAATCCAAACCAAATTTCAAGAATTAAAAAGGGAAAACGCTTGGTTCGGATTTGATGATATGCTTCTTGTAACCGAAAAAGCTCTGAAAAATAATACCCAATTAATTACTCAATTAAAGCAAGATTACCCTATTGGCTTCATTGATGAATTCCAGGATACCGATCCGGTTCAGTTTTCCGTGTTTCGTCAAATCTTTTTGGAAAACGATTCGAGTCAGCATAAAACGAAGGCATTTTACATGATTGGCGATCCGAAACAATCTATATACAGTTTCAGAAATGCTGATTTAAACACCTATTTATTTGCAAGAAATAAATCAGAAGAAGTACTCACCTTAGACACAAATTACCGTTCAAGCGAAAGCTTGATTAATTCAGTTAATGAGTTTTTTTCGAATGCAAAAAATCCATTTTCAAAGGAAGAAATTCCATTTAAACCTGTAAAATCAAAAAAAGAAGGTGGGATTTTAGCTCCTTTTAAAGAAATAGAAAGTCCAACTGTTATTTTTAATGCTGAAGGATATAAATCAGGAAATAAAGACAGTTCAAGACGATTTGCAATGAGAATGAGCATCGATTATGTGAAGTATTTGCTAAATAATGAGGTTTATATTGATAATGGGAAAGATCTCAAAACTCGCGTTCAGCCTGCAGATATTGCGCTTTTAGTTAAAACCAACAAAACGGCTGATTTACTTTATAATAGTTTGAGAATTGCTGGAGTTCCTGCGGTAATTCAATCGCGAAAATCAGTATTTACAACTCGAGATGCGTACCATCTATTGGTTTTAGTTAGAAGTATTCAACGGTCGAGAACATTGTCTTCTGTTCGTTTAGCTTTAATGACACAGTTTTTTGAGATAAGTAGTTCTGAGCTAGATGAACTGACTGATGATTCTGAAGAAATATTGATGATTCAAGAAGTGTTTATGCAAACCCAAAGCCGATGGAAAAATTACGGTCTTGGCGCTGCAATGAGTTTTTTAAGCTCTACCTATAATTTGACTTTAGGAATGCTAAAAAATGCAGATGGCGATCGAAGCGTTGCGAATTTTAAACAACTCATAGAAATGCTTTCAAACTTTGAACGAGATTCAACAGGTGGGCCGACAAAAACGATTCAGTATTTAGAACGAAAAATTCAGGAAGCAAAAGAAGGGAAGTCGGCAAGTGACGATGAAATGTTACAGTTGGAAAGTGATGAGAAAAAAGTCAAAATAGTAACGATTCACAGCAGTAAAGGACTTGAATATCCTATTGTTATTATTCCGTTTATGTGGGAACGAAAACATGTAACTAACTATATCAAAAATCATGTGCAAGCTGTTTCAATACATGAAGAAAACCAAGAACCAAAAGTAAAAAAGTTTTTGGTTGATGATATTGAGCAGATTGGAAAGACAATTCCAGATTATCATAAAGAGGAAACTGAGATTGAAGAAGCGCGATTGATGTATGTCGCCATGACAAGGGCTAAATATCAAAATGTAATTATAATTCCTGAATACGAAGACAAATTGGGTGGAAATAATCCTTTAAGCATGATTGAAGTTTGGGCAGGAAAAGCTAATAAAAATACCTATGAGACAAAGCTTGATAATAGAAATAAGACAGTATATGACTACTTACGTACAGTAAAAAAATCACTTGGAAATTTAAAAACAGCGTCTTATATCAATCATAATGATTCACTAAAAAACCTAAAACTCAAAGAAAGTCCATTAAAAGAATTAGAAAGTTTAGAAGCTACATTAAGCGTTGAAAAAACAAGTCGTGAAGAATTAAACGCAGCTTGGAAAGACACAAGTTATTCAGCAATTGCTCATTCGGGTTCTGTGTATTCTGAATCCCATGATGACGAAAATCAAAAAAGAGATGATGAAAATCAGGAAGAACCAGAAGGTTTAAAGATTCAAAAGAAAACAAAAAGCATTGGTGTTCATGCCTTAAAAGCTGGAAACGATTTTGGAAATATAATTCATTATGTGTTTGAACATTTATATGAATCCAATGAAGCAGAAATAAAAACGATAGTTTCCGATGCAGTTCAGTTTTATGGTTATCAAAAGACATTTCAGGAAAAAGAACAGGATGAAATAAGTACATTTATTTCCCAAATATTTAGAACTCCGATGGTATTTCCAGATAAAACAGAAACGAGTTTAGCTGAAATTCCGTTATCAAAACAAAAAAGAGAATCTGAGTTTTTAACAGGAATTAATTCATTTAGTTTAAACGATTTCTATAAAATTATTAGAAACACTTCAGCTGAAGATGTACTATTTGAATCAGGATTTATAAAAGGGTTTATCGATTTTGTATTCATTCACAACAACAAGTTTTACATGCTCGATTATAAGTCGAATAAGCTTGGCATAGATAAAGAGGATTACACAAACGATAAAATTAAAGAAGCCATGTTAAAATCAAAATTTGATGTGCAATTGTATGTGTATTCATTGGCATTACATCGTTGGTTAAAAGCTACATTTAAAGAATATTCGTATGAAACTCATTTCGGTGGTATGTTTTATTGGTTTATTAGAGGCTACGAAAACGAAACAAAAGGGCTTTATTTTGAAAAAGCGAATTTCACACTAATTGAAGAATTAGAACAATTGATTTCAAAAAAAGACATTGTAAATGGAGGAGTTTTGTAATGATAAATTGGGAAGAATTAGTAAAAGAAGAAGAACTAAATCGTTTGGAATATCAAGCGGTGAAAGCTGCCGGTGAGAATCATGAAAATCAAAAAATGGCTTATTTAGCTATTCATTATTTGCAAAAAGGAGATACCATTATCCCAATTAAAGAAGATAAATTGATTGGTGAATTTCCGCTAAACACAGATTGGATCGGAGATGAAAAATCTGGAAAGCAGATAATCAAACTCAATGATAATTTTGTTCAAATAAATCGAATTTATCATCAAGAGTCACATTTAAAATCTTATGTTTTAAATAAAGGAAATTCTAAAGAAAAGAAAGAATTATCGGAAGTAGATTTAAAGTTTATTCTTGGTTTATTTGATTATAAAAACACGGAAGATTCACCCCAAATTCAAGCCGTAATAAGCGCTATTCAGCAAAATCAACTACTCTTAACGGGCGGGCCGGGAACGGGGAAAACATACACAATAGTGAGAATGTTAGCGGGTATGTTTCAGTTTACAGGATTGCAAAAAGAAGAAGTTGTGTTAGCTGCACCAACAGGAAAAGCAGCGGCTAGAATGTCGGAATCCATTCGAGATTCCTTAAAAGAGCTTGCTGTTTCGGATACGATGAAAGAGCAATTTCCGGATGAAGGTCAAACAATTCACCGATTGTTGGGAATAACAGACAATGCGTTTTCAGCGCGATTTAATCAAAAAAATCCATTGCCTTTTAAAGTTATCGTGATTGATGAAGCATCAATGATTGACATCAATTTGATGTATGCTTTATTTAAAGCAATAAAAAGGGATACTAAGTTAATTTTAGCTGGAGATCCGAACCAGCTACCATCGGTTGAAGCTGGAAATATATTGGCAGATTTTTGTGAATTGTCGAAACGAGAAGAAAGTTCATTAAAACAAGTTCATCTCACGTTTTCTCATCGATTTTCAGATGATGGAGGAATTGGACGATTAGCAAAAGAAGTAAACGCAGGAAATGCAGACGCAGCGTTTAAGTGTCTTAATTCTGATGAATCGACAAAGTTTATAGAAATGAAAACTGAAAAAGAATTTCAAAAATTGATTTCTGATGAACTAAAAGAGCAGTTAGAATTGCTAAAACATGCTAAAAGTCCCAAAGAAGCCTTTCAGTATTTCAAAAAGAAAAAAATACTTACTGCTTTAAGAGTGGGGAAATATGGAAGTGAAGGCATTCATAAATTTCTTCAAAATAGTTATGAAGCAAATCAAATAACGTATAAAAATGGGTTTCCAATCATGATTAAAAAGAATGATTATCAGTTGCAGGTTTTTAACAGCGATGTCGGAATCATTCTAAAAAATGAAGACGAAAATTTGCGAGTTTATTTTGAAAAGGGTAGTGAAGAGTTCCGTGATCTAAATCCATACACACTTTCGAATATTGAGCCTGCCTATGCCATGACCGTCCATAAATCACAAGGTTCAGAGTTCGATGAAGTCGTTTTAGTTTTACCAGAAACGAATGAAATTGACTTCGTAAGTCGGAAATTGATTTATACAGCGATTACAAGAGCAAAGAAAAAATTCACTTTAATCGGCACTGAAAAAGCATTTAAAGATGCGGTTAGAAATGAAACAAAACGATTCAGTGGGATGCTTTAGATATGTATCTAAAATAACCTGAGTTCGGGATATGAGTTTATTATAATATCGGTTAATGTCCTTGCGCTTTCCCTCCGAGAAAAACGTGTTTATATTTAAGATATCGAATCGGAGGGAAATTGAAAGGGTGGTCAATTATTAATTACATTTCAAACTGACCGCCCTCTAACTTCATCCAAATCAATAGCTTATATTTTAATTTAGCATTTCAGTTGTGGGACAACTATCAAAGCATATCTTGTAATGACTAACATATTTGACTACGATTCATTATCGCTAACTCAGGTTAATAAGTTATCAACTGAGTTCGGTTTTAGAAATAGCTATTAGAAGTCAATGTAAAACACTAGAGACATTTGGCTTCGCAGTGCCTTCGGTATCACTGACACTCTCAAAGTGCCGAGAAGCGAAAAGTGGAATCTTTGTCGAATTGGTAGGAAAGTTCGAGAATCCAATTTCAGTAGGATAGTTATCCAAAAAGTGTGTCTGTAAAAACAAAAAGAGGTTTTGTTATTGTAAATTTTGATTGCAAACAAAAACAAACAAACAGACAAAACCTCTATGAATACGTCAATAGTACATTTAAAAGACATGATTTCCAATCACATTGTAACAAATCCTAACGGGTTGAGCCATGTGTTGGAGTGGACCATCCATGCCTGAAGAAAGTGCGTTTGGATGGGCAGAACTCTTAGAAAAGCTAAAA
>CAZNTR010000057.1:0-20884 GCA_964575925.1 uncultured Chitinophagales bacterium
CATAAATATCGCCATTTTTTGATGAGCCAATAGCAGAAGCAACAACTTGTTCTCCAGAACCCATAAAGCTAAAAAAGTACCAATCTCCATCTACATCATAATTAATAATGAAGGAATCTTCACCTTCTGCATCTTTAAAGCTCAAGTATTTCACGAATGATCCACCAACGTAGATTTGATCATCATCGTCAATGGCCATTGAGAAACCACCTTCTAAAGAAAGTTCGTTACTTAAGGTAGAAGAACCAGCAGCTGTCGAAACCCAAAGTACTGATCCACTTGCATCAAGTTTTGCTAGGAAAAAATCATAACCACTTGTACTTGTGTACATCTTTTCATTGTATTCAATCGTTCCTGAAAATCCACCAGTTATATATTGATTTCCAAATTTATCCACAACAACTTTACTAACTTGAGTGACTCCAGTTCCGCCAAAGGTATAAGCATTTTGGAATGGTTGTCCAGTATTTCTAAAAGAAGGCTCATTTACATTTAGTAGCTCAGATAAATGCATGCCATTAGGCAAAACATAGTTGTTATTTGCTACAGCTTTTACATATTTTTCATTAGAAGACTGTATAACAGTAGCTATTAGTGGTTTAGTTGAACTAAAAACGAATAGAAATAGCGCAACTAAGAGTTTATGAATGGTATTTTTTCCCATGATTGTTTGTATTTATTAGAGGTTTTAATTGAAAAAAAAGTAGAATGATACTTATTGAAAAAAGCGAACACGTTGGAAACCAATGAGAGTAAGTCGTGTAAAAAGTAGAACCTGAGACTAAAGTAATAGCCTTGGTTCTAAAGCCTTCCTTAAACCACTCTTGCACTCCATACACTTCACCAAAAGGATTAACAAAAAGGCTAAGACCCGTAGTAGATGATTTGACAATAGATTTCCGATTCTCAATACTTCTTAAGCGTGTGTAATTCTTCATCTCATGAACGGTGGTTGTAAGTCCGTCTCCCAAAAGACTTTCGTTAGAATGCGCCGTTATAAACTGTATTTTTGATGGATCAAAGGATGATTCCTTAGTTGAAAAAAGAAGATCCCAGCAGATTAAAGGACTTAAGGAAATTATTTGATTTTTTTTGCTTAAAAAGCGCAAATGCGGTTTTTTACTACCTTTGCTTAAATGAATTTGGTTGCCGTATTTCAAACCAATCTGAGATAGAAAAGGAAATTCTTCTGAGAATGGAACATATTCAGTGAAGGGCATGAGATGTTGTTTTCGGTACAAAGCAATGTTTGATCCATCCAATTCATTATGACGAATTTTCCAAGCTAACTGCGGCGTTAGCATTACTACACTATTATATAAGTATATAAGCGATAATCCCGATTTAAATAGCTTGCTAATGGTGAAGGCGAACTATTTTTAGGAAAGTAGTCAATGTCTAACGTTCCAGAAACTAACGGTGTTTGCCATTTTAAAACTTTATCAGACAAAAATTGCTGTAAATCTTCTTGATAACGAAAGTTGCTAAGAATGGCAGATTCGGGCCAGACGAGTAAATCTGTTTCTGTCTGTTTAACGGCTGAATCTGATAACGCAATGAGTCGATCAAAGAAAAAGGATTGAAGCGAATCGGAAGTGTCTTCAGGTTTTAGATTTGGTTGAATGACTGTAACATTAATTTCGCCCAAGAATCGATTTGGAAGCGTCTCAAAACTATACCAAGTGTATAAAAATGGAAGAACGAACGCTAAGATTAGAGCAAAAACTAAGCGAATATTTGTCTTTGATGTCGGAAGAGTTCCTTTTAGTCTGAACGACTCAAAAATTTGATATAGAATGATATTTACAGTAATTACCCAAAATGAAATCCCAGTGTAACCTGAAGTGTCAATGTATTGAATGAGCCAATGATAATTCGCTTGGTTATTTGCAAAAGGTAGAAGTGGAAACGAAAACAGGTGCTCAAGAATAAACCATTCAAATGCAGGCCAAATAAAAGGCAAAAAATAGAAAATGCGATTTGTCTTGTGCTTAGAAATAGATTTTAAGCCATATAAAACTAAAAATGGAATCGTAAATAAAGCGGAAACACTAAAAATTAAAAGTGTACCTGATAAAGGATTCACAACAACAAAAGCCAAAAGAGAGAAGAGTGAAAACGTTGCTGAAAATCCATAAGAAGCGATTAGCCAATTGCGAAAAGTTTGTTTTTCGTTGAAATAAATAAAGAGAGGAATTAAACAGAACCAAGATAAAAAGCCAAGACTTACACCATAGACTTCATTAATTGCAAGTCCTAAAAGTGTGCCACTTTGGATGGGTAAAAACTGAATTAATAGGTTTGATTTTAACTTTTCCATTACTCGAAAAAGCTAAAGTCATTTAAAACTTCAGGCTTGCCAAAAAGCGGTTAATCTTCGCCAAAATGCGCTAAATCGCATTTAAAGGGGAAAAATGCTGATTATTGGGAATTATTTTAAAATAGTTTTGAGAAAAAGAACTTGTGATTTTTATCCAAAAGCACAATTTTGTTAGCAAGTCTCTCCCTTCAGAATAAATTAAATTTGAAAAATGGATGACAAATTGGTGGAGAAAAAGAGGGTGTTCAACTCAACAGAAAGCTCAAAATATAGAGTTTACCAAGAAATCGAATTATTCAAATGACAAAACTAAAAACTACTCTTTTACCCAAAATTAATATGCAAAAAAAGACGCAATATATTTAAAGTGGTCAAAGGAGATTTTTGAAGAGATTGGCGATTTCGTACTGTTTAAAAGGGTAAATAAAACTTACTCTTAAACGATAAAATTTTATTTTAGAACATACTTGCAGGATATACAGAAATGATATACTATTGTAATTAAATTATATAAGTATGAAAACAATATCCTTAAAAATAGACGAATCCATTTTTGGAGACACCGAACAAATCCTTTCTAAAGTTAATATGCCTAGAAATAGGTATATAAATGAAGCTTTAGACCATTATAATCGCATTCAGAAAAGAAAAATTCTTGAAGAAAAACTAAAAATCGAATCCGCATTAGTAAAAAATGATTCTATTGCAGTACTAAATGAGTTCGAAGAAATAGATTATGCAGGTTAAGCAATTTGAAATTTGGGTTGCAGATTTGAATCCCCAAATCGGAACAGAGTCGGGGAAAACTAGACCTGTTTTAGTAGTTCAGACTGACTTGTTAAATAAATTGCCTCATCCTTCTACCCTAATTTGCCCTATTACAACAAGTGTTATAAAAGATTCAAGTATTCTGAGAATTCATTTAAAAAAAGGAACAGCAAATGTCCATCAAGACTGCGATATCATGATAGATCAACTCAGGGCAATTGATAACAAACGTTTAATAAATAAAGTTGGGAATTTGCCACTTGAGTTAGCTGAGATAGTAAAAGATAATCTTATGATTGTTTTTGATATTGATTGAGCAGAGATTCATAGCAAAAGAACAATTGTATTCGTAAGTCTCTCCCTACAGAATAAATCAAATTTAAAAAATGGATGAAAAATTGGAGGGAGAACAAGAGGATGGTCAACTCAACTATTGACCCAAACTAAATTCAACAAATCTTCTTAATTAAACTCTGCCCCTTTAATAATCTTAAAAAACCGAATCATATAATCAAAAAAGGAATACACCATAATGGCAACAGTTGCCGATAAAATATAGAAATGCACTTCCTTAGCTTCAGGGTAAAAGAAAATGGCTAACCAATAGAGAGCCAATACATTAACGGAAATTTTTCCCGACATTACCGACATCGCCACTTTTCCATATCTAATTTTTATAATCGTTGAACCAGCTAGAATCATTCCATCACGAATAACAAAAAACCACAAAAACCAATAGGGAATCCAGCCAATAGAAATCAAGTAATAGAACATGATGAATGCGCCGAGTTTATCAGCAAATGGATCTATTGATTTCCCTAATTCGGAGACTTGATTTAGCCAACGAGCTACCCAACCATCAAGAAAATCCGACAAAATGATGTATAAAATAATGGTGAATATTCCCCATGTCCACGATTCTTTGTAC
The DNA here is from genome assembly GCA_964575925.1 of uncultured Chitinophagales bacterium. Taxonomy (GTDB): domain Bacteria; phylum Bacteroidota; class Rhodothermia; order Balneolales; family M1805; genus M1805. Next base: position 4,017 of record CAZNTR010000057.1, read on the forward strand.
TGAGAATGCAAATAAACCAAAATAATAGCCGCAGGAATCCGGGAAAAAGATAAAAAGTTAGACACCGTAAAAACGAGATGTTTAACCTGAACCTCATGTCCATCTATATTTTCGCTAAGTTTTTCTGAAATGCTCACTTTAATCTAAATTTACCGCAGCCAAATTGAATTTATTTGTAGTTTAAACCGTTGCAAAAATAATAAAATCAATCCGTTTATTTATGAAGTTTGTAAAAAAACTAATTGAAACCCGATTAGACACGATGGAAGTGTTTAATGGAAAATTACTCAATGTCCGCAGAGACACAGCTCGTTTGCCCGATGGCACACAAGCCACAAGAGAATGGATTAAACATCCAGGTGCAACAGCAGTAATTCCAGTTTATGAAAATGGAGACATCGTTTTATTGCATCAATTCAGATATCCTGCGGAGCAAATATTTATTGAAGTTCCTGCTGGAAAACTCGATCCTGGCGAATCGCCTGAAATAACTGGTGAACGAGAATTAGCCGAAGAAGCTGGTGTTGTTTGCAAAAACATGGAATATGTTGGTCATTTTTATCCCGGAATCGGTTATTCAGACGAAGTGATTCATATTTATGTAGCGTGGAATCTATCCGAAATTCCCAAAAATACAGACGAAGACGAATTCCTAGAACCATTCAGAGTTTATTTCAAACAAGCCGTTGATTGGGCATTAGACGGAACTATTTCAGATGGGAAAACGATTATTTGCTTATTAAAAGCCTGGGATTGGTGGGGCAAAAACGCCCCCTTTAAAGTATAAACGTGAAGTTGAAAGTTCATTAGCACAGGGAGAAACCTCGAAAAGAAGTATTAAACTTAAATTTGGCAAAAACTCATTTCCTAAATCATCAAAAGAAATTTAAGTTTTCCCCCGAACTCAGTTTTATTGAATTAAGTAGAAGTATACATTTTAGCAGAACAATTGGAGATTAAACATGGATTTATTTGGCAAAGAATGGACAGAAGCATACGAAAAACAAATAAACGCCGACGCAGAGTATCATGAAAATGGAAAAGGCTGGTTAAATCCAATTCGGTTTATTTCTATTGATGGTGATCAAAAAAAAGCCGTTTGGCTCGATTTGAAAAATGGGATTTGTGAACAAAGTTTAAGTGGAGAAGCGGCTTTAACCGCAACTAGTTCTTATGAAATTCAGGCAGAAAATAAAGTTTGGGAGCATCTTTTAGCAACAAAAGGAGATCCACTTGTTGCTTTATTAACAGGGAAACTAAAACTGACAAAAGGTTCATTATTTACACTTTCTCGTTATACAGCTTCAGCTAAAGATTTAGTTCGACTTGCTTCAAGTGTAGAAATTTTTGAAAAGGAAGTTGAAATTGAGAAAAAGAAATTAGGAACGGTGATTCTTACAACTGAGCATAACCTCACTAAAGATGTAACGCTTTCTATCATGAAAAGACGCATCAATACCGATGTTTTTCCCTATCGTTTATACGAAAAAGCTAAAGTTCTTGGGATCTGGAACCCATCAGATATCAATTTTGATCAAGATTGTTCAGATTGGGATTCGTGTAAACCCGATGAAAAAGAAGTGATTTTGCACCTTACTAGTTTATTTCAGTCAGGAGAGGAAAGTGTTACCAATGAAATTGTCCCTTTATTATTGGCTATTTCGGGCGAAAAACGAATCGAAGAAGAATTATTTCTAACTACATTTTTATTTGAGGAAGCCAAACACACCGACTTTTTTAATCGATTTTTAACTCAAGTTGCAAAAACGAAAGCCAATGATTTAGACCGATTTAAAGGTGAAAAATATGTTCAATTATTTGATGTTGAATTGAACAATGCTATGCGAATTTTATTAACAGATCCAAGTACTGAAAACCAATTAAGAGCTTCAGTAACCTACAATATGGTCGTTGAAGGCAGTTTGGCTGAAACTGGATATCATGCCTATTTCAAAATGCTTGAAGATCATAATTTACTACCAGGAATGCGAAAAGGAATAGGATTGCTCAAACAAGATGAATCTCGCCACATTGCTTACGGAATTTATTTGATAAGTCGAATTTTAATCGAAAAACCAGAATTAAAGCCTATTTTTGATGAACAAATGAGTCGATGTATGGAGTTGGTAGTAGGAGTGATTCATGAAATATTTGGTCGATATGAAATAATGCCCTTCGGTTTAAAAGCCGATGATTTTATTGAATACGCAACCGATCAGTTTCAAAAAAGATATGATCGAATTATGAAATCATTAGAGAAACGAACGCCTTTTGCAGAGGCTTAAGATTCAAAGTCTATGCAAAACATTCAGATATGTTTTTGAAAAAATCTAAAATTTGCCAACAATAGAAATAGTATTGGTTAAAATGGCTAGAATTAGCTCGTGATTAGTAAGTGAGAGATTGTATAGAATAATCTTTAACCAAACGAACTTTACTTCAATTACAAATTCTCGAATTTTAAGACCTAGAACTATTGAAGAAAGAATGGAGCTTTTTCTTTAACTAAATAGGGTTCTATTTAGTAACTTGTAATCAAAAAAAAGAATAGAACTAAATGAAGAAAAAAGAGAAAATATCATTCGAAGAAATATGCGGTATTCCATATAAAATTAGAGCTCTTAAAGCTTCCGATAATGGTAAAGCTGCATTTACTCATTATGTCCACAATTCAAAAAATGGAGTGGCGCAATTTTTTAAAGATGAAGCAACTAAACACGTAAAATATGCTCTTGAAAACAAATTTCCTGAAAATGAAGCAACATTAAAAGTTGCCGAAAATGCATTACAATACATCTTATTTAATTACCAAAATGATGTTCCATTTCCAGCTCCAGAAAACCCAAAATTCAAATTTATTGATTTATTTGCGGGAATTGGTGGATTTAGATTAGCAATGCAAAATTTAGGTGGTAAGTGTGTTTATACAAGCGAGTGGGATGAAAAAGCTCAAATTACCTATAAAGCTAATTTTGGCGACGTTCCTTTTGCCGATATAACAAAGGAGGAAACAAAAAAATTTATACCTAATGATTTCGATGTTTTATGTGCAGGATTTCCTTGTCAAGCATTCTCAATTGCTGGTAAAAGAGGTGGGTTTGAAGATACAAGAGGAACTTTATTTTTTGAGGTGGCAGAGGTTATAAAAAGAAAGCAACCTAAAGCAATTTTTTTAGAAAATGTAAAAGGTTTATTAAGTCATGACAGAGGTAAAACATTAAAAACAATTCTTAATGTTTTAAGAAATGATCTTGGTTATTTTGTGCCAGATCCAAAAGTTTTTAATGCCAAAGATTTTGGTGTGCCACAAAATCGCGAAAGAATTTTTATTGTAGGTTTTAGAGGCGACATTAACATAGAAAATTTTAAATATCCAGAATTAACAAATAAAAAAGTCACTTTTGATAATGTTAAAGAGGAAAAAGAAGTATCAGTAAAGTTTTATCTGTCAAACACATACTTAAACACACTTATTAAACATAAAGAAAGGCACAAAAGTAAAGGGAATGGTTTTGGTTATGAAATCATTCCAGATAATGGAATTGCAAATGCTGTCGTTTGTGGAGGAATGGGACGAGAGAGGAATTTAGTATATGATAATAGACTTACTAACTTTAACCCTATAACTCATATAAAAGGTGAAGTAAATAGACAAGGGATACGTAAAATGACTCCTCGGGAATGGGCTAGGTTACAAGGTTATCCCGATGAGTTTAAAATTATTGTTTCAGATGCCTCTGCTTATAAACAATTTGGTAATTCTGTTGCTGTACCAGCAATTCAAGCAACAGCAGCTGAAATCATAAAAATTATTCTAGGAAATCAATGATAACAGGTAATAAAGGAGAATGGAGTGAGGTTTATACTCTATTTAAAATAATTTCAGATAAGTTTCTTTTTGCAGGAGATAGTAATTTAAATAAAATCGAAAATATTGTATTTCCAATAGTTAAAATACTTAGAGATGAATTGAGTGGAACTTTTGAATTTGGGTATGAGTTTGATATTGTTATTGTAAATGATAAAAAACAAAACTTCAGAATTCCTATTTCAGAATTTCATAAGAATGCCGAATTCTTACTATCAAAATTAAAAGAAGATAAACCAGCGTCTTTTTCAATACCTGAGATTGAAAATTTTATAAATTCCTTTAATTGTAATTCTATAAAGGCGAAATCATCTGTTAAAAGTGATATAGTTATTGTAGTTCACGACCAAAGAACTGGGAATAATCCAAAATTAGGTTTTAGTATAAAATCTCAATTAGGGGGAGCCTCTACACTTTTAAATGCTGGTAAAACAACAAATTTTATTTATAAAATTGATAATGCCAAATTGACAGATTTGCAAATTGAAGAGATAAATGGATTATTCACAAGAAGTAAAATAAAGGATAGAATAAATAAAATCCGAGAGTTTTCTGGCATACTAAATTTTTCAAAAACAGAAAGTCATGTTTTTGGCAATAACTTAACATTAATTGATAGTGCGATGCCAAAAATTCTTTCGGAGATTGTTTTATTGTTTTACACTACAGGTTTCACCAAAACTGTGGATTTAGCTAATGAAATATCAAAAATTAATCCTCTTGAATTTGACTTAGAGTTTGACCATCCATTTTATTTTTATAAAATTAAACGGTTTTTAACAGACATTGCGTTGGGAATGATGCCATCAAAAGTTTGGACTGGAGATTTAGATGCAACAGGTGGTTATTTAATTGTAAAAGACGATGGTGAAATTTTATGTTACCATATTTATAATAGAAATGATTTTGAAAACTATTTAATAAATAATACAAAGCTCGAAACTGCAAGTAGTAGTAGACACGATTTTGGCTCAATATTCAAGAGTGAAAATGATTTATTTTTTAAACTTAATTTGCAGATTAGATTTTTGAAATGACAAAAACTTTAATTCATAAACAAAATCATAGTTATCTTCCAATTGTGATTGAAAACTTTAAAAAGGGAAAAATATGTTCAAATTATTCAAATTAGCAATTTTAGCAATCGCGGTTCTTTTACTAGTTGTTCTAAACCCAGATCGCGAAGCACACGAAAAAGCAATTAAAGAACAAACTTCAAAAGACAATGCAATTGCAGGCATGTTGGGAATCGGCTGGTTAAAATCAAAATCGGTTGAGTATAAAAATTTCTACGTGTTTTCCTTAACCTATTATGGTGATGTTTTAGTTAGTGGCGGAGCAGCAACAAAAGTTTGGGTTGGCAATATAGATACTTCAGAATTGAAAAAATTAAAAGAAAAAGTCGGAAAAGAGTTAGAAAAGCTTGATAATTAAGTAGTGAGCATAGAAAAAGATCTTACGGAATTACTTAAAGCTTCTGTAATCTCTCCAGAAACGGAAGTAGCAATACGTTCTTATTATGCCTCAAAACCGAAAAAAACCTCTGGCTTAATTATCATTTTATTTGCCATTCTTGGTGTTTCGTTTATTGGAACTGGAATCAATTTAATCATCGCTTCCAATTGGGATTCTTTGCCAATCGCTTTGAAAACCTTTATCGGATTTCTACCATTAGTTTTGGCTCAAGGTTTAAGCTTTTATGTGCTTCAGAAAAAGAAAGAACTAACCTCTTGGCGTGAAAGTACTGCTTTGTTTCAGTTCCTCATGGTTGGATTAACGATTTCTATAATCAGTCAGATTTATAATCTTTCTGGCGATCTTAATTCGTTTTTATTGGTTTGGAGTCTTTTAGGTTTGCCTTTGGTGTATCTATTAAACTCTTCTATGTCTTCTGCGCTCTATCTCTTTTTTATAGCTTGGTTATCCATCATCACTCAATTTGAAAAACATTCTGCATTAGAGGCATGGTATTATTGGCCTTTACTTTTATTAATTGCGCCCTATTATCTGAATTTAATTAAGAAAAAAGCCTCAAGTTTGCCAACTTTGTTTCATCATTGGTTAATAAGCTCAAGTGTTTTTTTAGGTGTTATTCTTCTAATTGCTAAACAAGATGATTATTTATTTCTTGTATTAATGCCACTTTTTGGCTTGTATTATGCAATCGGTGAAGCATCCTTTTTTAAATCGAACACCTCGTTCTTAAATCCATTCAAAATTCTGGGCGCTTTCGGTGTAACGGTTATTTTGCCTATGGCAAGTTATGAGCAGTTTTGGGATGAATTTAGTATGGATTATCTCGTTTTTGAAGCGAATAATCCTGCATTGTGGTTGGTACTTGGATTCACCACAGGAATAATTTATCTGCTTTACAAGTAAAATAAAACTAAAGATTTAAAGGAAATAAGCCCGATTTCAAGTTTGTCTTTAGTGTTTTTAATCTTGTTCCTGTTAGCGTCTTTTATCCCTGGAATGTATGTGATTATCAATCTTTTATTACTTGTAATGGGTGTTGTTTCTATCCAAGTCGGCGTAACGAAGAATCACTTAGGCATCGTAAATTATGGATTGCTTATCATTATACTAATACTTTTTCTTAGGTTTATTGATATCAACCTTGGATTTCTTGCAAGAGGTTTTGCCTTTTTATCAGTTGGTTCTGGCTTTTTGATTACGAATGTATGGGTCGTTAAAAGGAGAAAAAATAATGCTGAATAAAAAATGGACTACAATTAGCTTCTTTATTCTTGTATTGGTTCAGTTAGCGGTTCCATCTTTTATGATATTAACCCAAGAAGAAATTCAAACTGAGGGAAAAGCGTTTAGATTCAAAACTCGTCCAGTCGATCCCTACGATCTATTCCGTGGTAAATACATTACACTCAATTTTGAAAATCAGTTTATCTATTTAGATCCTAATGGTGAACCTATTCATCCGGACAAAATCGAAGAAAATGCAACTACAGAGTTTCAAGAGCAAAACTCGGAAGAATATCAATCGCAAGTTGATACCACTGAACTAAAATTTCAGAAAAATGACAATGTATTTATTGTTATTGATGAAGACGAGAATGGATATGCATTTATCAGCGATATTAGTAAGCAAATTCCAGATTGGACGGTTAATTATATTCAAGTATTCGTAAAAAGGGTTGATAGAGAAGGTCGCTTATTTAAATTCACTGTAAACTTACCTTTTAAACGGTTTTATATGAATGAAGCAAAAGCGTATGAAGCAGAAAAAGCCTATAATGAAACTCAAATAGAAGCCATTGATTCAGATTCAATTAACACTTCTGCGGTCTCCACACCTGAACCAAAAAATACGTATGCTTTAGTTTACATCTACAAAGGAAAATCTTCATTAAAAGATGTTATAATCGAAGGTGAATCGATTCTAGATGTAGTAAATAAGCGATTAAAGGAAAAAGAGTCAGAAAAAGATGCTGAAAAGTAATAACCTGAGTTTCGGAAAAGAAATTAAAATAGAAACAGGTAAAGATTAATTTCTTCATTCTGGGCAATGACCCAGAATCTCTGCCTAATTTGTGCTTAAATTCTAGATTAAGCAATAAAGGCAAATGACGTTCTATCTTGATTAATCAAGGTTTTCACTAAAAATTATAGTACAAATTCTTATCACGAACTCAGCTTATAAGAAAACTAAACTCTATTTTCCCTTCAAAAAGAACAAATACGCCGTTCCATTAACAGCTTTCCAACGTTCCCATTGCATTCTATAATTCACAAAAGCTTTGATTTTACTCACTTCTGCCATAGCAAAAGAAACTTCACGCTGATTCACCACAAACAACGAACTCTCTCCAATATCAAAACGGCGACGCTCAAATTCGAGTAAACTTTTAAGTTCATCAACATATAAACGATTGGTTAAAAACAGCTCTAAAGAAGTATTTACAGCAAGAATTTCCTGATAAAGCATGGCTTCTAATTTCCGTTCAGCCCAAGATAGCGCAGCTTCATATTCGCTAACTTTTGCTTTGTACTCTTGTATGCTTCCACGCCCTTTACGCAAGAACAAAGGCAAACTAAATTTTACACCGAACATGGCTTGCTCTCCAACATCAAACTGTAGATTACTATTGTCGGATAAATAATTGTAATACAGAGCTAATTCCGGACGAACTTGCTCCCATTTCAATTTCAATTCACTTTTTCCTGCCTTAATTTTATTCACATATTGCTGACGAACAGGGTGTTTATTAATCAATGCTGAAAGATTTAATTCTTCTTCATTTAGCGGAGTAAGATTATCGATAGAAAGTGATTCAGGATGAATATCTACTGGTATTTTTTTCCCAATAAAAGCCTGAACCTTAAGTAGGGCTGAATTATATTTCAATGCAGATTCTTTTACTTCAAGTGTTCGTTTACGAACGAAAACATGCGCTTCAAGAGTGTCAGCGGCTGAGCGATCACCATTGGTAAAACCTTGAATTACGCCATTTTTTCTGAATAAAGCAAGTTCATACAACTCTTTATACAAATTTAGAATAGTGTAAGCCTCAGACCATTTCCAGAATAAAACGGCACTTTCAACATAGAATTCGTTGAGTTGCTCGTTTACTTCGGCACTAATTCGGTCTCTATCTGCACGGCTAACATCATAACGTGTTCTGAATTCATCGGTTAATAAACCTCGTCCTAAGTCCATACTAACGCCTAAATTCCATAAACGATTTTTTCCAGTAGAATTTTCTGGATTTAAAAACTGACCATCGTTTTCCTGAAATCCCACATTGAACCTGAAAGGACTCGGAGTTTTGTATTCAATTCCAGTTTCCCATTTTTGATAATAGGTTTTGCTATCAAACTCTTTTTTACTGAATTTGGAATACAACTTCGGGTCAAATGCTCCAGCTGCTGAAACGATTCGTGCATCAGCCTGTTTGTTTGTAGCGGTAAACTGATCAATAAGAGGATTTGAATTTCTTACTTCAGCTATAAAATCATCAAATAAAAATGTTTTTGATTGGGTGGAATCTGCTTCACTTGTTAAATCCTGCTGAATTCCAAAACTCGAAAGAGGTACAATTATCAATAAAAGAAGGATAAAACTCTTCTGAATTGAAGAAATAGTACCAGAAAGTATCGCTTTTTTTGATAATGTATTAAATAATAAAACTGCGTTTAGCATAGTCTTTGGTAAATGAAAGTGTAGTAAAATAGTAGCCTTGTTTAAATTATCGTTTCATTACGGTTATTTCGATTTAGACTCTTTTTCATTGATGAGTTGTGCACTTTTTTCTCCGTTTTCTTTGTAAAATGAAGGAGGGAAGCCATTAATTTGTCGCCAGATTTCATACCAAATAGGTACATCGTTCAACAGTGACATTCCATGAACTCCAGAACCTAATTGTAATTGACTTGGCCATTTATCTGCCAGTGGATCGGGCGTTACCAATACCCGATAATATCCATTTGATGAAGTTTGAGACTCTACCATGCTTACAATGCCACTGTAAGATCCAAAGGAGACATTAGGCCAACCTGAGAATACTAATGCAGGCCAACCATCAAAAACCAAACGTACAGTTTGTCCTTTTTCGATTAAGGGCAAATCCATGGGTTTAACATAAATGGCCGCTGCAATGGAGAAGTAATCAGGTAATAGCACTGCAAGTTGTTCGCCCTCTTTTATCATTTCGCCTAAACCCGCTCGGTTTATTCGAGATACTATTCCATTCTGTGGCGACATTATTACCAGATTTTTACGCCGAATTTCGTAATTGGCTAAACTAGTTTGCATTTTTTGAATTTCTGAAATTGCATCATTCAAATTGGTTATGGCTGCAAATTTATCAGATTGAGCTTTCGAAATTTTCTCACGAAACTCTTGTTCAGTCTGTGTGACACTTAATTTTATATTTTCTAATTCTTGCCTAAGAGCCATCAATTTATTCTCTTTTGAAAGTTGACCAGCCTGTGATTCTTGGCGTTTTACATCTTTAATCTCAAAATCAGTTAATGATTTTAATCCATCTTTGAATAATACATTCGTTCGGTTAGCTTGTTTATCGGCAACCTGAGCTCCAAACTGATAAGCTGCTAAATCGGCGCTATCGCTTGCAATATACAATCGAAGCTGACTTTGTTTAATTACTAAAGACGCTAATTTAACTTTTTGAAGATGTCCTAAAGCCGAAATCTGATCTTCCAATGCCTCAATTTTTGATTGATACGCTTTAATAGCAGCTTCTTTTGCTTCAATTTGAGTATGAGTTCTTCGAATTAATTCAGGATCGAAATACAAGTCTTTTGTCTCTGAAAGAATGGCAATCGTATCTCCCTTTACAACGCGGTCTCCTTCGGTTACAAACCATTGTTCAATTCTACCAGGTACAACCGAAACGATGGTTTGAGGCCTTTTCCCCGGTTCTAAAGTGGTTAATGCTCCATCCGATTTAATGTTTTGTGTCCACGGTAAAAAGGCAAAAACAATAAAAGAGAGCAAAGAAAATACAAGCCATCTGTTAATCTGATTATATACACCAGGTTGTGAAATTGCTTTGAAGCTTTCAAAACTATTTATATCAATATGTGACTTTATACTATTGTTGGTTATGTTCAACATAAGATTTTAAACGGAAAGGGTTTATAATTCAATTCGCTTTGAGAACAAGTCTTTTACCTGATCATCACTTGTAAGGGCAACTAATGTAAATGGCTGATTCACATCAGTGAGAACATTCCAGATACTCATTCGTTCTTTCTCGTCAATGTGATGAAGATTATCTTCAATTAAAACAAGTTTTGGCTTACACGCTAATGCTCTAGTTAAAATGATTTTTCGAACCAAACTACGTGGGAGTTTTTTCCCATCTGGATTAATCCAGGTATCTAACCCTTCAGGAAGATCTTTTAGTGATTTTTCCCAAAATAGCTTTTCCGCTAAGTGAAGTATTTCGTCGTCGGAAATATCTTTTCTTCCTATTGTAATATTATCTCTTAGTGAACCATTAAAGATTTCTTCATCGGTAAGACAGGTTCCCAAAAATTGGCGAAAAATAGTCATATCCAATGTGTGTAAACTGACACCGTTTATGAGTAAGGTTCCTTGGAAATTGTCATAGAATCCAGCTAAAACATGAATTAATGTAGATTTTCCTGAACCATTTTTCCCACTTATGCACCATTTTTCGCCAGATTTAATATGCAGATTAAGTGAATTAAATGCAGTTTTTGTTCCATCAGGATACACATAATGTAAATCATTGGTCTCTAAACTGAAACCATAAAAAGAGCTTGTTTTTATTGGATTTATTCCCGATTCAGTTTCTATCGGCCAATCGGTTACAGAACCTACTTTTTCAACTGCTGTGAGAATATCATAGATATCCTGCATGCTTATAATTACTTTCTCCACTGAACTTACCACTAGAAGCAAAACAATCTCAGCGGCAACAAATTGACCTAAATTGATTTGTTGATTCACTACTAAAATACTTCCTAAAATTAATAATCCACCACCAACAATAGCTTTAAACCCAACAAGACTTACATATTGGTAAAGGAGAATTTTGAAGTGAAGATTTCTAAAGTGTAAATAACTCTTTACGTGTTCATCTAAACGGTTAAGATGAAAAGTAGAATCACCGCTCATTTTAAATACACGCAAACTTCTAGCAATTTCTTCTAACCAAAATGCGACATCATATTTCTGAGCTGACTCATCTAACGAAGTAGCTAGACCTATTGGACCCCATACTTTTAAAATAAGTAAAACAATCGCAATTAGAAGAAATCCGAAAAGAATGAAAAACGGATGATAAAAAGAGAGCAAGATAATGCCGAAGCTTATTTGGAGAACCGCTGATGAAAAATCAAGCAAAATCTTTGAAATCCCTTTTTGAACAGAAATGATATCAAAAAAGCGATTTACAATTTCGGGCACATATTTATTATGAAGTACATCATAACGAATTTTAGGAATCCGATAGGCAAATTCGAAAGCAGCTCGTGTAAATATGCGTTGTTGCAAATTCTCCGAAATATGAAGTTGCATAATAAAAAGAACTCCAGAAACCACGATTCCAAGTATTACTATAAATACTAAAACAATCCAAGAAGTCGGTAAAGTAGCAGATTGAATTAAATTGATTATGGCTTGAATACCAAGAGGTAAGGAAAGTGCAACCAATCCTTGAAAAATGGCATAAAAATACAATTGTCCAATTGCCTTTTTGTCTAATTTTAAGAGTCGAATGAAGCGTTGAACAGGCGATAATTTTCCTTCAATGTTCGGTCCGGCCATAGTTTTTATCTTTCTTGTTGAATTGTTTTGAATAGTAAATTTTGTGTAAAATCGAATAACTTTTCCACAGATGTTGAATCAGATAAGCTTGGAAGATGTTCTTTATAATAAAGCTGTTTTAACACCCCCTCTATTACTACAGAAACCAAACTGTTGGGATACTTATAGTTGGAATTCATATCTAAAATGATACTTGAAATTCGCTTACAAATTCTCTTGTAAACCGAAAAAACGCCATCATCATTCTCTTTATCAACCAAACGAGTTAAATAAGTTTTAGCCGACTCCTCAATAACTATTTTGTGCAAACTCACAATATCAGGTTCTTTTGTTATTTCTAAATTTAATAAAGGATTGATAATTATCCACATTGCTCCATTTAATTGTTCTTCACAATTCGGTAGATTGGAAACTCCAAATACAATTCGGTATTCAACAAAACCCCAAAACCAAGAAACCAAGTACAGCAAAATATTATGCTTGTTTTCGAAATATCGGTAAATAGAACCTTCCGTTGTTCCAATTGATGTTGCAAGTTTTTTAATAGTAAATTGCTCAAAGCCTAACTCGTTTATTAGAATGATTGATTCTTTAATAATCTTTCGTCCTAACTCACTCGATTCTGGTTCTTTAACGTAAATCGTAGGGTTTACCCTTATTTTAATTTGGGACAGTAATTGTTGCATGAGTCTTCGAAGCTAATTTCATTCGAGTTTGGCTAAAATACCATTCGGTAAAGTGTAAATCTTGCATAAGAAGTATATAACATCGCAAAAATAGTAGTAAAACTACCAATCTGTCTTAATGACTGATTAAATAAACATTAAAATTGAATTAGAGTTGTTTAGTACTTAATTCATAAGCAACAAATTCTGATAACAATCAGAGTTAGATATCAAACTGAATTTCTATTTCATTATCATCTGAGTTCGGGATAAGTAAGTAATATAAAAACTGGCATAAAATATTTCGTCCTTCTGGGCTTGCCCCACAATCTTTACCTAGTGAAGCAAGATTTAGATGCTCAAAAAAAGGAAAAACGATGTGCTAGATCGAAATCCTGAATCAAGTTCAAGATGATTAACTTGATTTCTTCCGTCATTTCTCATTGCAGCGCTTTGAGAGTTTCAGAAATCCGAAGTCAATGTGAAGCCAAATGACCTTTTGGTTTTTTTATTTTTCTTGTTATATGCTAAGAAAATGTGTAATTCTTATTCCGAACTCAGCTTAATCTGTCAAATTTGTATTGAATCCAAATCGTGATTTCAAAACTGGCTCGGTATCACCAGAAAACGTGGCATTGTTGCCAACGTTTACACCTAGTTTTCGAATCCCCAAAAAGTTGATTTCTTGTTATTACCTATTCAAATGCGTTTGATTACGAATCATTTTCTGAAGATTACTTTTTAGTGTAAACCTCAAAAAAATAATGTCCTACTTGTGAATAAATTAAAAAAAATAGGCTGATAAGTTGGAAGAAATTTCTAGTTTTGTACATTTTATGGCTATCAATAAAAATAAAAAAACCAAAACGTGATTCATCTTCGGCAAGTACGAATTGTGCAACCCTATTCATTTGCTCATCAATTTAGATTGAAACATGTTGATGTGGGGAAAACACTTATCGAGTTATTCACACTAAAATTCCCCTTCAAGCCCAAAAGTGAGTGGTCTGAAAAAATAAATGATGGTTTAGTTTCGGTTAACGCTAAAAAAGTTAAGCCTGATTATCTCTTACAGACAAATGACTTAATTTCGCATTTTAATCCATACATAATCGAACCAAGTGTTCCAGATGAAATTTCAATTTTACAAGAAAATGATGATTGGATAGCTGTTTTTAAACCTGCGCCAATGCCAATGCATGCTGGAGGTAGGTATTTTAAAAATAGTCTTCAAGTAATATTGGAAGAACAAGTTGGCTATCCTCTTTTCATTATTCATCGCTTAGACGCAGTAACTTCAGGTGTAATTATCTTAGGAAAATCTGAAAAAGCTGCCGAACGTATATCAAAGTGTTTCAGGAAAAATGAACCTGAAAAAACGTATATCGCCTTAGTAAAAGGTTCGGTTGAAAAAGATTTTTGGCAAATAGATAAATCTATTAGAAGAAAAGATGGGTTTGTTTTTGAGTGTGGGGACGCATTAAGGGATGGAAAATCTGCCCAAACATCATTTAAAGTGTTAAAAAGAGAAATGGATTATTCAGAAATTGAGTGTAACCCACATACGGGCAGAACGCATCAGATTCGATTGCATCTATTAGAATCTGGATTCCCAATTGTAGATGATCGAGTTTATTTGAGTAAATCTCCAACAGCTAAACTACTTCAGACTACAGCAATCCACTTGTGTCACAAAAAAATTTCTATTCCATCTCTTGCAATGAATATTGAATGTAATTTGCCTTTGTGGTGGGGCGATTTACAAATCGTTTTTGAAAATCAATACTAACTAGTAAAATAAAACTTGGAGCGTTCTGCAAAATAAGGCTCAAAAACTTTTTTTAATGCCGAATGCTCATCAAATAGTAAGTCTTTATCTGTTTCTAATAACTCATCAGCATATTCTTTCGCCAATTCTAGAATGTCTTGGTCTTTAACCAAATCTGCGAATTTAAAATCAGGAAGCCCACTTTGTTTTGTTCCCAATAAGTCACCCGGGCCACGAAGATCTAAATCAACTTCTGCAACTTCAAAACCATCATTAGTTCTCTCCATCGTTTCAAGACGAATTCTTCCTTCTTTAGAAAGAGCATCACCTCGCATTAAAACACAATAACTCTGCCGCTCACCACGTCCAACTCGGCCTCTTAATTGATGTAATTGGGATAGACCAAATCGTTCTGCATGTTCAATAACCATTAAACTAGCATTTGGAACGTCTACACCAACTTCTATTACTGTAGTAGATACTAAAATTTGAAGTTCTTTTCGTTTAAAAGCTTGCATCGTTTTTTCTTTTTCAATGGATGGTAACTTTCCATGAACCAAACCTACAGAATAACCAGAAAAACGTTCTTTAATTAGTTCAAATCCTTGAGTGGCATCTTTTAAATCTAAAACTTCTGACTCTTGAACCAAAGGATAGACAATATAAACTTGACCACCATCAGCTAATAAATCATCAATAAATTGATAAACTTGATCTCTCTTTTTTTCGTTCCGCATAGCGGTTTTAATTGGTTTGCGATTTTTAGGAAGTCCTTTAATTAAGGTTACATCTAAATCACCATACAATGTCATGGCTAAACTACGCGGAATTGGAGTGGCCGACATAACTAAAACATGAGGTTGTAAACCCTTTAGAGCTAATAGATTACGCTGCAACACTCCAAACCGATGCTGTTCATCAACAATTACTAATCCTAATTTGAAAAATTCAACTTCATTTTGAAATAAAGCATGAGTTCCAACGGCAATATGGCAAGTTCCTGCAGCAATATCGGCTAATACATCATTTCGAATCGATGTTTTTTGTTGACCAGTTAAGATTCGAACGTTTAATCCTAAGGCTTCAGCAAAAACACTGAGTGTTTGTGCATGTTGCTCGGCTAATAGCTCTGTAGGTGCCATAAAAGCGCATTGATAACCATTGTCGATTGCATAAAGCATCGAGATAAAGGCAACAATTGTTTTGCCAGAACCCACATCTCCCTGAATTAAGCGATTAGATTGAAACCCACTTTCAAAATCAGTTCTAATAGCTTCAATTGCTTTCTTCTGACCATCTGTTAACTCAAATGGAAGTACTTCGTTATAAAACGATGAAACTAATCGAGAGTTGGTTTTAAACGTTAAACCAATTGCTTTCATAATTCGATTAGCACGTATTTTTCTAACACAAAGCTGAAATAAAAAGAGTTCTTCAAATTTGAAACGAAATAAACCATTTTGACTATCACTGATTTTCTGAGGAAAATGAACTGCATGTAAAGCATCTTGTCTTGAAAGTAAGTGAAGCCTAACCACTACGAAAGAAGGAAGATATTCTTTAAGCGAAAAATTACTTAATAGCTGCTTTACCCATTTTTGAATTAATTCACTACTTATATACGTTTTCTCGAAAAGCTGATTACTTGGGTACATGGCAAATATTCGTAAATGTTGATCAACTTGATGTTCATCGGTTGCATTTTCCATATTAGGATGCGCTATTGACCAATATGTACCAAATCGCTTAGCTTGTCCCCAAATTAAAAACTTTTTTCCCACTTTTAGAGTTTTTTCAAAATAAGTAACACCTTTAAACCAGACTAATTTTATAGTTCCAGTTTCATCGGTAGCTATAGCTTCCAATCGTTTATTCCTTGGAGTACCGATAGTTTGAATGCGTTGTATGGTTACAGATAGAACTGATTCGCTTTGTTCTTCCGTAAGCAAAGCAATGCTATCTAAGTTTGAGCGGTCAATGTATTTTCTTGGGAAAAAATAAATTAAATGCTTTGGCTTAGTTATGCCCGCAGTTTGAAGTGCTTTTATTCTATTAGGTGTAATTCCTTTGAGGTCAGATAATTCCATTGGTATAATATTATATATCTATATATCTTAAAAATAGCTCAATATTTCCATTTCAAGCGCAATATGACAAAAAAAATTGATTATATCTATCTTTTTTTAAAACAACTTGGATATAATATTGCGACTTGTCGAGGTAACTGATATATTTATAAGCTCTAAAGAAAATTTTAAAAAAGCGAGAAATTCAGTGCCTACGATACAACAA